>NZ_AXBZ01000016.1:0-87226 GCF_000475295.1 Alcanivorax sp. P2S70
CAAGCTTTATTAGGCTTTTTCTTTTTGTGTAAAGGCATGAGGCCGCGTCCAAATTCTGGGCGCGGCCTCATGCCTTTCAAATTACATAACGCGTTACCGCGCCGCTGTTAACTGTTCACTATTCCCTGTTAACTGCCTTTAATGATTCCCCGCAGCGCCACGCCCACCACTTCGTCCACCAACGCCTGGATCTCTTCTTCGGTTTCGCCATCGCGAGGGTGATACCAGTTAATCACCGAGTTCATGGCACCAAACACTGGCTTGATGGACACCCGTGGGCGCAAGGCACACATGGTGCCTTCGGCCATACCTTCTTCAAGGACAGTCATAAACAGGGCTTCGCAGCGATTGCGGCGTTCCTGGAGCCTGGTGAGCTGGCTGCGCTGGTCTTCGGTAGTGCTGTTGCGCAGCACCATTTGCACCGCCTCGGACACCGCCCGCTGATAGGGCTGGGTCTCGATCAGGGTACGCACATAGCGACGCGCCATTTCCGTGAAACGTTGCGGTGCAGGCAAGGACTGCTCGGCCACCGGTTCCACCTCGGCGAACAGCGCGTCCATGGCGCGATGGTGAATCTCGAAAAACAGCTCTGCCTTGGAACCAAAGTAGTGATAAACCATGCCCTTGGTGGCCGATAGTCGGCGGGCAATATCATCAATACTGGTTGCGTTGAAGCCTCGCTCCATAAAACACAAGGCCGCCGCGTCCAGAATGGCATTACGGGGTTCACAGGCCAGTGCTTCGCTTTGATCCGCCATGGGTCCTCGGTCCTCTGTATTCGCTAGCAGGCTGTTGAACAGCCTGCTTGTGGGCCGCCAGCATCCCGGCCGGGCCCCGGTTGTTTTCTTGAATTTTGGCACAGCCGCCACCCACCACCATTGACCTTGACGCGCCCGGTGTCGGAAATCTCGCCCTTCACGCCGCTTTTCACCCTTTACGGTCATTTACGCCGCCCTGCATACTGCCGTTTTCAAAATATAATTCTGAAATTATGCGTTTGTGCCATGTCACAAGCACAATCAGGGAGAGCACAATGAGCAGAGAGACAGTCCGGATCGAGGACCTGCAAACCCGAATCGGTGAAAGCCCGGGTCAATCCACCTGGCGCACCGTGGATCAGCGGCGCATCGATGGCTTTGCCGATCTGACGGAAGATCCGCAATGGATTCACACCGATCCCGCGCGCGCGGCAAAGGAAAGCCCCTTTGGCGCCACCATTGCCCACGGGTTTCTCTCCCTGTCACTGCTGTCGGCCATGGCCATGGATGTTCTCCCCGTCATTGAGGGCCAGGTGATGGGCATCAATTACGGGTTCGACAAAGTGCGTTTCATGAACCCGGTCCGCGAGGGCAGCAAGGTGCGTGGCCAGTTCACCCTGATGGAAGTGAAACGTCGCTCAGATAACGAGTGGCAACTGCGCCATGGTGTGCAGGTGGAAATTGAAGGCCAGGAAAAACCTGCTCTGATCGCCGAATGGTTGAGTCTGGTGATCGTACCGGCATAACCGCACACCTGTAGGAGAGCCTGTCAGGCCGCAGAATACGAAGCAGGTTTTTATCACAGAGGTCACAGGGTGCATCGAGAAAAGCCTTTCTCAGCCTCTGTGACGAATTTGATCTGGCGCCCCATTCGCGTCTCACGTGTCGCGCCTGCCTTTAGTGACGGCCAGCGGCATAAACCCTTGGAGAAGCAAGCATGACCATTCGATTTGATAACCAGGTGGCGATCGTCACCGGTGCCGGAAACGGCCTGGGGAAATCCCACGCACTGGAACTGGCCCGTCTGGGCGCGAAGGTGGTGGTCAACGATTTTGGTGGCGCCCGTGACGGCAGTGGCGGTTCCAGCGAAGCGGCGGAAAAAGTCGTGGCAGAGATTCAGGCGGCTGGCGGCGAAGCCATTGCCAACGGCGCCGACGTGTCCAGCCCCGAGCAGGTGGAGGCCATGGTCAAGCAGGCCATGGGCACCTGGGGACGGGTCGATGTGCTGATCAACAATGCCGGGATTTTGCGCGACAAGAGCTTTGCCAAAATGACCCAGGACGACTGGGACAAAGTAGTGGCCGTACATCTCACCGGCTCTGAAATTTGCTCCCGGGCGGTATGGCCGATCATGCGCGAACAAAGCTATGGTCGCATCGTCATGACCACCTCCACATCAGGGCTCTATGGCAACTTTGGCCAGGCCAACTACGGCGCCGCCAAAATGGCAGTGGCCGGACTGATGAATACGCTTTGCCTGGAAGGCGAGAAATACGACATCAAGATCAACTGCATTGCACCCACTGCCGCTACCCGCATGACCGAGGATCTGATGCCCCCGGAAGTGCTGGCCATGCTGGAACCCAAAGCAATCACTCCGGCCGTGCTGTTCCTGTGCAGCCAGCAGGCCCCCACCCATCGCATCGTTCTGGCTGGGGCCGGTTGCTATGCCATGGTTCGCCTGATGGAAAGCGAAGGCGTCTACCTGGATGAAAACGAACGCAACGTGGATGGCGTAGCCGCCCACTTCGAACGCATTGGCAACATGGACAACGCCCGGGAAATTCTCGCTGGCGGCGACCACGTCACCAAGATCCTGACCAAGGCCGCCCACGCCAAGGGCATCAAGCTTTAAACTGATTGGAGAGGCATCATGAGAGAAGCCGTTATCGTATCCACCGCTCGCACCCCCATTGGCAAGGCCTACCGGGGCGCGTTCAACGACACTCAAGCCCAGGCATTGGGTGGCCATGCCATCAAGCACGCTGTCGAGCGCGCCGGCATTGATCCGGAAACCATTCAGGACGTGATCATGGGCGCCGCCCTGCAACAAGGCAGCACCGGCGGCAACGTGGCTCGCCAATGCGCCCTGCGTGCGGGCCTGCCCACCAGCGTGTCCGGGATGAGCATGGACCGCCAGTGCGCCTCCGGTCTGATGGCCATCGCCACCGCCGCCAAGGAAATCATCGTCGACAACATGGACGTGGCCGTGGCCGGCGGCCTGGAATCCATTTCCCTGGTCCAGAACGACAAGATGAATACCTTCCGTGCCGGCGACCCCTGGCTCAAACAGCACCGTCCGGACATCTATATGTCCATGCTGGAAACCGCCGAGATCGTGGCTGACCGCTACAAGGTATCCCGCGACGCCCAGGATGAGTACGCCTACCAATCACAGATGCGCACCGCCGCGGCCCAGCAGGCCGGCAAGTTCGATGATGAAATCGTCCCCATGACCAGCATCATGAAAGTGATGAACAAGGAGACCAAGGAAATTTCCGATGTGGAAGTGACCCTGGATAAGGACGAAGGCAACCGCCCGCAGACCACTCTGGAAGGCCTGCAAAGCCTGCAGCCTGTGTTCAAGGGCGGCCAGCAGGTTCAGGAAGGCGGCTTTATCACTGCCGGTAACGCCTCCCAGCTGTCGGACGGTGCCAGTGCCTGTGTCCTGATGGAAGCGAGCGAAGCCGAGCGTCTCGGTCTACAACCCCTTGGCGCCTACCGCGGCATGGCGGTGGCCGGATGTGATCCCGATGAAATGGGCATCGGTCCTGTCTTCGCGGTGCCGAAACTGCTCAAACGGTTTGGTCTTACCGTGGACGATATCGGCCTGTGGGAGCTGAACGAAGCCTTTGCCAGCCAGTGCCTGTACAGCCGCGACCGTCTTGGTATCGACCCCGAAAAATACAACGTCAACGGCGGCGCCATTTCCATTGGTCACCCCTATGGCATGTCTGGGGCACGGATGACCGGCCACGCCCTGATCGAAGGCAAGCGTCGTGGCGTGAAGTACGTAGTCGTCACCATGTGCATCGGCGGTGGCATGGGCGCTGCTGGCCTGTTTGAAGTGTTCTAATTCATTCCTTTCCGCCTGATCCGGAAAGACTTCCCCTTCGGGGCGCCGCCTGGCGCCCCTTTTTTTTGGTTCTTCGCAGATTGGAGGAAAAACCCCGATTACCTCCTCCCTGCTTGCCGCAGGAGCGTCACTGGCGGCGCGATTTTGGGCGTTGGGGAACGCGCCACCAGCGGCGCCCCTACAGATAGTCTTTGTTGTGTGCCATTGCAGGCTCTTGCATGGCATTTCGCGTGCAAACCGCCCCCACAGGCAACCCATAAATGTGGCTTGCCAGGGAAACCACACAGAAAGCATTAACGACACCAGGGAAACACGGTGGGGCCCAAAATCACAAACACGTTTTTTAAAAAAAACCGGCTAAACCCGCAAAAATGTCACAAAAATGGAATCACCTTCCATCTGTTACCCAGAGTAACGAACATCATTCGAAAATATACATATATCGATTAATAGTATATTTCTCTGTCGCAATCGGATCGAAACCTGGTTCAAACGTCCTATTTTTTCTCCATAGCAGGGTGACATGACCCCCCTCAAAGTCACCGTATTGGTCTCTCGTCGTATTGACCACATACCAGTCAGTATGTATGAATTGATCACGACAGATCATTTTTTCGGAATTGTGATCCATAAAAATGAAACTGCCAGTTTCATCACCCGCAGGGACCCTCCCGCAATGCCCAGGCATTACCGGGAGGTCGGGTGAAGCAAGACGTGCGCTACAACACTTTTAAAACAAAAACGGACAGTCTGCCCGGGATCATCATCGGGCAGTGGGAGAGCAAAATAATGCGAAGCAAAGCAATCGCTGTTGGCTACAGCAGTGCCCTTGCGCTGGGCCTGTTGACTGCCTCAGCGCCGGCCTTGGCCGGCGGTGAAATCAAATTCAGCGACGATTTCAGTGCCAAGTGGAACCTCAAGGCCTCGGTCGGGGCCACCGCAAGAATGGAGTCTGCCAGCAAGGACAACCTGTTTGCCGGCGACACTCCTGGCGGCACCGCAGGATCCGCAGTATCTGACGACGGCAATCTGAATTATCAGGCTGGAGACATCGTCTCCTCCGTGGCCAAGGCCGTAGGCGATGTGAATCTGCAATTCCGCAATTTCGGCCTGTTTGCCCGAGCCAAGACCTGGTACGACTACACCCAGAAGGAAAAAGACGTACCGCATGGTAACTATCCAAACGGCTTTATTCCTGATGAACCGCTCAGTGATGACGGTTTCCACCGTAACTCAAAATTTCAGGGTGCAACCTTCCAGGAAGTCTATGTCCACGGCAAATTCGAGTTGAAGGGTCAGCCGCTGAAAATCGCCGCAGGACGCCAACTGTTGCTCTGGGGTCGTAGCCTCTACTCCCGTGGCTCTCTGGGCTCACTCAACGCCATCGACCTGGCCGCGCTGCATCGCCCAGGCGCGGAATACACAGAGTTCCTGACCCCCTCTGGCATGCTGACCCTGGACTACAAGTTCACCGACAACCTGAGCATGAAGTCTTTCTACCAGTATGAATGGCGCCCAGCGAATCTGGATGGCTGTGGCACCTTCTTTTCAACTTTGGACAATACCGCTCTGGGTTGTGATGCCACCTTTTCCAGCTCGGTGATCCTGCCCAATCAGGACGCCTATAACGCCGGGGTCTATATTCCCCGTGTTGACGAAAACGAGCCCGAAGACGGCGGCCAGTTTGGCTTGAAGTTTGACTATGCCTTCCCCGAAGCCAAGGCCAAGGTAGGCACCTATTTCCTGAACTATCACAGCCGTCTTCCCTACTACTCGGTGACCAAGGAGAGCAGCGCGTTACCCCAGGGCATTACACCGGGCAACGATGTGGCTTATTTCTATGAGTACCCGGAAGATATTCAGGTCTTTGGCCTGACCGCCGACAAGACCTTCGAAGGGGTGGGCAACCTTGCGTTAAACCTCAGTTACCTGCCGGACATGCCGATCCAGATCAACACCCCGGATCTGACAACCTCCCGGGTACTGGAAGCGAATGGCGTACCGGCCTCTGCCGTGCAGGGCGCCGGCTATTCCATCCCGCAGGGCACCATTGATTACGTCTACGACTCCGGCAGCCAGGTCCATGGGTACCAGGAGTTCGACATTCAGCGTGCCGAGCTGGCCTTCACCACTGTGATCCCGCAAGTGCTTGGCGCACAGAAGACCATTGTCTCCATGCAAGTCGGTTCCGAGTACATTCCGGACCTGCCGGACCAGGAAGAGATGCGCTTCCGTCGTCACACCAACTACGGCGTGGGTGATCTGGATGATGATGGCTATGTCACGGATTTCAGCTGGGGCTACCAGCTGACCCTCAAATCGACTTACGCCAATGCCATTGGTGCCATGACACTGACGCCGGCTGTCACCCTCAAGCATGGTGTAGAAGGCTTTTCCAGCGACGATGCCATGCAGGAAGACTCGCGCAGCCTCGGGGTCAGCCTGGGCATGGCCTACAAGAAGCTGACGGCAGACCTGTCGTACACCACCTACAACGACGCCAGCTACAGTGTTGTTGAAGACCGTGACTACCTGTCCTTCAGCACCGCCTACAACTTCTGAAACGGATAGCGACCTGTCGGCGGGCGCCGGCAGGTCTACGAGGATGAGACTATGAAACAACTGAAGATTGCTCTTACTGCCGTGCTTGCTGTCGTACTGTCAGCCTGCCTCAGCGGCTACCACGATACCAAAGTGATCAATTCCGACACGGGCACCCAGGCTACCCCGAAAGGGCCTTACCAATCCCTTGTGGTGGGCGTTCTGGTCGATCATGAACTGCGCGGCCACCTGGAAGATGCCATCGTTGCCCGCTTCGCCGAAATGGGTGTCAAAGCTACAGCGGCCTACACCGTCTTTGGGGACAAGGGCGTTGAAGGCAAAAGCCTGGATTACCTGGCAAAACGCATGAAGGAAAACGGCTTTGACAGCGCTCTGGCCATTCATCTTGAAGACCAGACCTCCAAGACGGTTGAAGTCAAAGGCGATCCCGGTGTCAGCGTTCCGGCCAGTGCCGGCATGACCATGACCCCCCAGGTTTACAGCCCGGACTTCTTTGTAAACGAGGATATCTATACTGCCCGGCTCGAACTCTGGGACGTAGACCAGAAGGCCATTGTCTGGACCGGACGCACCGTGAGCTTCAACACCGGCGGTTTCAAAGGACTGGAGAAAGGTGCCTCACACTACGCCAAGACCATCACCGATGCCATTTCGGAGGCCGGCATTTACCCGTAAAACAGCAACTCCATTGTCTCCACCTTCCAGGCCCACTTCGGTGGGCTTTTTTTTGGCTCTAAGTGGATAAGCCCGCCTCTTCGCAGGAGCGTGCGGTGAGCCATTCCCTCAAATCCTCGTTCGACGAAAAGGGTTCTTCGCAGATTTGAGGGAAACTTGCGAGGTCTAGTTGGGCATCTGACGTCTACACGGGGCAAACAACCACGACGAAACCACCCGAAACGTCACAACTAGCGACCGCAGCCCTTCATCTGCTGCTCATAACGGTTGGCCATCTGCGCGGTGCGCTGGGCGGCACCTTTCATCCATTTATTGTTCTTCCAGGTACCACGGGCATAGCCTCCGTGGCCGGCATAATAATTGAGATACAGACTGTAGGTGTCGTTGCGGGGCACGCCATTCTTCTTGTAGCTCTGGTAGTGATACCAGCCCACAAACTGGATAGCGTCCTTGAAATCATCACGGTCGGCACCACGACGCCCCGTTTCCTGTTTGTACCAGTCCCAGGTGCTGTCCAGCGCCTGGGGGTAGCCATAGGCCGTCGACGGGCGTTTCCAGGGGATGAAACCCAGCAGCTTGGTTCGCGGCGGTTTGGCCTTGGCGTTGAAACCGGATTCCTTGTAGATGGTCGCCATCAGCACCGGCACCGGTACGCCGTATTCCTTCTCGGTGTTCCTGGCGTACTTGTACCAGTTGTTAAACCAGCCCCCCCGTTGATCGAACACCGCACACACATTGTCTGTGTTAGTGGGCGTGCCGGCACAGCCACTCAAGACCAATGCCATCAGCAACAGGGTCAGCCAGTGTTTCATAATGCTCCCGGGTCGATACCGTGCTCGTTGAACAAGGACAGTAGCGCGGCCTCGTCACACACCTCAACCCCCAGCGCCTCGGCCTTGGCCAGTTTGGAGCCCGCCGAGGCACCTGCGGCGACCATGGACGTGTTCTTCGACACCGAGCCGGCCACTTTTGCCCCCAGCTGCTGCAGCCCTTTCTTGGCCTGATCCCGGGTAAAGGCTTCCAGCGTGCCGGTCAACACCCAGGTCTGGCCATCCAGTGGGCGGCTCTCCGCCTGGGCCGGTGCCCGTGCCTGCAGTTCGCTGGCCATGGCTTCGGCATCTTCCAGCCGTGCCTGCCACTGGTTCTCCGCCAGCGCCTTGCGCAGTTGCAGCATGACACCAGAGCGCACGCCCTTGGGTTCTGCTCCCGCGCCTTCCGCCGCCCCTGCCACCAGCCCGGCCACGGTGGTGTAATGGCTGGCCAGGGTTTCCAGCGACTTGTCACCAATGCCTTCCAGATCCATGCCCAGGCGCTTGGCAGATTTCAGCAGGTGTGCCAGCGTCAGGGAGGCAGTAAAGGCTGCCGAGGGTTGGCCATCGGATTGGGGCGACACCCCTGCCGACAGCAGTCCATCGATCACCGCTTCGTTGTCAGCTTCGGCAAAGAAAGCGCCAATGGCCTTGGCCACTTCCATGCCCACATCGGGCACCGCCAGCAGCAACAACGGCGGCGCCCGGCGAATGGTTTGCAGATCACCGAAGCAATCGGCCAGGTTCTTGGCCGTTTCCTCGCCAATCTGCAGGATGCCCAGGGAAAACAGGAAGCGCCCCAGACTCACTGTCTTCGAGACCTCGAGGGCAGCAATCAGGTTCTCGGCGGACTTGTCGCCCATCCTTTCCAGCCCGGCCACTTGCTCGGGCTTGAGACGGTATAGGTCGGCCACCGTGGCAATCAGTTCCTGATCCACCAGGGCGTCCACCAGCTTGTCGCCCAACCCATCAATATCCATGGCTCGCCGCGACGCGAAATGCTTGATCGCCTCGCGTTGCTGGGCACCACAGATCAAACCGCCGGTACAGCGAGCCACCACTTCGCCATCGCCGCGGAGAATATCGCTGCCACAAACCGGACAATGGCTGGGCAAGGTGATGATTTGAGCCTCCGCCGGGCGCCGCTCAGGGATAGGGCGAACCACTTTGGGAATCACGTCCCCGGCCCGGTACACCACCACGGTATCGCCGATACGAATATCCAGCCGCTGGATCTCATCAATATTATGCAGGGTGGCATTACTGACCGTGACGCCCCCCACCGACACCGGCTCCAACCGCGCCACCGGCGTCAACGCGCCGGTACGACCGACCTGCCAGTCGACGCCGTTGAGCGTGGTCAGCTCTTCCTGAGCCGGGAATTTGTGGGCGGTGGCCCAGCGCGGCGCGCGGCTGACAAAGCCCAGATCCCGCTGCCAATCAAAGCGGTCCACCTTGTACACCACACCATCGATGTCGTAATCGAGCCGATCACGCTTGTCGAGAATTCCATGATAAAAGGTCAGCAACTGGTCCACGCCCTGGCAGACCCGCACTTCCGGGTTCACCCGCAGGCCCCAGTCACGCAGCATATCGAGCATGCCGGAGTGGGTGGCCGGCTCATCCACGCCTTCCAGCTGCGCCATGGAATAGGCATAGAATTCCAGCGGACGATCGGCAGTGATGCGAGAATCCAGCTGACGCAGACTCCCTGCCGCCGCATTACGCGGGTTGGCGAAGACCTTCTGCCCGGCGGCTTCCTGGCGCTCATTTAATTTGGCAAAGCCGGCATGGGGCATCACCACCTCGCCGCGCACTTCCAGCCGCTCAGGCAGTTTCTCTCCACGCAACGTCAGTGGCACTGAACGAATAGTGCGCGCATTGGTAGTAATGTTCTCGCCGGTCTGACCGTCACCACGGGTGGCGGCTCGCACCAGTTCACCGTTTTCATAGAGCAGGGAAATGGCCAGACCATCCAGCTTGGGTTCGGCGACATAAGCCACCTCGCCATCAACATCCAGGCGTTCACGTACCCGCTGATCAAACGCCCGCAGTTCGTCGTCGTCAAACACATTGTCGAGGCTGAGCATGGGCACTTCATGCTGAACCTGATCAAAGGCATCCAGCGGCACATCACCCACCCGCTGGGTCGGCGAATCCCCCGTTATCAGTTCCGGATGTGCGTCTTCCAACGCCTTCAATTCACGATACAGGCGGTCATATTCCGCATCCGGCACCGCCGGATCGTCGAGAACGTAGTAACGGTAGGACCAGTCGTTGAGCTGGTCGCGAAGGGATTGGGCTTGTTGGGAAAGGTCGTTGTTATTGGGCACGTTAAAGGCAGTGAACAGTTAATAGTGAATAGTTAACAGCGATTCGCCCGTAGGGCAGAAATCGGCGACGGCCGATCTTCGCCAAAAAAACGGCGGAGATTGCCAATAGCAATTTCCGCCCTACGGTTTTGATTTTACTCATAGCTGACAGCTCGTAGCTCACAGCGGCTGTTACGCGCTCGGCACCCGCTGGCGACGCTCGAATTCCTGCACCTTCTGACGCAGGTGTTCCATCATCTGCGGGGTCAGCACGCTGTGTTGTTCGTCCTTCAGTTCGCCGTCCAGTTCCGTGGCCAGGCGTTGGCAGATGGACAACATGCGATCCAGCGAACCGATGGCATCGGTCGGGCCTGGCAGCTTCATGAAAAAGGTAACCCCGGCAAAGGTTTTTTCTTCCATGGTATCCAGGTCGAAGGTACCCGGCTCCACCGCATTGGCCATGGAAAACTGCAATTGATCACGGCCATCCACACTGACATGGCGATGGAAGATATTCATCTGACCATAGCGCAGACCGGACTCCAGCAACATCCGCAGCAACTCACCGCCGTCAAAGGGCGCGCCACGACGGGCAATCAGGTGCACCACGATCACTTCCAGCACGGGCTGGGGTTCACGGGGGGCCTCGGGCTTGCGTGCTGCCGGCTTCTGGGCCTTCGGCGCCGGAGCCGGTTCAGGTTCCGGGGTGGGCTCTGGCACGGGCTCAGGCTCAGGGGCGGCCTCGTAGGCCGGCTCCTGCACAACCTCGGGCTCTGCCGGTTCATCGCCGGCGAACAGGCTTTGCTGCTCGGCGGCACGGGCCTCGCTAACCGCTTCATCCGGTTCCATGACCGTGGGCGGGGTTGCTTCCTGCTCGGCCGTGTCCTGCGGAAAAATACTGTCCTGCTTGATAGCCTCACGCACAACCCGGGCAGTACCTATCACCTCCGGGTTATAACCGTCCTGCTCTTCCTCCTGCGCATCCCGGTAACGGGGGTCGATACGCATGCGCAACCGGCCATGCCGCTCACGAATCATGCGCCGCACGCCGTCGGCGAGAATCAGCAGAATCAGAATTACCAGAATGCCAATCAGTGTTTCCAGGTTCAGGCCCATTGCCTCGTCTTCCTTGCTTACGCTGATTATGTCGCCCGAAGGCGACACGTATTCCTCACATGGCTGCCATTTCGGCAGCTTCTTCCACATCCACCGATACCAGACGGGAGACCCCAGGCTCGTGCATGGTCACCCCCATCAGGGTAGCAGCCATCTCCATCGCAATCTTGTTGTGTGTGATGTAGATGAATTGGACTTTTGCAGACATTTCCGACACCAGGTTACAGAAACGGCCCACGTTGGCGTCATCCAGCGGGGCATCTACCTCATCCAGCAGACAGAACGGTGCCGGGTTGAGCTGGAAGATACTGAACACCAGTGACAATGCGGTGAGCGCCTTCTCACCACCGGACAACAGGTGAATCGTGCTGTTCCGCTTGCCGGGCGGCCGCGCCATGATCGCCACCCCGGTATCCAGCAGGTCTTCGCCGGTCAGTTCCAGGTAGGCATGGCCGCCGCCGAATACCTTCGGGAACAGCTCCTGCAAGCCGCGGTTGATCCGGTCGAAGTACTCCTTGAAGCGCGCCCGGGTTTCGCGGTCGATCTTGCGAATGGCGTTTTCCAGGGTCTTGAGGGCGTCTTCCAGATCGTCATTCTGGCTGTCCAGGTAGTTCTTGCGCTCAGACTGCTGCTGATACTCATCAATGGCCGCCAGGTTAATCTGGCCCAAACGGGAAATGCGCTGCCCGATCAGGTCCATCTCCTGCGCCCACTCCTGTTCGTTGGCTTCCTCGGGCAGGTTGTCGAGAATCGTCTTCAGGTCGAAGTTCTGCTCGGACAGCTGCTCCGCCACCGTCTGGCGACGGGTGCTCAGATCCTGCCACTGCATGCGCTTCTGGTCCATGGTGCTGCGGATTTCCTGGGCCTGGCGCTCGTACTGCCCACGCTGGCCTTCCAGATTGCGCATCTCGTGGTCCACGGTTTCCAGCTCACGGCGGGCTTCGGTGAGCTTGTGCTCTGCCTCCAGGCGCACTGCCAGCTTTTCTTCCAGCTGTTGCTGCAGCTCGGCGCCCGGGTCGTCGCCCTCCCGGGTCTGCTCTTCCAGCAGGGCCTTGCGCTCGGCCATGGCCTGCACCTGCGCTTCCAGGCGAGACAGGTTCTGGCGCAGGGAATCGGCCTGAGTCTTGGCCCCCTGCACTTCCATAGCGACCTGGTGGGATTGATCCCGGTCATGACGGGCCTTCTGGCGGGCCTCGTCGAGCTTCAGACGCAGTTCGTCACGGCGTGACAACAGCGCTTCGCGCTGGCCACTGTCCGCCTCCATGGCGTCCAGCGCTTCCGCCAGCACCGCCCGGCCCTCTTTCATCTGTTCCTGTTCCTGCTCGAGCTGCTCGTTGGCTTCGTCCATTTCCTTGCCAAGGCGCTCACGGCGCATGGTGATCTGCTCCAGACGCACCTGACGGGCACTGACCTGGGCATTGATCTCGCCCAGATCGCGGTTCAGGCGCGCCGCCTGGCGCTGAACGTCCTCACGCTCTTCCTCCAGCTCACCGATTTGCTCACGGGTGCTTTCCAGCTGCTCCTTGAGCTCATCCACGGTGACCTGCAGGGTCTCAATCTCATCTTCCAGGCTTTCCAGTTCGCGGCGTCGCTCCAGAATGCCGGCTTCCTGGTCTTCCTCTTTGGCCACTTTCAGCCAGTCCGGCCCGAGCCAGATACCGTCACGGGTCACCACCGACTCGTGCGCCGCCAGCTGCCCGCGCAGGGTGAGGGCTGCATCCAGGTTATCGGCCACATACACCCCGGCCAGCAGCCCTTCCGGGACCTGACCGTCAACCTTGTCACGGAGCAAGTCGCCCGCACTGCCCTCGCCTTTGACACCGGCTGGGCTCACCAACGCAAGACGACCATGATCCAGATCGCCCAGCCAATCGCTGACCTGATCCAGCCCGTTGACCGCCACGGCCTGCAGGGCGTCGCCAAGCACCGCTTCGAGGGCCTTCTCCCAACCTTCCGCCACCTGGACCTGATCTGCCAACCGCGGCTCGGCGTCGAGCTCGTGGCGATTGAGCCAGTCACTGACCGCTCCGTCATCGCCCATGGCCGCTTTCTGCAAGGCTTCCAGCGAGGTGCGACGGCCTTTCAGCGCCTGCAGCTTCTCGCGGGCCTCTTCCAGCTGGCGGCCCCGATCGCCGTTTTCGCGGCGCATCTGGTTAATCTCTTCCTGCAGGCTCTCACTGCGCAGCTCGCTTTCCTCGGTCTGGGCACGGAACTGCTCCACCTGCTCTTCCAGCTGACGCATTTCCTGCGCCAGCGGGCCGGCGTCCAGAGACTCCTGCTCTTTCTTGAGCCGCTCAATGCGGTCCTGCAGGCGCTCCTGGGATTTCTCCAGATGCTGGATGCGGGACTGTTCTACCTCGGCCTGCCGGCGCGATTCGCCAGATTTGCCGTTGAATTCTTCCCATGCCTGCTGCCAGTTCTGCATGGCCTCTTCGGCCAGCGCCAGCGCCTCACTGGAGACCTCCTGCTGCTCGCTGATCATTTCCAGCTCGGGCTCACGCTCGGCCAGAATGGCATCCAGCTCGGCCACTTTTTCCGTGTCCATCGTCAGGTGCTCGTCGGACTCCCGGAAGCTGGCATTGATCTGATCCAGCTCTTCATAGAGCTGCTGCTTGCGCTCGCGCTGGTTCTGGATGTTCTGCTCCAGCCGCGCCACCTCGGCACCCAGGGCGTAGAAGTGCTGCTGCACTTCGTTAAACCGCTCCTGCACCTCGTGGTGCTGCTCTCGGAGCCGCTCCACCTCGGCATCCACATGGCGCTGCTCCGCCACCTTGGCTTCGATGGAGACGTCCAGCTCGCCAATCACATGGTCAAGCTGCTGCACCTGGGTATCCAGGCCTTTCCAGCGCAATGCCTTGAGCTGAGCGCCCTTGAGACGCTCTTCTTCCTTGTATTGCTTGTACTTTTCCGCCGCATTGGCCTGACGGCTCAAGCGCTCCAGCTGGCGCTCCAGTTCTTCGCGGATGTCGGTCAGGCGCTCCAGGTTCTCGCGAGTACGGCGGATGCGGTTTTCCGTCTCACGACGACGCGCCTTGTACTTGGAGATCCCGGCGGCTTCTTCGATGTAAACCCGCAGCTCTTCCGGTTTCGCCTCGATCAGGCGGGAAATCATGCCCTGCTCGATAATCGCGTAACTGCGCGGCCCCAGGCCCGTACCCAAGAAGATATCGGCAATGTCCTTGCGACGGCATTTGGTGCCATTCAGGAAATAATTGGATTGGCCATCCCGGGTCACCTGGCGCTTGACGGAAATCTCGTTGAACTTGCCGTATTCACCGGTGACGGTGGCATCGGAGTTATCGAAGATCAGCTCGATAGAGGCCTGGGCCACCGGTTTGCGGGCGTTGGAGCCGTTGAAAATCACGTCGGCCATGGACTCGCCGCGCAAGTGCTTGGCGGAGGATTCCCCCATCACCCAGCGAACCGCATCAATGATATTGGACTTCCCACACCCGTTGGGCCCCACCACAGCGGTGAGATTTTCCGGGAAATTGGTGGTGGTAGGGTCCACAAAGGACTTGAACCCGGCCAGTTTTATGGATTTCAGTCGCATAGTGTCTGCTTAACTCGGGCCAGCAGGCCAAATAATGGGCGAAAATCTGTGTTTCGCCGCCCCCTTAAGCCGTAACGGCGCACCGTGGGCATAACAGGCTGTTGAAAAGCCCCTTGCATGCTCAGCGTGGCCTGAAGGGTGCAGCTGTTGTGTTTTGTCGCGACGGACATGGTCGTTCCCTTTCCTAGCGGCAAAGCGCAGCAGATGCGCCCTTCAGGCCGCGCCCTACGGGTCTTCCAGGCTGGCCCGCACTCGTTGTTGCGCTTTCTTGATGGATGGACATACACCTTCAAAAGCGCGCCCCTCTTGACCTTTTGGCCCATAGAGGGGGCGAACCAGCCTGAAAGACTGAGTACGCAACGGGCTTTTTAACAGCCTGTCAAAAGGGCTAAGTCTAGCGACAACCGGCAGTGAATTCATCAGGCGAGATACCGATAAAGGCCGCTACACGCCTTACTCAGCACACTGCATGCCCAAGGTCGGTCAGCTTTTACCGAATTTGATGATTGAGCAGCGGCCAGGCCTAGCAGTGATTCCACCGAAAAGCTGATGCTTCGCCAATCGCGGTCGAACGACCGCTCCCACAGGAAAGGATGGTGCCTTTCCTGGCAGCTTGCCGCTTTCCCCCACCCTGTGCAGCAGGGGACGCGACAGGTACCATTTCCACAACCTGTCTTTTCCTCGCAGCCGACAGCTCCAAGCTCGCAGCTGCTCTTACCCAAGGATTGCCTGTGTCCCAGATTGCCGACGCCATCAGCTACCTCAAACGCAGCCTGCAGCTGGCCCGCACCCGGGAACTGCGGCCGTATGTCATTGTGCCGCTGATTTTCAACATCCTGGTGTTCGGTGGCCTGTATTGGGCCAGCGGCAGCTGGATTGCCGGCTGGATCACCGCCAGCACCGCCGACTGGGCCCTCACCGGCACCTGGAGCTTCCTGAACGGTGCCATCGACTTCATCCTCGATGCCGCCATCATCCTGGTGTGGATCCTGTTATTGGCGCTGTTCGCCAGCATCTTCTCCATCGGCGTGCAGCTGATCGCGGCACCGTTCATGGGGTTCCTGGCGGAAAAAGTGGATTTCCAGGTGACCGGTCACCCCATGCCGGAAGAATCCATCCCCGCCATGATCGTGCGGACCTTCAAGCGCGAACTGCGCAAAACCTGGTACTGGCTGTGGCGTGCCCTGCTGGTTCTGCTGGTGGTCGGGGTCATTTACTTCATCCCGGTCATCAACGTGTTCGCCTCCGCCATCTGGTTCCTGTGGTCCGGCTGGCTGCTGGGCATGCAGTACATCGATTTCGGCGCCGATAACCGCCAGGTCCCCTTCGAGGTAATGCTCGAGCGACTGAAAACCCGACGTTGGCTGGTACTCACCTTCGGCGCCGTGGTCATGGCGCTTACCATGATCCCGCTGGTTAACCTGTTCATCATGCCGGTGGCGGTAATTGCGGGGACGCTGATTTGGGTGGAGCAGCTGAGTGAACAAGGAACAGTTAACAGTTAACAGCGGCGCGAGCCGCGTTTGTTTTTGTCTTCAAGCAATGAGGCCGCGCCCAACCCATGGGCGCGGCCTCATGGTTCCAGGAACCTAAAAAGCTTAACGCGCACTGTTCACTGTTAACTATTCACTGTTAACTGCTCTCTAGCGCATAAAACCTAACTCACGCAGCTGATGAATCTGATCCCTTGTCGCCGCCGCATCTTCGAATTCCAGGTTCTTGGCGTGCGCCATCATCTTCGCTTCCAGCTTTTCGATTTCCTTGGCCAGCTGAGCGGGTGACATGGACTCGTAGGGTGAGGTTGGCTCGGCCACTTTCTTCTGCGGGCCCTTGCCCGCCTTGCGGTCAAACTGGCTGCCGCCACTGTCGTCCATGATGTCACGGACTTTCTTGTTGAGGGCCTGCGGGGTGATGCCATTCGCCTTGTTAAAGGCTTCCTGCTTCTCCCGGCGACGGTTGGTTTCGTCGATGGCCCGCTCCATGGAGCCGGTCATCTTGTCGGCATAAAGAATGGCGCGTCCCTTCACATTCCGCGCAGCACGGCCAATCGTCTGGATCAGCGAGCGCTCGGCCCGCAGGAAACCTTCCTTGTCGGCATCCAGAATCGCCACCAGCGCAACTTCCGGCATATCCAGGCCTTCTCGCAACAGGTTGATCCCCACCAACACGTCGAACTTGCCCAGCCGCAGGTCACGGATAATTTCTACCCGCTCCACGGTATCAATGTCGGAGTGCAGATAACGCACACTGATCCCATGCTCGCCCAGGTACTCGGTCAGGTCCTCTGCCATGCGCTTGGTGAGCGTGGTCACCAACACCCGCTCGCCCTTCTCGATGGCCTCTTTGGCCTCCCCCAGCAAGTCGTCCACCTGGGTGGTAGCCGGGCGAATCTCGATTTGTGGGTCCACCAGGCCGGTGGGGCGCACCACCTGTTCCACCACCTGGCCCGCGTACTTCTCCTCATAGGGGCCAGGGGTCGCCGACACAAACACCATCTGGGGGGCCAGCTGCTCCCACTCCTCGAATTTCAACGGACGGTTATCCATGGCGGAAGGCAGCCGGAAGCCGAAGTTGACCAGCGTTTCCTTTCGGGAGCGGTCACCTTTATACATGGCTCCCAACTGCGGGATGGTCACATGGGACTCGTCCGCAATCAGCAGCGCATTCTCGGGCAGATAATCGAACAGGGTCGGCGGCGCTTCGCCAGGGGCGCGACCGGAAAACAAACGGGAATAGTTTTCCACCCCGTTGCAGTAACCCAGTTCCTGCAGCATTTCGATATCGAACCGGGTGCGCTGCTCCAGTCGCTGGGCTTCCACCAGCTTGTTTTGCTCTTTCAATTCCTTGAGCCGCTCATCCAGCTCTTCCTTGATCATGTCCACCGCTTTCAACACCACCTCCCGTGGGGTGACGTAGTGGCTCTTGGGGTACACCGTGATGCGACTGACCCGCTTGATCACCTCGCCGGTGAGCGGATCGAAAATGCTGATGGACTCCACCTCATCGTCGAACAACTCGATGCGCACCGCTTCCTTTTCTTCTTCCGCCGGAAAGATATCGATCACATCGCCGCGCACTCGATACGTGGCCCGGCGAAAATCCATTTCGTTGCGGGTGTACTGCAGCTCCGCCAGACGGCGCAGCAGATCACGCTGATCGATGCTGTCGCCACGCACCAGGTGCAATACCATCGCGTGGTAGCTGGCCGGATCACCCAGACCATAAATGGCTGATACCGTGGCCACGATGATGGTGTCCTGTCGCTCCAGAATCGCCTTGGTGGCCGACAGTCGCATTTGCTCAATCTGCTCGTTCACCGACGCATCTTTCTCGATAAAGGTATCGGAGCTCGGCACATAGGCTTCCGGCTGGTAGTAATCGTAGTACGAGACGAAATACTCCACTGCGTTTTCCGGGAAGAACTCCTTGAACTCCCCGTACAACTGCGCCGCCAGCGTCTTGTTGGGTGCCATGATGATCGTCGGACGCCCGGTCTGCTGGATCACATTGGCCATGGTGAACGTCTTGCCCGACCCGGTTACCCCCAGCAGGGTCTGATGCCCCAAACCATTGTTGATCCCCTCGATCAGCTGGGCAATCGCAGTGGGCTGATCGCCCGCAGGCTGGTAATCGGAATGGAGCTTGAACAGGCTTTCAGACATGAGGGCTTCCTGATGGCCGCCGCCCGGAGGGCAGCAAAATCACAGTGGCAAAATCGGCACCTAGTGTAGCAGAGCTGGCATGGCAAAGGCGTGATGACAGCAACCCCTCTGCGGGGGCAGCGGCACCTCGATGATTCTGATGAGCCAGTCAATCGCGGTCGAACGACCGCCCCCACAGAAAACACCTCCTGCCCGACGTGGGAGCGGTCGTTCGACCGCGAAGCCTCCCCGCCCCCACAGGAAATACGGGACATTAGCTACCAAGTCCGGTAAAATGCACGCCCCTTTCTACGTCCGACGCTGCGTCAAAAGCGCCGCCGAGCGACTACTCAGACGAACGAGGAGTGCATGTCCGATATCAGCCTTTCCGACCGCGTACAACGCATCAAGCCCTCTCCCACCCTAGCCATCACCGCAAAAGCCGGTGAGCTGCGCGCTCAGGGCAAAGACATTATTGGGCTGGGTGCCGGTGAGCCGGATTTCGATACCCCGGAACATATCAAGCAGGCCGCTATTGAAGCGATTAACGCCGGCAAGACCAAATACACCCCGGTCGACGGCACTCCCGGTCTGAAAAAAGCCATTATCGACAAGTACAAGCGCGATAACGGCCTGGACTATGAAGCCAACCAGATTCTGGTCTCCAGCGGTGGCAAGCAGTCCTTCTTCAACATGGCTCTGGCCCTGCTGAACGACGGTGACGAAGCCATCATCCCCGCCCCTTACTGGGTCAGCTACCCGGACATGGTGCTGGTCGCTGGCGGCGTACCGAAAATCATCGAAACCGACGTAAACAGTCGCTTCAAGATCACCCCGGAGCAACTGGAAGCTGCGATCACCCCGAAAACCCGCCTGTTCGTGATCAACAGCCCCTCCAACCCCTCCGGCATGGCCTATTCCATCGAAGAGCTGGCTGCCCTGGGTGACGTGCTGAAGAAACATCCGGACATCATCGTCGCCACCGACGACATGTACGAGCACATCCTGTGGACCGGCAAGCCGTTCGTGAACATCGTCAACGCCACCCCGGAGCTGTACGACCGCACCGTAGTCATGAATGGGGTCTCCAAGGCCTACTCCATGACCGGCTGGCGCATCGGCTATGCCGCTGGCCCGCAGAAACTGATTGCGGCCATGAAGAAAGTGCAGTCCCAGTCCACCTCCAACCCGGCCTCCATCAGTCAGGCCGCCGCAGAAGCCGCGCTGGCTGGCGACCAAGGCTGTGTCGACGAGATGGTCAAGGCATTCAAGGAGCGCCATGACTACCTGACCGCAGCACTGGATGCCCTGCCCGGCGTGAAATGCGCCCAGGGCGACGGCACCTTCTATGCGTTCCCGGACTTCTCTGAGGCAATCGCCAACATGGACGGCATCGAAACCGATACCGATCTGGCCGCCCTGCTGCTGGAGACCGCAGAAGTGGCACTGGTACCCGGTTCCGCCTTCGGCGCCCCCGGCTGCATGCGCCTGTCTTTTGCCGTTGGCATGGACACCCTGAAGGAAGCCATCAGCCGAATTGAGAAGGCACTGGCTAAATAAGCAACAAACGCACCCCCGGGGTGTTGACGACCCCGGGGCGCGTCACTAATATACGCGCCTCAAGACATTCCGCCTTAGCTCAGTTGGTAGAGCAAATGACTGTTAATCATTGGGTCGCTGGTTCGAGCCCAGCAGGCGGAGCCAAATAGAAAGGGCCTACCCATCGGGTAGGCCCTTTTTCTTTGCCCAATGATTGGCGGCTTTTCTGTCCATCGTGAGCAACTACCCACCACGACACAGACACAAGACTATACCGGGCCGCCGTTGTCACCCACCCCGAAGACACAAACCTGCCAGCACATTAGCGCATCACATATCGATAAAAGACTCGCGGTGTAGCCATCCCCGCTCACAGGATAAATTACGCCGTCCGGAATAGCATCGAATTGAGGATGGTTGCCATCATGGTAGAATCCCCCACCGCCTGAGGCTATCCATCATATGGAGACAGGCTTTGACACTTTCGAGCCGGAACGAACTGAACATGCACAAGGGTCCGATTACCATTTCCCCGTCCCGTCATAATCGGTGGTATGAGCGAATTCTGCTAAACCCATTGATTGGACATTTTTGGGGACTCACAAGCATCGTTCTCGGCGCACAATTTCTCAGCTATCAAACCTGGGTGCAAAACAGCAACCAATCCATCACCCTGGTACTGCTATCCGTTATCTACGTCATCAGCGTATATCTGAGCAAGAACATCGCCAAGTTTGCGGGCGGCAAAGCGCTTTCCCACATACTTGGCACCAGCCTGCTCGCCATCTCACTGGCGATGATGGTAGTTCTTTTAGTCCGTATTGGTTACGCGCGCAGTTCGTTGATTATTGGCTGTACTCTTTTAATTGCCGTTCAACTGCTTGGCGTACTCATCAGCAGGCGATTCCGAAAGCTCAAAGTCGCTATCGTCCCCTCCCCGGCCATTGAAAACTTACTGCCCCGAAATGCCAAAAATCTCGAGTTCAGGACACTTGAAAAGCCCGAACTTGGCGAAACCCGCTTTGATGGGATTGTGGTGGACATGGACGCAGAACTTGGGAGCGACTGGATACGCTTTATCAGCCACTGCAACATTTCCGGCATACCGGTTTTCAATGCCCGCAAGGTAACAGAAACACTCGATGGCAAAGTCAATCTCGCCACGCTGCAAAGTACAGATCTCGCCAACCTGCAACCGCAGCCGGTCTATCTTGCAGCCAAGAGAGCCTTCGATATCGCGGCAACTCTTGCGGTGGCGCCACTGCTAATCCCTGTGTGTATTGTGGTCGCCCTTCTGATTCGGCTTGATTCACCCGGAGCGGCTATTTTTGTACAGCAACGAATCGGAAAGGGGAACACCGTCTTCCGCATGTACAAGTTCCGGTCAATGCGCCCGCTCGAGGAAGACAACGCAGCGCCACAGTTTGCCGATCAGGACGCGCATCGAATTACCCGCCTGGGGGCCTTCATACGCAAGTTTCGCATTGATGAACTACCGCAGTTTCTGAATGTCTTCAAAGGCGACATGAGCCTGATTGGCCCAAGACCGGAACAACCCGGATTTGTCGAACAGTTTGAGAACGAAGTCCCCTACTATAGCTATCGCCATATCGTCCGCCCTGGAATTACCGGTTGGGCACAAGTAAATCATGGCTACGCAGCAGACACCGAAAGTACAAAAGAAAAAGTCGAGCACGATTTCTATTACATCAAGCATCTCTCGCCTGGACTGGATTTCTTAATTGTTATTCGCACATTAAGAACAATTTTCACAGGGTTCGGAGCGATATGAGCACTCGCATGAATTGGCCGCTGGTAACAGTCTACATACCGACATACAACCGGCCCGAGATGCTTGAGCGCGCCGTAGACTCGGTGCTTAGCCAAGGTTATGACAACCTTGAAATCCTGGTAGTGGACGATAGCTCCGAATCCATCCATCAGAAAAAACTAGAGCAGCTGTCCTGCCAGAAAGGGTTCACCCTGTTAACAAACAGACATCAAAAAGGGGCATGTGGAGCAAGAAATACAGCCATCATGAATGCAAAGGGGCTCTTTATTACCGGGCTGGATGATGATGATGAATTCCTGCCAAATCGAATTGAACAAATGCTGGAAGCATTTGATCATGAAAAATATGCGGCTGTATCTACAACCACCTTTGTACAACTGGGTAACAATGATCGTGTTTTAAGGAATGCTGACCGAGGAGTCTTTCACACAGAAGATCAGCTCCATTACAACAAGATTGGTAACCAGGTTTTCACGCTGACCGAAAGGCTCAAGAGCATCGGAGGCTTTGATGAAAACCTGCCGGCATTTCAGGATTACGATGCATGGCTACGCCTCTCATGTGACTACGGACCGATTCTGAAAATAGATCTGCCAAGCTACATCACTCATACCGAGCACGAAAACCGGATCTCGAGCAGCTCGCAAAAAAAAGAAAGGGGCCTGCAGTTATTCAGACAAAAGCATGCCGCATTAATGAACAAAGAACACAAAAAATCCTTAAAGCTACTGGAAATGCAGCACTCTGGTAAAAAGATCCCCCTGTGGGAGCTGTTTTCCGTCATTTCAACAAAAAACTGGAAACCCGCAGTCAGTCTCTACCTGGACCAAAACGTACCCAGCCTGGCAAAGCATATCCGGTTATTGAAGTTGATGATGGCGAGGGCACGATGAGCCACACCAAGTTAACGCTTGCTATAAGCACCCTTACATCCAGGCTAGACGCCGCACTTACAGTATTTGATAAGCTTACGCCGTGCGATTCGGTAGAGATGCTTATTCTGGTTCAAGGGGGCGCCTCAGAGGCAGAAAACGGAACAGATTCAGGTACGGTACGGATCGAATATCTTGATACCCTGGGTCTCAGCCATAGTCGAAATGCTGCTCTTGAAATTTCCAAAGGCGACTTTGTCTGGTTTCTTGACGATGATGTGGCGATCGATAACCAGGACCTTAACTGGCTACTTCGACAGCTTGGGAACCACTCCGCCGTTCATATTGGCCAGATAAAATGCTCTGATTGCGACAACCTTTATAAAGACTACTCTCGAAACAGAGAGGGAAAGGTTGGTGCACTTAGAACAAGCTCTATCGAAATCATTGCCCCAAGGCAGAAAATCCAGGATGCTGGAATCAAGTTCAATACACAAATTGGCTTGGGTACCGCATTTCCCTCTGGAGAAGAAAACCTGTTCTTGCTGGACGCGCTTGCGTCAGGGCTCATTTTTCAACACCTGAACCGCCCGATCATCAGTCACCCTTGCCTGCTCGAAGAACGAAAACCCGGCAATAGCTGGAAAAATCAAGCATTGGTGAGATCAAAAGGAATTATTGCAAGGCATGTCGGGGGTATCACCGGCATTACACTTGCCATTTGGTGGGGTGCAAGAGCCTCTTACTATAACCGCTCACCCATCGGCATGCTGTGGGTTCTAAGCTCTCTGGTCCATGGCCAATCAATCACGAACGGGATCCGAGATAATAAACGATGAAGCAACATAACGATTTCGCTGAAGCCTCCCTTTCCGTTACGGCACCCACAGTGAGCATCATCACCCCCTGCTTTAATGCAGAACACACGCTTAAAAAAACCGTCGACTCCGTTCTGGCCCAATCTTTCCAGGAATGGGAGCTGCTGCTTATAGACGATCGCTCCACTGACAACACCTATGATGTGGCACAGAAACTGGCAAGGACTGACAGCCGTATCAAGGTATTACAGCTTGCGAACAACGGCGGCGCAGCCAAGGCGAGAAACCATGGAATCGAGCACGCAACAGGACAGTTCATTGCATTTATTGATGCTGACGATCAATGGGAAACAGAAAAACTGAGCACACAAATCAAATGGATGATCGAACAACAGTGCCCGCTTTCCTATACCGCCTATAGCAGATCAACCCCTGAAGGGGCGCTCATCAATTGGGTTGGTGTCCCCAAAAAGATAAACTATCGGGAATTGTTAAAAACAAACTACATAGGATGCTCGACGGCTATATATGACTCTAAAGCTATTGGCAAAGTCTACATGCCGGATATCCGCAGAAGGCAAGATTACGGGCTGTGGTTACGCATCCTTAAATTAATTCCGGAAGCGAGGGGGATTAATACCCCGCTGACAGACTATCTCGTGCATGACCAGTCTTTATCAAGCAACAAAAAAGTCAGTGCGAGCTACAACTGGAAGATCTACAGACAAATCGAAGGGCTCTCTCTGCTCACAAGTGCTTACTATTTTTTTCAGTATGCAATCAGGGGAATACTGAGAACTAAAGCACCCGGGCTATCAACCAAGCTCGGACTGTTACACACTACGGACAAGAAAATTCAGCCCAAGGGCCCGCCGGGCTCATCGCGTAAAGCATAACCGAGCTTTTCCGCTACGACTCTGGTACGCTGAATGACATAGCGAGCCTGATCTTCTGACAAAGACGCTTTCCAGCCATCAATATTTTGAGTGATTTTTCTTGATACCTGCCGGGACCTGACGCGCATATTCGAGCTAGTGGTTTCATTGTCCAGATAGGCCGTCTCTCCCGCATCGAGAATAGCAGGATCATAAGACAGGCCGGCAAAACGACAAACCTCACCAAAGACCTTCTCGGGCGACATCGTAAGATCCTCGAACCGAACGACCAAAACCTGCTCCTTCTCGGCCAATGCAAGCACCTGATTATTATCGTTTATCCACCGATCAATGCATAAATCCAGATCATGGAAACGCTTATTAAGGGATGAAACCGTGTCCAGAGGATTTCGAATCATGGCAACCATTTTATGGTCTGGCACAACCTTGCTAATTCTATCCACACAGTAAAGATGCTTCGGTGTTTTTTCTAATACGCATTGTTTTTTATCGGAGAGTGCAAAATCCTGCCATTCGGCGAGAATTCTTGAAGACATATAAAGGGAGTTTTTGTACGGGAGGAAAAGATTGCTTTCTTTACCGATGGAAAGAATATCGTTATGTCTTCCAAGCTTTGCTGCCAACAGGGTGGTCCCACTATGCCCACAGCCAACAACAAAAACCGTATTAACCGTAATTCTGACAGGGCGAAAAAACCAGTCTTCGATTTTGGTGACTGCACGCTTCAAAAGATACTTGAACAAGAAGCGAAAAGTTACCTTATGAATCACCAAAGACTTAATCGTGAACATCCCTTTAGCATTCTCTGGCATTATTTTGTCGATACCCGACTCCAAATTCGCCTCCAATACATCGCGAATAATCAGGCGTTGATTACCTGAGCAGAAACTGATTCAGCACATTGGCATAGCAGGAAGCGATGAACCCTTTGGGTTGCCCATTGAAGAAATAGGCATTCCTGATATCCCATGATCTGGAGAGGCTGGAATCAGGATCAGACGCCGAGGGGATATACATATAACCTGCCTGGTTATAAACCGTAATTTCGCCCAACCACCAATGCGTCCCATCAAAAAGCAGATCCACTCTGACATGATCAAAATGAGAGCCAAGCAGACTGGCAATAGTGACAGCCTCTTCAATTCCAGCGGGCAAGGTCAACTTATGATCCTGACCGGCTACGGTCGCCTGTTCAGGGCTACTTATCAGCTCACCGTTTGGGTCATATTCCCATGCATTAGCCCGAATTTCACTAAAGCGGCCTGAGATATGAACAATTCGTTTAACTTCTTTACCAAAGGTAAAGATCTTGACTTCATCAAGGTCGCGGGAAACTCCGGCTATCAAGTCCTCCCAGAAATATTTACGCGGCACACAGGAATAAGCCCACTCACCATGTTCATAACCATGGTTATAAGAAAGCCAGTCACTTGCCACCCTCTCAATTTCTGCTCGTGAGATTCCCCCTTCTTCAACAAGAAGATTAGTTCCACAACCATGATTTGCCTTCAAAACGCCGGCTCGGCTTATCAGTTCCTCAGGCAACGCATCAATGGATAAGCCCTCCCAGCGAACGGGGGATATGTTAAGTTCGGGAACCTGTTTCGCCACCCATGCCTTACACGCGATTTTATCTGAGAGCGTAATAAACCCGGGGTTGCGATCAACAAGCTTTCGCCACAGAAACTTTTCGTTGATCGACCGCGGGAAGGCAATATCAGGAAAGCACCCTGTTCGCCGATAAAAGTACGCGATTAGAACAGGATGCCTAAGCCAGAAAAAGCCGTTTACGGCGATTCGCCAGAGGAAAATCTTCATTGCAGATTCACTTCACGGCTTTTGCGTATAGAAGCGACCACCGAAGTCCGAATCCGCCTTCGACTTCATCAACACCCAAAAGCTCCGTTAGCGTAGAAGCAATCGCATTTTGGTCTGCTTTCACCAACCCGAATAATGACTGGCAAAACCCAACAAGGTCATTAAAGGTTGAAAAGGTCCAATAGAATTCGCGAAATGTCTCTTCAATTTTATCGAAGCCTGCCTCCGAAAGCAGAGAGGTAAAATCTCCGCGTCGAAAAAACACTCCTTCGTGGCCCGTCAAGGTCCATTGGTCAACGGGGCCATTAAGAAACGTTGCCACAGGGGTTTCATCAAGCACATCAGCAACAGCGATTACTCCACCGCTTTTCAACGCCGAGTGGCAACCTTTAAAAAAGTCAAGAATTTGCTCTCGATCCAAATGATGCAAACCCGCAAGACTGCCAGCCTTGTCGAGTGGGCGCCCGAAATCGGGCATCAGAAAAATATCAGAATGATAGGTCTCATATCGACCACCAAGAGGCTTGGCAAAATCTTCAGATGGCTCGACGCAAACCGGGGCAGAGCCCGAGCGATGAAGGCCATCCGCCAGATACCCGCCGCCGGCCGGAGCATCGAGAATAAGCTCACCAGGCCTCGGATCGAGCATTTCAATGAGAATCGCCCTTTCTTTTTCTCTGGCGTCAGGAAAGCGATCCATTGCTGCATTGTAGCTTTCCCCCCGCACGTCAAATACATCCGTATAAAAAGACACGCTATATTCCTTTAAAAGTTTAAAATTTCATTACCACTTGATTATTTGCCAACTAAACCCGTTAGCAACAAAGTAGATAGTTAAGCCCCTTCGATTAACTCAATGCATGCTTATTCTTTGAGAAAAGACAGAACCACTGCACGCTTCAGGCCACCCCTGGCATTAATGCTCGTCGGGGAATGCAAGGGTTTATTCAGGAACCCCTAATTTGACACTATTCTTCCAAACACAACCAGATATTAATTCCTGGTTTTAATTAATGCGGGTATTCGCTTGGCAGAATCCCAGACACGTCCACCCCCTGGAACAAACAAGACGGCGAGCTTTAAAACGTAACGAACATCCGGATAAGCAATAAAATTTGAAAAAATCAGCCGATAATCAATCTTTTCATTCAGCCCCTTTGAAATGGCAACATATTTCACTGCCGCCAAAGCTGAAGCGATAGAGAGAAAACGCCTCTCCAACCTTGAAAGACTATTCTTTTTCTCGGTCAGACTCGCAAGGAGAACTTCCGCCCCTTTTAGATGCTGATCGCTCTTTGCTCCAGTCATGATCGATGATGGCCTGACTCTTTTGAAATAGAGCACCTCATCGAGCACAAAAAACTCATCTACCGAAAGCATTAATCGATAAAAAAATTCCGTATCTTCATGAAAATATTCATGAAACTTCAACCCCTTCTCTTTCCATATCGATCGTTTAGTCACATAGAGAAAGGCATTGACAGTCCAGCGCCCTTGCTCACAAAAGCAAGAAATGATTTTCTTTCTGTCAGCCCTCCCGGCAGGCAGGCCACGAGAGTGATCGGGAAAACAGCTGCGGTCGATATTTCCCTCATCCAGAAACAAATCACCAGATATAAGAACACACTCGACCTCCGGCTCATCTTCAAATACCTGCTTGAAGCGCTCAATAGCATCGGGCGCAAGCATGTCATCAGAATCCAGGAAGTAAACATAATCTTGCGTTGCAAGATCAATTCCCGTGTTCCTGGCCGGGCCAGGCCCCTGGTTTTCCTGTGAATGCACTATCACAGGAAAAGGAAACACAAATTCATCAATAATTTTTAGCGAGTCATCTGTACTACCGTCATCAACGATAACCAACTCATCCGGGTGCTCAGACTGCTCAACAAGGGCCACCAAAGACGATCTCAGATATTTTTCTGCATTGAACACCGGTAAAACAACTGAAAGCCCACCCATATCCCTTCTCTCTTCCACTTATTCTTTTAATCGCCCCTCATAAAAATGAGGGACGAATCTTGACCCGTTTAATAACGCAGTAGGCAACAAATACATTAACAACAAAATGGCCAGCCACTGTACCTAATGCGGCACCAGAAGCACCCCACAGTGGAATCAAGGCAACAGCGATACCCGCACTTACGATTAACCCCAGCAACTGCGACCAGACGACATCGCGCTCAAAGCCTGTCATTGCCAACAAAATGAGTGCCGCGCCAAACAAAACATTCACCAGCTGCCCAATCGACAATATTACCAAAGGGAGATAAGAAATCTCTTTAAAGTCATCACCAAAAACCATCCCCACTATATTTTCGCCAAACACAATAAACACGAGTGCAATGGGAAGTGATAACAGAAGACCATTCAGAGCCGACTGTGACAGGATTTTTTTTACTTTACGTCGATCATGGTTCCTCCATGCCTCGACAATATAAGGCGGGATAACAATATTTATTAACACCAATGCCATACCGACAAAATACGCGCCTCGCTCAGCCACCCGGAATGCAGCCACGGCTTGGTCAGTATCCATAAACCCAAGCAGCAACATTGCCATATGGGTTCCAAGGACTTTTATCAGGTTAATGAAGAAAAAGGGCAGCAACATTCTTATCCAGTTGCCCGTTGCATACCGCTCACCTTGCCTGGCACCAGAAAAACTTTCTTTGCTTGTCAGCACAAACCATGACAAGAACAAAACCAGGACCATCGCGACCATTTGGGATAGCAGCCCACTTGCAACAGTAAGCTCACCAAACCAGAAAACCAGCGCGACAATAGCAAGCAAAAAGAGTGGATGCAGGAAAAGGGAAAGAAACACAACCCAAAAAGGTTCTTTCATTCCCTTCAATAGCCCGTCCCTGACCGCCCCCAGCCCCATTAAGGGAAGCATCACAATAACGATCCAGAGGTAGGACCATTTTTCACCATCAGGTATTAGTGACAGCTGTATCGCCAGAAGCCCAAGCATGCAGAACAATGCTGAACATGAAACCACCCAGACAAACGCTGCCCTTGCAACACTCTTGAACCTGTCCAGGTCTTCATCGTGCCTTGCAATTGCAACTTCTCTTGTCAGAATAGACCTGACTCCACCTGTAACAGGAACAGCAAGTACGGCGAGCAGAGTCATCATGAATGAGTACTGGCCAAAAGATTCAGCCCCCAGATTACGGGCCAGTACGATGCTCGTTATCAAGCTAACCGGGATTGCAACTATCCGGAAAAAACCCATCCCTAACAGTTTGGACAGCAGCCCTCCCCGCTTTTTTTTAACATTCTCTTTATCAGGCATTTCCGTATTCCCACCGAAGCCAGTTCGCCATCGGCTATCTGTGATTCAACCCGCAAGGCGCAGTTAAAAGCCAGATTAATTAGCCATATATTCCTTTATTGCCTGATAGTCCGATTGATAGCCAAATCTCTCCACATCTTCCCGGTAACGATTGAAGACAAGATCCAGAATATCTTTATTTTTATAGTAGTCCCGATAGTCGTAACTGGCAGACCGGTTGGCAAACTCAAGACTGGAAAAGCCGAACCTCTCCACCAAAGAAGGATAGCTTTCATTGATCTCTTCCAGCTTGAAGATATCTTGTGGTTTGTGGGGAGCCAGATGGTCCACCAGATAGCTCTGACTCATAAAATGGCGATCGCAGACCCGGTCAGGAATTTTTGCTATTTTTCTTACAAACTCCTCAAATGAATCTGACAGCTTCAAGTACCCGCCAAGATACTCATCATACAGAAAGCCGCTTCGTTTTATTTTTTCCATATCTTCAAACTTGTTAATATACGCTGAAACCAGGCGAGCAAAGGGGTTTCTTACGTAGGTAAACACGTATTTGTCTTCCAGACCCTTCACTTTTCCCCTTATCATCAACCGTGCTATTGCTGCCCGTCGTTTTTCGACATTATTCGCGACTTCCTCACCCTCTGCAGCAACAACCATTGAACGTTTTATAGATGTGCAAGCGGCTTTTGGCATTACCAGGTATGCCACACCAACGTCTTCAACAATCAAATAATCGGGTTTTTCTATCTTGCCAGCGACAAAGAACTTGCCTGCGTGCACGACTAATTTAACAACTCGTTTTAGCCGGTCAAAAAGTGCAACCGCAAAGAACTTCATAAAATCTACTTTCTCACCCATTTTTATGCCTCGGGCCTGCTATACCATTCTCATGGTCAATAACCATTGGGGTTAGCACTTTGCCAAGCCCAATGATCTCGACACATATCGCCAATTCCATGTTTCGCTTCCCAGCCAAGTCGCTCTTTCGCCCTCTGAGGATCCGAAAAGCATATTGCGACATCACCAGGACGCCGCTCCGACAATTCGTAGGTTATTTCCTTGCCGGAAGCCTGTTCGAAAGCTGACACCATTTCCAGTACGCTATACCCTTTCCCTGTTCCCAAATTCACAGTTTCCAGTCCACCATTGGCTTCCAGGAACTCCAGTGCGGCCAGATGCCCTGCAGCAAGATCCATAACGTGAATATAATCGCGAACCCCGGTTCCATCCTTGGTTGGATAGTCACTACCGAATACAGTGAGTTTATCGCGCTTCCCTACAGCGACCTGGGCAATGTATGGCATCAGGTTATTGGGAATACCGGCTGGGTCTTCTCCAATCCTACCGCTTTCATGAGCTCCTACCGGGTTGAAGTAACGAAGTAATACCAACCCCCAGCGGTTATCCGCGCGATAAAGATCGCGAAGCATATTCTCAATGTGCAGCTTCGTAGCCCCATAGGGGTTGGTGGCGCACAGAGGCGAGTCCTCTCGGATCGGAACAGAGGCCGGGTCACCGTAAACCGTGGCAGAAGAGCTGAATACCAATCGCTGCACACCCGCACGATCCATCGCCTCAAGCAAACGGATCGTCCCGACAACATTGCAATCATAGTAGCGCAGCGGCTGAGCAACCGATTCCCCCACCGCCTTGAGACCGGCAAAGTGGATCACCGAAGCGATGTCGTGGTCGGAAAACAGCGTATCCAGGCACTCTCCATCGCGAATGTCACCCTTGATAAAAGTCAGCTCTCGTCCTGTCAGCGTTTGCACGCGCCGCAGGCTTTCCTCACTGCTGTTGGAAAGATTATCCAGTACCACCACCTCATATCCCGCTTCCAGCAGCAGCAGGACGGTATGAGAACCGATATAGCCGGCTCCGCCGGTCACTAGCACTTTTTTCATTGGGGCATCCTGTTCCGGGGGTTCGTCCTAGACAGCAACAATCTTAACGCAGGAGCTTACCTGCAAGCGATTTTCCATACCGCTACAGTGATAGGAACGCTGCGGGCCGGCACCCAGGGGGTGTCAACCCACTGCCGCCATGGCTTTGGCAACATTGTCCTCGAAAAGCGCACGGATCCGGCCAAGCGCCTCGTCGTTTTCTGCCTCAAACCGGAGCACCAGCTTCGGTGAAGTATTGGACGCCCGACACAGGCCCCAGCCATCGGCATAATCCATGCGGATGCCATCAATCACCCTACGCTCCCCCTCACCAAATTCCGCCTGGGTCTGCAGATAGTCCACAATCGCAAACTTGCTTTCTTCCGTCACATCAATATTGATTTCCGGGGTAGTGCACAGTGAGGGATAGCTGGCGAAAAGAGCATCTGCATCGTTGCCGGAACGGCTGATAATGCCCAAAATCCGGGCAGCGGCCACCAGCGCATCATCAAATCCGTACCAGTCTTCGGCAAAGAAGATATGGCCGCTCATCTCCCCGGCCAGCAGTGCGCCGGTTTCCTTCATGCGCGCCTTGATCAGTGAATGGCCGGTCTGCCACATCTCTGGCTCACCACCCGCTCGACGAATCACCTCGAAGAGAATGCCGGTGCACTTCACGTCAAAAATGACCTTTGCCCCAGGGTGCCGGCTTACCATGTCCTCCGCCAGAGCCATCAGCAAGATATCAGGAAAGACCACCTCGCCCGAAGGTGTCACAACCCCTACCCGGTCACCGTCCCCATCAAACGCCAGCCCCAGATCCGCTTTCTCCGATTTGACCGCATCTATCAGATCCACCAGATTCTTCATGTCACCTGGATCAGGATGGTGATTCGGGAAGCTACCATCTATCTCGCTGAACAGCGGTACCACGTCACAGCCCAGGACGCTCAGCACGGCCGGAGCCTGGATCCCCGTGATACCGTTACCGCAATCCACCACTACCTTCATTGGCGCGGCAAGGGAATGGTTATCCAGAAAAGCCCGCTGATAGCTCTCCAGGATCTCCAGTTCCCGATATTTTCCCTGCCCTTCAGCCAGCTCGTCATCAAGAATACGCTCGCGCAAGGCGGTGATGCGCTCACCGGACAAGGTGACCCCGTTAATCACGATCTTGAAACCGTTATAGTTACCCGGATTGTGGCTACCGGTCAGCATGACCCCAGAGTTAAGCCCCTCAATGTGGTAAGTCGCAAAATAGAGGGTCGGCGTCGGCACCATGCCAACATTGACCACATCACATCCCGCCGCCCGAAGACCATCACTCAGCGCCTGCAACAGCGCAGGCCCGGACAAGCGCCCATCACGCCCGACGGCGATCGCGGTCTGCCCCTGTGCCAGCACCTCAGAACCAATCGCTCGACCGATCTGAAAGGCAATCTCGTCTGAAAGGGTTTCCCCATAGATGCCGCGGATATCATAGGCACGAAAAATGGAGGCGGGCACAGCATGACTCATAGGTGATCTTCCTGAACGGAAAGAGTTTGGGACTCTCATGATACGTGAAATCAGTTGGTATCGCAGAAAGGAAGCCGCACAACCCAACCCGCTCAAGACCGGTAAGGCAAAAGCCGGGGTGTGGGCAACTCCCCATGCTTACAGGCGAATTTTAGCCTGGTGCTGAGTATATTGACGCTGCCGACTAGTCGCGGCTTTTTTGCTTCCGGGCAATGTGTCGGGCCAGCGCCTGTGACGAGGCATCCAGACCTTCAGCGTTATCCGGGTCGGTGAGTACCGCGAGCATATCAGTAGCGATCAGCTTCCCCATCTCTACCCCCCACTGATCGAAGGGATTGATACCCCAAATCACCGCCTGCACAAACACTTTATGTTCATACATTGCCAACAACGCACCCAAGGTCCCCGGCGACAACTCGTCCAATACCAGGGTGGTGCTGGGTTGATTGCCACGGTAACGCTTGTAGGCAGGAAGGGCGACTTTCGGGTCCAGTGCACGCTCGCCCAGGGCCAGCAAACGTGATTGGGCCAGACAGTTCGCATTGGCAAGGGCATGCTGACCTTCCAGCTCTACCGCTGCATCGGAGTGCATGTCCTCTGTATAGCGCCGTGCGGTCATCAGGAACTCACAGGCGATAGGCTGGGTCCCCTGATGCAACAGCTGAAAAAAGGCGTGCTGGGCATTCGGGCCAACCTCACCCCAGATCACCGGACAGGTATCGTAGTCCAGTGGCTCACCTGCCCGGGATACGCTCTTGCCGTTGGATTCCATCTCCAACTGTTCCAGGTAGGCCGGCAGGTGCTTCAGGCGTCCATCGTAGGGCAACACCGCGCGGGCAGGAATCTTCAGAAAATTGATATTCCAGACATCCACCAGAGCCAACATCACGGGAAGATTCTTTTGCCAGGGCATACTACGGCAATGCAGATCCATAGCATGGGCACCGCCCAGCATCTCACGAAAGCCGTCCATCCCAACCGTTAAGGCGATAGGCAGGCCAATAGCAGACCACAACGAATAGCGACCACCAACCCAGTCCCAGAACTGCAGTTGATTTGCTGGCATGATGCCCCACTCTGCCATGCGCCGGGGATTGGCAGAGATGCCAATAAAATGGCATCGCAATAACGATTCACTTGCATAGTCCAGGCCCAATCCTCGGGCAAGCCACTGACGTGCAGTCTTGGCGTTATGCAACGTATCCACTGTCGTAAACGATTTGGAAGAGACCAGAAACAGCGTAGTGCGAGGGTTTAGCTCCTGAAGAACCTGCGAGACCTGACTGCCATCCATCGACGAAGCAAAGTGAATCCGGGGCCGCGCCTGACCTTCGGGAGGGAGGCTGCATTGCAGTGCAAACGCCGCCATCAAAGGGCCAAGATCGGACCCTCCTACCCCAACGTTGACCACATCGGTAATCGCATCCCCGAGAACTCCACGCCAGTGACCTTTAAGGATACGCTCCACCATTCTCTCCATGGCATCCAGTTGCTCATGGACCTGTGGCGCATGTCCTGCTTCCTCTCGTAAACACCAGTGCTTTGCCGCTCGTCCCTCAGTGCAATTTACCTCAGCCCCATCAAACAAGGCATCCAGCCAATGACGAAGCTGACGCTCTTCCGCCAGCGCCACCAGTAAATCGCGGGCCTCATCGCTCATGCGCTGCTTGCTAAAGTCCGCCAATAGCCCGCAGGCATCAATGTTGAAGCGCTCAAAACGCTGCTCATCCGCCTCAAACAAGTCCGCAAGATGCAATGCTTTTTCCTGCGCAGCGCACTGAGTCAATTGCGACCAAAGGGAACTGATACTAAGAACGTCCTGATCCGGTACCATGTTTAACGCCCTATTCCTCGATAGATCAGCCCTTGCTCCCTGACAAAAGCCGGCTCGTAAATATTGCGGCCATCCAGGATCAACGGTTCACGCATCCTGCGCTTCAAGCGCTGCCAATCCGGGCTCCAGTAGGGCTTCCACTCAGTAATCAACATCAGCGCATCCGCACCCTCAGCGGCATCATAGGGATCATCACACAGTGTCAGCTCGCCCCTGCCCTGGGCCCAGTTTTGCAGATCCGGCAATGCCTTGGGGTCATGGGCAGTTACCTCAACCCCTTGTGCCCACAACGCCTCAATGACCTTCAAAGCCGGAGCATTATCGACCCGGTGGGTGCCGGGCTTGAACGCAACGCCCCACAAGGCCACTTTTTTGCCTGCCAAATTCCCGTGATGAAACTGCCAGAACTTGCGAAAAAGCACCTCTTTCTGTCGCTCATTGGTTTGCAGCACACGCTCAAGCAAGCCAGGCTCAGCCGCCAGCTTATTCAAAGCGTCTACCAGCGCCAGAACGTTGCTGCTCAGGCCCGGACCACCAAATCCACAACCGGGGTACAAGTAGGATTCGCCAATCCGCGGGTCGGCCCCCATGGCCACCCGTACAACATCGATATCCACCCCCAGCGACTCAGACAAACAGGCCATATCGTTCATATAGCTGATACGTGTCGCCAGAATGCCGCTGATCGCGAGTTTGGCAAATTCCGCCTCACGCAGACTCATGACATGAATCACGTCCTTGCGACGGTTGAAGGGGCGCAGCAACTCTCGAACCAGGGACTCCCCCTCTCCCTCTTCACAGCCAAGCAGAATGCTGTCCGGGCGGGTAAAGGTCTGGAAGGCATTCCCTTCCTGGATCAAATCCGGCAAAGCCACCAGCACAGCGCGCGGGTCAATCTGCTTGATAATATCCCGCAACTGCTCGGCAGCCCCTACTGGCCCCACGGTCTGGTTGACTATCACGCCGCACCCCGTGGAGGAGGCCAGGCGCCTTGCCAGGCCCTCTGCCGCGGCCTGCTCACCTGGCGGAAAAGCCAAAAAAACCGCGTCCGGTGCGGTCTGGGGCAACTCCTGCCAGAAACCCGGGATCAGACGGCCGCTCTCTAGCTGGTCCGCAAACAGGCGATCCAGCCCCTGCTCCCGGAACAAGGGGCGCCCGCAGGCAAGCCGCTCACGTGATGCCGGCTCAACAACGCGCCAGTTAACACGGTGGCCCGTCTGCGCCATGGCCGTAGCCGTTACCTGAGCGCACAAGGTGTCACCATAAACCGTTATATGCATGCTATCCCTTGGTTGTTCACCCGTTGAACCATCCATCGCGTGCAAACCGATACGACAACACGCGTCTCTCTCCTGGCGGCGTTTAAATTCCCTTTCGATCGAATACTGTCAATTTGCTGCAGATTCGGCCAGTTCTGCCGCCATGAGTTCCCTTGCCTTCTCACCCAGCTGAGGGTGACGGGAGGCATAATGCAGAATGGCCTGCAAATAGCCGACCTTATTGCCGCAGTCAAAGGTCCGCCCCCGCATAACGTATGCGTCCACCCGGGCGCGTTGCATCAGGGTTGCAATGGCATCGGTAAGCTGAATTTCGTTCCCTGCGCCCGGCGGCGTTTTGGCCAGAATGCCCATAATGTCGCCTGGAAGCACATATCGACCTACTACCGATAGGCATGATGGCGCCGCATCCACTGCGGGTTTTTCCACTACCGATGTCATTGGTGCAGACTCACCCGATGCTGGCACCTTGCCTTCGAGCGCCACAATACCGTATTGATCGACGCGCTCCTCCGGCACCTCTCTTACCATTATCTGGGCCGCACCACTGGCGCGGTAATGCTCCACCATGGCTCCCAAGTCTTCCTTCTGACCATCACAATCCACCAGCACATCAGCCAATAGCACCGCAAACGGTTCATTGCCCACCACTGGTGCGGCACACGCCACCGCATGCCCCAGCCCCAACGCCTGGTGCTGGCGCACGGAGATCACACTCACATCCTCAGGCAGAATATCGCGCACCTCAGCCAACAGCGCATGCTTGCCCTTGGCCTCAAGCTGCTGCTCCAACTCAAACTGACTATCAAAATAGTCTTCAATAGTGGTTTTCGCTGAGTGCGACACAAGAATGATTTCCTTGATACCAGCCCTCACGGCTTCCTTCACCACGTACTCAATGGCAGGGCGATCGACAATGGGCAGCATCTCCTTGGGAATAGATTTTGAGGCCGGCAACATCCTGGAGCCAAACCCAGCCACCGGTATAACCGCTTTTCTAACCATCATTCCCTCTACTTAAACACCGTTTACCGAGCCATAACACGAGCAACCCCAGACTCGCACCAAGTGCATTGTCCACCACATCCCACCAGCTGGTAGAGCGATACGGAATCCACAGTTGCATCAGTTCAATCAATCCACCTAACGTCATTACCATGACAAAGACCGATAAGGGGGATCGTCCGATCCCCCCCAGCAACAACGCGATCAAGGCACAAAAAAATACATGGGCGTACCCAGCAATACTGCCTAGTGACAAGCTCTTGCTGACCGCCTCGCGGATATCTCCGGGCAACAAAGCTCCACCAACAAAAGCGAGAGTAATGACGGCCAGCGGAGTCATTCTCAAAAGGCTAGGCATAAAGTATCAACTAATCACTGCCGAACAGATCACGGGTGTACACCTTATCCGCCACCGCCTCCAGTTCATCTACCATGCGGTTGGCAACGATGACATCACTCGCACCAACAAACTGATCAAAATCCTGCACGACTTCGGACCCGAAGAAGGTTGCATCCGCCAAAGCCGGCTCGTACACCAGAACCTCAACCCCCTTGGCTTTCAGGCGTTTCATTACACCCTGTATCGACGAAGCCCGAAAGTTATCCGACCCCGCCTTCATTACCAGGCGGTACACCCCCACTCTCTTCGGGGCACGGCGGAGAATATCCTCGGCCACAAAATCTTTACGGGTCCGGTTCGCATCCACAATCGCCTGAATCAGGTTGTTGGGCACATCACGGTAATTGGCGAGTAACTGCTTGGTATCCTTTGGTAGACAGTAACCGCCGTAACCGAACGAGGGGTTGTTGTAGTGGTCACCAATACGTGGATCCAGACAAACCCCATCGATAATCTGCCGGGTATCCAACCCGTGAGAGGCCGCGTAGCTGTCCAGCTCATTGAAGTAGGCTACCCGCATGGCCAGGTAGGTATTGGCAAACAACTTGATGGCCTCTGCCTCCGTGGAATCCGTGAACAGCATAGGGACATCTTCACGAATCGCACCTTCAGAGAGTAAGCCCGCAAAGGTACGTGCAGCATCGCAGTCTCCGCCAACCACAATTCTGGAGGGATAGAGATTGTCATAGAGGGCCCGGCCCTCACGGAGAAACTCCGGTGAAAACAGCAACCGAGAAGACGGAAAGGTTTGCTGCAGAGAGGCCGTATATCCCACTGGCACCGTAGACTTGATAATGATGCAGGTATCAGGATTAACCGCCTGCACATCGCGGATCACCGCTTCAACAGAGCGAGTGTCAAAATAGTGGGTTTCGGGGTCATAGTCCGTGGGGGTCGCTACCACCACAAAATCAGCCCCTTCGAAAGCGGTGGCTTTATCCGTGGTTGCCGTCAGCGCCAGCGGCTTGTTTGCCAGATAATCCTGGATCATCTCGTCTTCAATAGGGGAAATCCGACGCTGGATTTTCTCTACCTTGTCGGCATCAATATCGAGCGCCACCACCGTATTGTTCTGGGCCAGCAACACGGCGTTGGACAGCCCAACGTAACCCGTCCCGGCAACCGCAATCTTCATTCTCGCCCCCTAAGTTAAGACAAATATCCGGCCCTCCAGGCCGGACATGGAAAGCGCTCCAGTATACCGCCAGAGAGCGCCAACCAACACCTCCCGGGGCGGGCGGTGAAAGCCCCAATAGCCCCAACCTCAGGTATCTTACGCTGCCTGCCCCCCCTTTTGTTTGACCTGTCAGGGTGTCTCCCGCGTCGGCCGCAAAATCCTGCCGACAGGGCCAATGAGACAACGCCCAGGGTTCCGTCTTACGCTCCGCCGTAAACGTCCATGAGCCCCAAAAAAAGGCCGCACCCACTGACGGGCGCGGCCTTTTTCCGAACAAGGCGGAACCCTGGGTTCCACCCTGTAACGCGGTGCATTAAATGATCGCGGCGATCAGCTGCTTCACGCAGGCCTCAATGTCGTTTTCAGCCGTATTGACCACCACTTCAGGCTTCTCCGGCGCCTCATAGGGGCTATCGATACCGGTAAACTCCTTGATGATGCCCTGGCGAGCTTTCTGATAGAGCCCCTTGGGATCACGCTTTTCGCACTCTTCCAGCGGTGCATCCACAAAGACCTCCACGAACTCACCGTCCTCAAACAGCTCACGAGCTGCATCACGGTCAGCACGGAACGGGCTGATGAAGGCAGTTACGACGATCAAACCGGCATCGACCATCAGCTTGGCCACTTCAGATACCCGACGAATGTTCTCGGTCCGGTCCTCATCACTCATACCCAGGTTCTTGTTCAGGCCATGCCGTACGTTATCCCCATCCAGCAGATAGGTGTGCTTACCCTGCTCGGTCAAGGCCACCTCAAGGGCGTTGGCCAATGTGGACTTGCCAGAGCCAGACAAACCGGTCAACCAGATGCACTTCGGCTTCTGATCCTTCACCTTGGCACGGTCAGCCTTGGAGATATTGGATTCATGCCAAACAACATGGGCTTTGGATTCGTTGGCTTTTTCCTGGTACGGGGATTTGTCAGACATGCGTAATTCCTTATTTCAAAGTTACGAGTTACGAGTTACGAAAAGCAACTTCAACACTCATTCAATTCTCGCCTGATGCCATGAATCAAAGCACCAAGCATTCTGGAAAGTTGGTCGATTTCTGAAAGCCAAACACCGGCCACATGACCATCGATGTAGTCGATTTCGCTCCCAATATGAATTTGGGTTCTGAGTTCGCCGACTGAACCTTTTGCATAACTCCAGAACCGCCCCCTGTCACGAAGTGACACCCTTTCAAATCCCTCAGCAATATTACTGGGCACGGAAAGTGCAGACCGGGTTATCTGGTCTTTGAATCCAAAATCCCGGGATTCCTTGAAATGCCGGTACATCTCGACGCAAAGCGCCGCAGACCGGCGCCATACTTCCATCTCTTCAAATCGCATCCCTGCTTTGCTCCTTTTTACCCAGGACATCCTTGTCCCATATTGTTTTATTGCCTTTCGAAACTCGTTACCGCTTTTTAAAACCCCCAAACCACTGGAATCACAGCAAGACTAATCGCCCCGACAACCACACTCATCGGCAATCCAATCCGCAGATAATCCCTGAAGGTATAGCCACCGGGGCCCATCACCATCAGGTTGGTCTGGTAGCCCAGAGGGGTCATAAAGCTTGCCGAAGCAGCAAACATGACCGCCACGATAAACGGCATGGGGCTTACCCCAAGTTGTTCTGCCACACCAAGCGCGATGGGAAACACCAGCACCGCCGCCGCGTTATTGGTGATAACCTCAGTGAAGGCCGCGGTCAGCAAGTACACGATAACTAACGCCATAAACGGCGATAAGCCACTGTCCGGAAAGGCTTCCTGTACAATCCAGGCGGCAGCGCCGCTACTTTCCATTGCCTTGCCCAAGGCGAATGACGCCCCAATCACCACCAGCACCGGCAAATTCACACTCACATTCATGCGCGAACGGTTCACCGTCACACAGCGAAACGCCAGCATCAGCCCGGCCGCCACCATAGCCGCTTCCAGCGTGGACGCAACCCCCACGACATTAGCCAGGACCATCGCAACCAGGACACCCACCGCAATGGGAGCCCGGCGGAAATCCGGCGGGGTCGAATCCTTCAACGGGCTCACCAGCATGAAATCCCGACGGTAACGGTACTGCTCGACAAACTGCTGGCTGGTTTCCAGCAGCAGCGTATCACCGACCCGCAGCATCTGCTCCCCCACCTTGCCCGCCATCCGCCGGCCATTACGGCTAATGCTGAGGATGGCTGCCTGGTAACGGCTCCGAAACCCGGTCTCCTTGACGGTTTTGCCAATCCCCGGAAACTCCGGGCTCAGCACAACTTCAACCAGATGGCGCTGATGGTTGTTCAACCCCAGTTTGTGGACTGCCCCATGAGCGGACTGAAGACCACTGATACGCTGCAACTCACGAGCGCACTCCGGCACACCAACGAACGCCAGCAGGTCGCCTTCCTGAAGCGTCATCTCCGGACCAACAGCCGTAAACAGTTTGTCGCCCCGTTGTATCTCGGTGAGGTAGCCATAGGTCAGGCTTCGCAGACCCGCGTCCTGAATAGTTCGCCCGGCCAAATTACTGCCTTTGGCCACCAACATTTCCACATGGTATTCGCGAGCATGCTCCCATTGCTCCACCGTGCCCTCACGCTCTGGCAAGAGATAACGGCCCAGCAGCAGCATGAACAGCCCGCCACCCAACAGAACCGGGATACCGACCCAGGCCACATCAAAAATGCCAAACGCAGGAAGCCCTTTTTCCTGTACCAGACCGTCAACAACCAGGTTGGTACTGGTGCCAATCAACGTACAGGTGCCGCCCAGGATCGCCGCATAGCTAAGCGGCAACAGCAGTTTGGAAGCTGACAGCCGCAGCCTTTGCGCCCATTCCTGAACCGCCGGAATCATCATTGCGACTACCGTGGTATTGTTCAGGAAAGCGCTGAGCAGAGAGGCCGGTGCAATCAGCCGAAGTTGACTGGAAAAAATGCTTTTGGGCTGCCCCAACAACCGGTGGGCCACCCAATAAATCGCCCCCGTGTCACGCAATGCCGCAGCGACCACATACAGCGCAGCAATGGTCATCAGACCGGGGTTGGCAAACCCGGCCAATGCCTCTGCAGGCGTGATGATACCGGCAACCAGCACCGCCACCAACGCCGCCATCATGGTCAGGTCTGCCGGCAAGCGGTTAGTCGCCAACGCCCCTAACACCGAGGCCACAACAAGCAGCGTAATCAGAATATCCAGGCTCACTCAGCGAATCCTTACGGCGCAGAAACAACGGCAATGAACGCCGCATTTTACAGCGAAAAAAAGATATAAGAAGAGGTTACTCATTCGATATAGGCATAAGCAAAGAGTGAGAAGCCAGCAGCAAGCAGATGGGGGTCACTCTCAGAGGTAGCCTTTGACGCTCATGCCGGCCCGCACCGGGCTGGGCCCAAAGACGTCTGCCCTTAACATGCCCCCTGAAGCCCACCCCTCACTCCGGGAAAGACATAGCTCCAACAGCACGGCTCGGCAGCTCACGGGTGGGCATCGCTGCGGCTTTCTCATTTCCCACCGACCCGGGGGCATAGCCTGCTACATAGCTGCGCAGCAGTGCCTTCATGGCATCGTTGTCACCGCGCGACAACGCCTTGCGGAACGCCTCCAGAGCGAAATGAATTTCATCCCAGCTTAGCGTCTCCTCGCTGGCCTGCATGATCATGTCATGCTCAGTGCGGACGCTGCATTCACCGATAATCAGCTCTTCATACAGCTTTTCACCCGGACGCAACCCCGTAAATTCCAGGGCAATATCGCCTTGCGGGTTAGTGTCATCCTTCACCGTCAGGCCCATCAAATGCACCATGGTGGCGGCAAGATCCACAATACGCACAGGATCTCCCATATCCAGCACGAACACTTCTCCGCCTTTGGCCATAGCCCCCGCCTGAATCACTAATTGGGAAGCTTCCGGGATGGTCATAAAATAGCGAATAACCTCCGGATGGGTCACAGTGATCGGCCCACCACGACGAATCTGGTCACGGAACAACGGCACAACAGACCCGGAAGACCCGAGCACATTCCCGAACCGCACCATGGAGAACACGGTACCGGAATCACGAGACGCCATGGCCTGCAACACTAATTCAGCAAAGCGTTTGGTAGCGCCCATGACGTTGGTAGGCCGCACTGCCTTATCCGTGGACACCAGAATAAAGTGCTTCACCCCTGCCGCCTCGGCTCCTTGAGCGGACTCCAGTGTCCCAAGAATATTGTTGCGCACCCCTGAAGAGGGGTTCGCCTCCACAATTGGCACATGCTTATAGGCGGCCGCATGGTAGACGGTATCAATCCGGTGCGTCCGGCACAGTTGCTCCATGAGCCCCCGGTTCACCACGGAACCCAGCACCGGCACTATTTCTACCTTGAGCTTGCGTCCCTCTACTTCCTGCTCAAGCTCTTTCTCAATGGCATAAAGCGAAAACTCGCTCTGCTCTAACAGCACTAACCGGCTAGGAGCCAGCTTCAGAATCTGCCGACACAATTCACTGCCGATAGACCCCCCCGCGCCAGTGACCAGGACATCCTTGCCGCTGATACAGCGATGCAAGAGGTCCTGACGGGGTGGTACAGAATCCCTGCCCAGAAGATCCTCGATGGACACATCACGCACTTCTTCCAGGCGAGCCTTGCCCATCGCAATATCGACCAGTGCAGGCACGGTTTGTACGCGCAAGTTCAGCGTTTCCAGCCAGCGAACAATTGCCATACGACGAGAACGGCTAATAGAGGGCACCGCCAGCAATACCGCAGACACCTTCTTTTCCCGCGCGGCTTTTTCCAGTACATCACGCGAGACAATCGGCACTCCGGCAAGCAAGGTCCGATGTTTTCTCACATCGTCGTCTACCACCAGCGACGGAAAAAATTCAGTACTGGATTGCAACCCGGACACTAGCTGGGCACCTGCGCCTCCCGCCCCGAATACCGCCACAGGCTGGCGATTCAGTCCACCGCCCAGCACGCTCACCAAAAAGCGGCGCATCAGGAAACGGCTACCGCCCAGGTACAAGGTGGCGAGCATACCCCAAATCAGGAACACCGAACGCGGCACCGAAGCATCCGGTACCATATAAGACAAGCCGGCCAATACGCTCACTGAAACCAGCACCCCGGCAATCAACGACCACGCCACTTCCGCGCCGAGATAACGCACAATGGAGCGGTAAAACCCCGAGAGGTAAAGCACGGGCACCGCTACCAGCGGGGCAGCGATAAATAACCAGAGATCATCGAATTGGGGGGTAAAAGTATTCAGTCGCAGGGCGTAGGCCACCGCAACCAAGATGGGCAAGGCAATAAGGTCAGTGCCCAGCATGATGCAGCGCTTCAAAAAGCGCGAAGTCGACACCAACCGGGAAACAGAAGGGTAAAGCCACTCACTAGCCATCAGGGTCCATCCATGTGACCGAAATACGGTCCGGTAAATCAAAACAGTCAATGTGACCGAATTCACATTTCCTTGACCGAAGCGCGATTATAGCCCTTTCCGCGAAATATCCAACTGTCCTGCGGAAAATGAACACTATTCGCACCCCAAGAGATCAATTGCAGCCCAAACACAGCAAAAAAACCACAACGCAGATCATAGCCGCGCCGTCTTTTGCGATTTATTGCAATTACGACAAGGCCCTACCTCACCTTTCCCCGCGCCAGCCACTCGGTTTACCTCTGAGGGCAGCATGCCTGCAACTGAAGCCCTTCCGCCTGGTAAAGGTGCTCAAGGGCCTGCACAAGAGCGTGCTTGGCATCGTCATCGCCATGAACCACCCGGATTTGCGCAGGCCAATGCTGCATTCCTCTCACAAAGTTCAACAGATCCCGCTGATCGCCATGGGCCGAGTAACCGCTGATAGACGTCACCGGCAAGCGAATCGGAAACGATTGGCCTTCCAGCACGACACTCCCGCCCTGGCCCCGGGATTGAATCGTTCTGCCGGGTGTACCGACCGCCTGGTAGCCCACAAACAAGAGATTATGCCGAGGGTCGCCAAGCATGGCCTTCAGGTAATTTACAATGCGCCCCCCAGCACACATACCGCTGGCCGCAATCACGACTGCCGGGCGACCACTGTCTGCCAAATGCCGCACCATCTTCTGGTGGGCGGTATGGGTATCCACCGTCAGCAGCTGGCGAAACCCCAGTGGCCTTCGGCCCTGACGGTATCGGGCCCTTGCCTCTTGGTCCCAGCAAGGCTCCAGCTCCCGATAAATCCGGGTAAACCGGGTGGCCAAGGGGGAGTCAAGCACAACAGGCAAGTCCGTCCAATTCACTCCCTCGGCCAGTTCCCTGTCAGCATTGCGATGAATCAGGCTCTCCAGCTCGTAGAGCAATTCCTGGGTCCGACCAATACTGAAAGCAGGAATTAACAGCGTGCCTCTATCCTCCATCGCCCGAAGCAGAGCCCGCTCCAGCCGGGCAGTTCGCTCTGCACGACCTTCATGCAGGCGACCGCCATAGGTACTTTCTATCACCAGGCAATCTGCACGAGGCGGCGACTGCGGGGGAGCCAGAATAGGGGTATCCCGGGCACCGAGATCCCCTGAAAACACCGTAATATGGCCACCAGCATCCCGGCAGCTGACCGATGCAGACCCCATAATATGACCGGCAGGTAACAGTTGTATGTCAACGCTTACTCCCACCAGAGACACAGGCAACCAGTGATCATAAGGGACTGCCTGTAAACGGGAAGCCAACAACTGCAGGAACGCCTCTACCCGCTCCGGTTGCCGGCTGATGCCCAGCCGAAACGCATCCTCCAACACCACGGGTAACAATCGCGCGGACGGCACACTGCAGTAAATCGGGCCCTCATACCCCGCTGCCAATAGCCACGGCAGCCTACCCACGTGATCGACATGCACATGAGTCAGCACGACTGCCCGAACACGGGAAATATCGAAGTCGATAGCAAGATCTGACGCCGACGCGCCAGCCGGGCCGGTATCACGCCCCTGAAACAACCCACAGTCGATCAGTACAGAGGAAGACTCGCTTACCACCCACTCATGGGCCGACCCAGTTACCCCCTGCACTGCACCATGGTGCACCACATAAGGAAAGCTCCCATCCCGGGGCTCATCACGACAATCCATGTCGAATCCTCTATATAAGCTTCGAGCTGCGAGCTGCGAGAAAAGTCACCCAAGTCCCCCGCGCCTCGTTAGAAAAGCTTACCCCCGAAAGTCACAGCGTCCCCCCGTGGGAGCGACGATTCCGTCGCGATGCTCAGGCATCGGGCTTACGCGGTCATCCCCGGAGAGCATAACAAATGCCCGCTCCCCCCACTGCAACCGCCAGTGGGCAAACACACACTCCATTTGCTCATCCCAAATCAGAATTAACAGATCTAGCGCTCCGCATGGGACTTGATCCCAAGCATCGCCAGCAAATTAGGTCCAGGCATGGTCCAGATACCCAACTTGATCCAGACCAGCACCAGAGCAATCAGATTCTGCGAAACCAGCACGAACGCCAGAGCAACAGCAGCCCCTAGTGCCCCCAACAATGGAGTAAACACAAGAAACCCCAGCAGGCCAGCACCATTACATAACAGCGCAATATTCCGCATAACTCGTTCATGACCTGTCATGTTCAACAGGAAGCCCACAGACCCAGTCGCCACATTTACCAGCTGAGCCAGCGCAACAATCCGCAGCAACGACGCGGCGGAGTCAAATCCCTCCCCAAACAAACCCAGAATCCACTCAGGCACCAGCAAGCAAGCCACTAAAAATGGGGCCGACATCACCAGGCCAAGCAACGCAGCACGTCTGGCCAGCCCACCAAGCGCGCCCATATTTCCCTGGTGATAAAGCGCAGCAAAGCGAGGCGGAAAAATTGCATTTATCACCATTAAAACAAAGGCAACCGACACAGCAATTTGATGGGCCGATTTGAACAAGCCCAACTCAACGGAACCAAGAAACTTGCCCGCAATCATGATGCTCAGAACACCTTGCATAAAAGCGGCCAGGCTCATCACAAAAAAGGATTGGGAAGCATCCCGGAACGAAGCAATCTCGACGCCAGAAAGCCCGGATGTTTGATCCGCATCAGAAACCCGGCCGCGAAACCACCACGCCGTAGTCAAATGGCCCTGAATCGCAATTAAAATGGCAGAAACCAGGTAAACCCAGCCCAACATGGCCAGTGAGAGCGATCCTCCCACATGCAACCAGCCCAGCAGCAACAGCAACGCACCGGCAACAAGGGAAATCGCCCCATTCTCTTGCAAAGCCGCTGTCGCAGGCCTGCGGATAGCCTTAAAAAAACCCGCCAGCAAAAAACTCCAAGTATAAAAAGGAATCGCTAGGCCAACCCCCAGAAGCACCTCGGCAAGGCCTGGCATGACGAAAAAGTGCTCTATGTAATCGCCAAGGAGGCACACTGCGAGAGCAAGTGGCAGGCTCAGCCAGAGCGCACGGCGCCCCGCCCAATAGAGGTAGTTGCGCACCTGAGGCGACTCATAATCACGCCCCACAAAACGTACCAGGGCGTTATCCATGCCCCGCCGAGCGAGGATGCCCGCCCCCAACAACAGGCTCTGCGCCAACGCATAAACACCCACCCCCTTGGGGCCATAGAGATGACCGATCACCATCACCAACCCCAGCGCACCAAATGCCGATATCCCCTTTGCCAGAAAGGTGCGTATCAGAGCGCTGCCGGTTTCGCCCCTTAATCGGGACAGCAAGGCGGACACCATTTCAGTCCGGGGCCTGATCAGTGGTAATCACACCAAGGACCGCTTGTTTGAGCACCTCGCAGGTCTTGCCAATCTCGTCCTCACTCAAGGTCGGGTGCACCAAAAACATCAGCGACGATTCGCCCAACGCCTTAGCAACAGGCAAGCGCTCCTCTGGCCTCAACCCCAGATCCGCAAACGCTTTCTCCAGATACACTTCAGAACAGGAGCCAGAAAAACACGGCACGCCTTTGGCCACCATGGCATTCATGATCCGGTCACGTACCGCAGCCACGTCACCTTGAACCATTTGCTCGTCCACAAATACATAGCACTTGTAGCCAGCGTGGCCGATATCGGACGGGATCTCCGGCACCCTCAAGCCAGGCAGAGAAGCCGCCGTGCCCCAGATCGCCCTGCAGTTGGCTTGCCGTGCCGCCGTCCAGCCCGCCATCCGCTGCAACTGAATACGGCCAATAGCGGACTGCATCTCCGTTAGCCGCCAATTAGTGCCCACCGACTCATGCAGCCAGCGAAACCCCGGTGGGTGCTCACGTTCATACACCGCCTCCCAGCTTTTACCGTGATCCTTGAAGCTCCACATGCGCGACCACAGCTCACGATCATTACAGGTGACCATGCCACCCTCACCGCCGGTGCTCATGATCTTGTCCTGACAGAAGGACCAACACCCCACATGCCCAAGGCCACCCACCGGCTTACCCTTGTAAGTTGCCCCATGAGCCTGTGCACAATCTTCGATCACAAACAGGCCATGCCGCTCAGCCAGCGCCATCATGCCATCCATATCGCAAGGCCAACCGGCCAGGTGCACACACACAATCGCCTTGGTGTTCGGGGTAATCACCGCCGCCACAGTTTCAGGAGTGATGTTCTGGGTATCCAGATCTACATCGGCAAATACTGGAGTAGCACCGGCGTTGATCACCGACGTGGCAGACGCCAGGAAAGTACGCGGCGTCACCACCACTTCATCACCCGCACCAACACCCAGCCCCTGCAAGGCCAGATCCAGCGCCAAGGTGCCGTTGGCAACAGCAATGGCATACTCGGTACCGGCAAAGGCAGCAAACTCGCGCTCGAATTCACGCCCTTCCTGGCCGGTCCAGTAATTCACCTTGTTGGAAAGCAATACACGAGAAACCGCATCAGCCTCTTCCTGTGTAAAGGAAGGCCAGGTAGAAAACGGGCCGTTTAGCATAAGTCTTACTCTTAAAAAGCCATTAGAGCGCTGAGCAATCAGCCCAGAACCGTTGCAAGGATGTAGCGTAGATCACCGGAGAAAGACCAATCCCGAATATACTGGAGATTAATTTGTACTTTATCGGGATAAATGACCTCACGGTTATAACGTTCAGGATCATCCTGCGCAGCCAGGATTTCCTCCTCATCCCGATATTTCAGGGTCGCAGGCCCAGTAATACCAGGGCGAAGGGAAAGAACCGCCCGGTCTTCACCTTCCAGCCTGTCTGCATATCCTGGAACATCCGGTCGCGGTCCAACAAAACTCATCTGGCCCAGCAGAACATTCCAAAGCTGAGGCAACTCATCAATTTTTGTCTTCCTAAAGAAAGCACCCAGAGGGGTAATTCTGGGATCGCCAGACTGCGTTACCGTAGTCGTCGTCTTATCATCAGGCCGCATGGTTTTGATCTTCACCACTTTGAAGACTCTTCCACCTTTGCCCACCCTAGTCTGGATAAAAAAACCGCTGCTGCGGGTATCCAGCGTGGCAGCAATGTAGGCGATAAGAATTAGCCACCAGACCGCTATCAGACCGGCAAAAGCAACCAGAAAATCAAACGAGCGCTTCAGAAGCGACTGCACCGGTGACAATGCAAGTTTAGAGATAGTCATAACGCCTCAGGGTGTCCCCAACCAGCTCTTCGAGTTGCTTCACTTTCGCCTCTCCCAGGGATTGCCGCCCTTTCCCAAGACTTTTAGCGGAAACCCCTGCCACAGCACTGGATATCGACTCGTCGGATACCTCTCTTCCCATAAAGTCGAGAATCCGCTTTAGTTCTTCCTTCGGAGCCTGGACAAAATCCTCGTAACGAATACGTAGCACTTTACCCTCAGGCATAGTGGAGAAGGCATTTTCTGATTGCTCTACACACTTTTGCCATTGGAGTGCGCAAACCTCATCCAGATCATGTTTCTGGAGAATATCCTGCATATCATCCAAAGCCGGTCCCCAAAACGCGAGGCGCTTTTCCTTCGAAAAGAAGCGATAAAAACGCGCCCAGAAGTAGCGTAATGCGTAATAAGGCAAGTCCATTTTGGGCACAAAACGGACTTTTTCGAGGATGTAGGGGATATCCAACTTGGCTGTCCACCGCAACTTGGCGGAGCCAGTAGCATCAATGCCGTCCCGGTAGATAAAAAGATATTTGGCTTCAGGGACAACGGCATCAACAAAGGGAACCCGCAATGAGTTTGCGCAGGTTTTCTCCACCACAACTTCGGCGGCAGTCTGTTTGGCGATATGCTCAAACTGGCCACGAATATATTTCTTTACCGCTGGAGAGGCCTGATCAGCCGGGATCTCATCAGACGGATAACGAACATTGCCGTGCCGCCAGATGTAGTTAATTTCATCGCAGGGCCATGTATCAACACCTTCAAAGGTCGTTAATACATCTCTAAGCATATTGGTACCCGAGCGGGGAGCACCGATAATGACAAATGGCGAACTGTTCATATACTTCACTTTTGATTTTCGACCAGCAAGGCAGACCACTTTTTCAGGACTACTTGCTCTGTAAACGAATGATTAGCCAAGGATTCAGCTCGGCTGCGCATCGCCATTAGATCAGCGGTATTACTGGCTAGCCTGCCGATTGCATCAGCCAGTTTCTCGGCATTTCCCCCTGGCACCGACAAGCCAGCACCATTATCAGTAATATCCTTTGCAAGTTGACTCTCCGGTTCCACAGCCACAATGACCGGGCACCCCTGCTCAAGGTACGTCATGGTTTTACTGGGGTAAGCAAAACGGTAAAGCTCAGGTATCAGGCTCACAAATCCCGCTTGGGCTCTTTTCATTGCCTGTTTTGCGACTTCTACAGAATGGTGGCCTACGAAAGTCACACTCAACCCTTTCTCTTCAGCAATACGCTCCAGAGAGTTTCTCTCTACCCCCTCTCCCATCATGAGAAGCCTAATATCCCCTCGGCCACGGAGAAGCTCCATCGCATCCATCAGGATATCGAGCCCCTGAAACCGGCCGATATTACCCGCAAAAAGTAGAACGAAAGGTTCATCAGGCCATGTAAAAGGCAAATCGCCCGCCTCCAGAGCGTCTGAGGGGAGGCTGAAGTTATTAATTACACGGGTTTGAAGCTGACTTTCTGCCCCCCTGGCAACAAGACTGTCGGCCATATCACTTGATAGCAGAACCACAGGCCTGGCCTGGGAGCAGCTCCAGCTATCCATTCTTGAAAGCAGGTTAAACACCCGGGGGTTACGGAACTCGCCGGAAATCCGACCAATCTCGGGGTGGATATCCATGCAATGGTAGATAAATCTCGCACCAGAGAGTTTTGCCGCCAACGCCACAAACCAGCCGGCCAGAACTGGAGGCGCAGTCGACACCATCAGCACGTCGTATCGCTTACGGATAACTGCCTGAAATATCACACCAACGCCAAGCCGTAACGCATTCAATATCCGGACAATGGGCCGCCCGGACTCATGCGGCAGTTTCAACCTGATTACCTGCGCCCCATCAATCGTTTCCCTGGCGGCCTGACGGCTATTCTCCACAGCCGATTTGTAAGACGGCTGCGAGGAAAGCACATCAACATCATGGCCATCCTTTACCCACTGCCCGACGATCTGCTTCAGCATCGAAGCATAGGGTGGAGTGTCGGGCCAGTAGTAGCGATGAACAGCCAGAACCTTGAGAGCCGCCTTATCAGTTCCAGTCATAACGGCTGAATTCATCCATGTTCTTCCAGTGGCCAGCCAGCTTGGCCGTGCCGGTTATCAAACGCACCACCCGCTCTGAAACATTGCGTACCTTGTAAGCTTCCGGGATTTCCCGCTCAGTACCAGAGAAGATATCTCGGGATGCCGTGGCGATACGCACTCCATCAATCAACACGTCTTTATCCAGCCCGGTCAACGCAATGGCACCAGTATCCAGGGCTTCCGGGCGCTCTATAGAACGGCGCAACGTTACAGCCGGGAAATCAAGAATAGACGACTCTTCACTAATGGTGCCGCTATCGGAAATGGCGCAGAAAGCCGTCATCTGCAGCTTGTTGTAGTCAAAGAACCCGAACGGTTTGAGGAACCGAATGGCATCGCTGTCGTCAGCGAGCCCCAATTTTTCCAGCCGATTGCGGGTACGGGGGTGGGTAGATACCACCACCGGGAAGCCAAACGCCTCATGAAGCGCCTGCAAGGCTTCCACCACTTTCACCAGATTATCGCGGCTATCGACATTCTCTTCGCGATGAACACTGACAATAAAGAAACGGCCCTCTTCCAGCCCCAAACGCTCAAGGATATCTGACTGCTGAATACTGGCCAGAGAATGCTCAAGCACCTCACGCATGGGGGAGCCAGTCAAATAGATAAAACGGTGTGACAAGCCTTCGCTGATTAAATGGCGGCGAGCATGCTCCGTGTAAACCAGATTGAAATCTGCCAGATGATCAACCAGCTTGCGGTTGATCTCCTCGGGCACGTTGGCATCAAAGCTGCGGTTGCCGGCTTCCATGTGGTAAGTAGGGATTTTCATCCGCTTGGCCATGAGTGTGGCGGTCGCACTGTTTGTGTCACCCAACACCAACACTGCATCCGGCTTTTCCTGCAACAATACTTCTTCAGTCTTGATCAAGATTTCGCCAAGGCTCCGCCCCAGGGAAGAGGTATCCACATTCAAAAAATGATCGGGTTTGCGAACCCCTAGTTCCTCAAAGAAAACATCATTCAGCTCGTAATCATAATTCTGGCCAGTATGGACAATCTTGTGATCCACCACCTGATCCAGCGCCGCCATCACACGGGCAAGTCGGATAATTTCCGGGCGTGTGCCCAGAATAGTCATTACTTTCATCAATCAGTTCTCCTGATCCTGCACAACCGGCAGAAAATAGGTATCCGGCGCTTCGGGGTCAAAAATCTCATGGCTCCAGAACAGCGTCATCAGCTCACCTTCCCCCACATTCGTAATGCTGTGGGTATGCAGCGTAGGCATATCGATATATACCGGCGCATCGCCCGACACCCGAAACTCAGTAACTTCATCACTGAACAGTCGTCGTAAGCGAATAATCGCTTCCCCTCGGATCACCAGAAAGCGTTCGACCTTGCCAAAATGGAAATGATTACCACGCGTAATTCCTGGCTTAGTAGTGGACAAAAAGGCCTGACCGCCATTATCCGCTTTCACCGCTTCAAACAGCGATCCTCGGTTATCCGTATGCAAAGTTAGATCACAGGGGTAATGGGCCGGATAGAGGAAAGAGCGCAGAGTATTGAAAAGCTGCAGATCAAAACTGTCACGTAAATCGGGGACCACATGACCAGTGTAACTCGCATGCATCGCAGCCAGCTTCCCCGCTACCTCTGCAGCTGAAATGGCTCTCCCTTTGAGGCGTAGCTCACCGGTTTGCTTTCTCTCGACAGCTTCAACAATGCGAGAACAGATATCCTGGGCATGCAGTAATTCCAACATCCCACCCGCATTAATCGACAGGGACTCACCTTCGACAATTTGCTGACAGAACGTGAACACTGCGGAATTATAAAAAGGCCGACCGCCCTCACCAAAAACATGAGGCAACACCAGATCAGAATAACGGGAACCCTTGACCTCTGACCAGGCTCGAAAAACCCGATCCGCTCCGGCTTTTCCCCTGCCATAGGCATTATCCCACGTCTTGTGAATGGTGTTGCTGTAAAGCAGGTGGGGCTCCGCCCCCACCCTGTCCAGTGCAGCCACGAGGCGCTCCGCCAGAGCGATATTCCCTTCCTCAAGGACTGCATCATCTGCCCGGTTGATCCCTGCGAGGTGCACCACCACATCCGCATTAGCCAACGCTGCTTCCAGCACTGCATCATCATTAAAGGCTTCACGGTTCAGCGCTACAACGGTGTCTTTCCAACCGTCCAGAACACTCAAGTGACACTGCAAATGCCAACCTAACAAGCCGGCAGCACCGGTAATCACCGTTTTCATAACAACTCCTGGAAACATCCTGTTATGGCGCGCACCCTGCTAATTCTCTGGGTTCCCATCGCCTTAAAATTCGCTACCCTTTCAGCGCCTCTTGCACCTCAGGCAATGTCAGCAGCAAGTCTTTTAATTCACTGCGGGTAAGCTGATGGGTATTGTGTGAGTGATAGTCTTCCGTTGAAGACTCCTCAACATCACCTTCCGTGAAAAACTTCGCGTAGTTCAAATCACGGTTATCGTAGCTAACGCGGTAATAATCTCCCATATCCTCTGAGCGGAGCAGCTCCTCAGCGCTGGCCAGGGTTTCAAAAAGCTTCTCGCCGTGACGCCAACCAATAATGCGGATTTCATTGTTGGCTTCAAAAATCTCACACAGCGCTTCAGCAAGCTGCTGAACGGTACAAGCAGGAGCCTTCTTAATGAAAATATCGCCCTGTCGAGCATTCTCGAATGCAAAGCTCACCAGCTCAATCGCATCATTCAGCGACAGCATGAACCGGGTCATTGTCGGCTCGGTAATAGTAAGCGGCTTGCCTTCCTTGATTTGCTTGATGAATAGCGGAATCACAGAGCCTCGAGAGCACATCACATTGCCATAGCGCACACAGGAAATGACGGTTTCATCATCACTGAGCTGGCGGCTTGATGCCTGGGCCACTTTTTCCATCATGGCTTTAGACATACCCATGGCATTGACTGGCATCACCGCTTTGTCAGTGCTCAGGCAAACAAGGCTTTTCACCCCCGCTTCAATGGCGCTATCGATCACATTCTGGCTGCCAATCACATTAGTCTTGACCGCTTCCATGGGGAAAAATTCACAGGAAGGCACCTGTTTGAGTGCTGCAGCATGAAAAACCAGATCGACCCCCCTCATAGCCTTGTCAACAGCAGCACGATCTCGCACATCACCGATGTAGAACTTCAGCTCAGGGCGCGCATAGGCAATACGCATTTCTTCCTGTTTAGCTTCGTCACGGCTCAAAATGCGAATCTCCCGATAGGCTTCCTTCAGGAGCTTATTAACCATCGTCTTACCAAAAGAGCCAGTTCCACCTGTAACTAGCACTACCAGTTCTTCAGTCATATGCCTTTCCTTGCTAATTCCTTTAACCATAAAACCGTGTTGGAAACTTCCATGTGAGACACATAATAATTATATCCATTGTCTCCCATAGCGTTTAATTTTCCATTAACCTTCAATTCCTGAAACTCAACAACCGCCTCATAGAGCCTTTCATTATCCCCGGCAGAAACTGCGACTCCTGCACCGACATAATCTTGAACGAAAGCCCCAAAGTCTGTATTTTCCTCAACACAGGCAACAACAGGCTTCTTGCAAGAGAAGTAATCGATAACTTTTGATGGAAAAGTCGGGTATGTAACACCAGCAACCGTCACAACCAAGCCAACATCTGCAGATTTCAGATAGTTTTTATAATCACTCCTTCCAACACTGCCCCAATAATATAGGTGTGGATTACTTTCAGCCTCTTCTTTAATTAGACAAGACAGGCTTCCATCACCAAAAACATGAACTCTAACCTTTGCCTCCTCAGCGTGAAGTCGCTTGGCCAAAAACACAATTTCCTCAATCCCCCTCCCACTCGTCAATTGCCCACCAAAAACAACATTAAGATAATCCTCGCTAAAATCATTCTCTCCTTCTGCCTCAATAAATTTTTTCCCTTTTCCCCAGACGGGAACCACGCTAGTCCGTCCTGCATACTCTGGATACAAACGAGAAAAAACATCTTTATTTTTTTCGCTCATGAGCGCCACATTATCATACTCATATATAGAAGCCTTCTCGAGCATCTTAGCAACACCAAAAGAGAGGCCATCATTAATTTTCCCTATTTGCCTATGATGGAACGGAAAAAAATCCCAGAGAAAAAGAACATTTATCGATGAACATGCGCGCTGCATTACTTTCGGGACAAACAAGAAAAACGATGATATTGAAAAACCAACAACAAAATCATATTTTTTATTTCTTTTTAGATAAAAAGAAAAAAGCAAAATCTTTAAATAATTAACAAATATCGACAAGTATCTAATCACACCCCTCGAATATTTTACAGGGAAGGCATACACATTGGCCCCATTCCAGCGACTCCTCCCAGCCTTCCACTTCCCGGACAAATCGAAAAGCAAAACATCGACATTCTCTTGGTGCTCCAACAAGGAAAGCACCAAATCATCGGTGAGCCATGGACTTTCCCCATTAAAAGACAGCTTTTTTGAAAGGATTAAAAAATCACTCATTCAAACATTCCTCTTTTTAGGAACGAATGCCCCCAGCAGAAAAAAAGATAACCAAAACAAATAACCCACATACAAGTCACCCGATTGAGCAAGCTGCAAATTTCCAGGCATATAAATCAATGAAAAAAACATGAATGAAAAGACTATAATGGCCGAAAAGTTCTCTCGTGTTATAGCCATCTTCCATGCCAAAGCCATAACCAACCCGAAAAACAGAATAACGAATGGAACCAATAGCAATGGGACATCATTAGCCAGCCAAACAAACCCCGTAGACCACAGCCCTTTACTGGCCCAACCCAGTGAATCGAGCTGAGAAACAACCATATTTCTATTCACATCGCCAAACACTTTTGATGAAAGATATTGCAGCGGGCGAGAATGGCCAAAGCCATATCCTGAGTTAAACTCTGCCCCAAAAGCTATTGACAAACCGTGGTAGCCTTGAGTTAGATACCTTGATAACATGAAAGCACCAAACTCCCCCCCGCTCTGCTCTGGATCGATTGCATTACATATTGCAGTACCCTTAAAGCAAACCTCATTCACACCCGAGAGTCTTTCGCCTTTTCTGTATGAGAAATTATAAACCAACATTAAAAGAGCAATTAAAACAAACAAAAGATAAAAAATCCTTTTCCTATCTTTTGAAAAAAAAGAAAACACATTTGGGTTTGCCATCAACAACGCCGAAAACACAAGGATAAGGACATCAAAACCCTCCTTATCCGTACCTCTATATACCGACATTGAAAAATAAAGAAATATAACAGCAACAAGATAGCGACCATTTCTTCTATATTTGAACCATGTATAAGAAAAATAAGGGATAACCGATATAACAAAGGGGCTTAGTAATGTCTTCAAAAGAATTAAACCACCCCTTTCGTCTCTACTGCCCGTAACAGTATCAACCATTGACTTATAAGCATCAGAAGGAGAAAGCAACAAATCAAAGAAAGAAAAGATACTATTCCCAGTGTATGAATATACAGTTGGAACAAAAAGAATCAGATAGAATAAAAACCCCAGAGCAGCGACTCTTTCTGGATTTTTAATATCGATTGCCCTAAAACTAAACTTCAGGCCAAAAAAATAGCCGGCAATCAAAAGTGCTGCCGAGAAGAGCACATACCCAAAAACAAGGAGCTTCGCACCACCGGGATAGTGGATAAAAAGATTAAAGCAGTAAAAAAACAGCGTCACAAACCAAAATCCCACAACAATACAAAGGGGAATATACGCTATCCGGCCGTTCAGTTTATTCATTTAAAGTCTCGACACCAATATCAGGAGTCATCCTTTATCACTACCCGAAAAAAAATGCTGAATTATCTTTACCTCCTCCTCTGTCGGCCTATCAACGACGACCCCATTTGAAACTCCAATTTTTGAAAACAAATCAGCAATAAATCTATAGTATTTTCGCGGAACTCTTTTAACTACCCAGCCGACCAAACCAATAGAAAACAGAGAATCTTTTAGCGTTTTTCTATTAGAAACATATCCTCTGCCAATCATTTTCTTTGTATTAATTTTTCGATCTTGAATAGCAGCAGCATCAACCAAAACACCCGTTTTCAGCAATTCATCAATTAGAGAACACTCATTGTCATAAGATAAATAGCATAGAGCACGATCACCAAATGCTGATGTCAGTAAAGAATCAAGATAGGAATACTTATAAATAAGCGCTTGATTAGCCTGAAGAGCAAAATCAATGCATTTATTATAACGATGGGAAAGCAAATGATATGATTCAACATAAAGGGAGTAAACTGCAGAAACTGGCTCCCTTCTAAAGACAATGACTTTTTCTATATCCAATATAGCTTTAAGCTCGGAAAGTCGTATTATTTTCTTCTGCCATAAGCTTTTATCAGTATCAACAACGAACATTTCATCAGAAACAATTATATTGCTGTATGGGATGCGAGCCACTGAGGAGCTTATTTTTTTCAAAAGCCCACACTTCTCAGCCTCAGTCGCGTCTAAAAACTCTCTAAGAATTCTCAAAAAGTCACTACAGTTCTTACCCTCCAAGGATTTCCCTGCATAAAAGAAATCACCCTTCACAAAAGGAAGGACATCCTCTTGGAGGGCAGTTGATCCTGTTTTGGGCAACCCTAAGTGCAAATATAATTTTTTCATCGTCAACTAATTAACATCTTCAAACGGGGCAACTGAAAATTAATGGTCGTCAATCACCGATCAACCACTACGACTTATACTCATAAGTATAATAGCCATACTCATTAGACGCTCTACGCTCCATGCAATTAAGAATCGCCCCTTTGATCTCCACCTTGTTCTGGGCGAATCGCGTGAGGGTGATATCCACTTCTTTCACGCTGTTGACGCCGTAACGAGTCACGATGAGGCTGCTGCCGGCCAGCTGACCGATGATGGCGGCATCGGTTACCGCGAGGATGGGTGGCGTATCCACCAGCACCAGATCATATTCGCTGCTCAATGTATCCATTAATTGTTTCAGGCGATCGTGCATCAGCAGTTCGGAGGGGTTAGGCGGCACCTGCCCTCGGGAGATGAACGTCAAGTTGGCTGTAGCAGTGTCCTGAATGATGTCTTTTAACTGCGCCTGGGCGGAAAGGTAACTGGATAGCCCGGTTTCATTGGCACCACCAAAGTAGCGATGCATGTGGCCTTTGCGCAGATCGGCATCAATCACCACCACTCGCTGGCCGGCTTGTGCCAATACGGCGGCCAAGTTGGCAGAGATGAAGCTCTTGCCCACGCCAGGGCTAGGGCCGGAGATCATCAGCACTTTGTTGGAAGATTCCAGCATGGCGAAGTGCAGGCTGGTGCGCAGGCTGCGCAGGGCCTCCACGGCCAGGTCTTCCGGGGAGGTGGTCGCCAGCAGCGGCACCGTTTTGGATACCTGCTTACGCTTGCGACCAAGGTTGGCCAGGCGATCCGTTTTGGTCTGGGTTTCAGATACGGGGACAGCGGCATACACCGAAACGCCCTGCTCTTCCAACTGCTCGGGGCTTTCAATGCCTTTATTGAAAGCGGCTTTGAGCAACACGAGCCCAATGGATGCCATCGCTCCCAGCATGGCAGCCAGGATAGCAATGAGTGGCTTTTTCGGTTTCACGGCCTCCGGCTGCACCATGGCCTGGTCAATGATGCGAACACTGCCCACCGTACCGGCCTTCATGATGCGTAGCTCCTGCACTTTGTTGAGCAGGCCCACATAGATTTCCTGGTTGACCTCCACATCACGCATGAGGCGCAGGACTTCCTGCTGGGTTTCTGGCAGTTCCTTGATCTGGCCATTCAGCTCCTGCCTTTCCTGCTCCAGGGAGCCACGCTGCTGGATCAGGGTGCGGTAGGCCGGGTGCTCTTTGGTAAAGCGGGCAGCGATTTCGCTTTCCTTGATTTTTAGTTCGTTGAGCTTGGCTTCGATGGCGACCAGGCGCTCCAGTACCGACTGGGTTTCCAGGGTCAGATCGACGGATTCACTTTCCAGCCGGTATTTGTTCAACTTTTCTTCGGCTTCATTGAGCTTGCCTTTAATTTCCGGCAGCTGCTCATCGAGGAAGTCCAGGCTATTTTCCGCTTCGGCAGAGAGGCGCTTGATGTTCTGCAGCAGGTAGGTTTCCGAAATAGCATCAAGGATTTTCTGGATGCGGGCTTTGTTCGGGCCAGTGAGGGCCATGGATATGATGCCCGTGGACTTGCCTTGTTCACTGACGGAAAGGCGGCCGCGTAGTTTGTTTACCGCTTCGGCCATGGATTGCTGTACCAGTGTCAGAGGTTCGTTGCCGTATTCCCATTCTCCGATTTCCAGGATAATACGCCCGTCCTCACTTTTAATAACGGATCCTATGGGGGCGGTACCCACCTTCTGGCCATCGAAATAGAGAACGGGCAAGCCATCTTCTTCGCTGAGAGTGAACGCCTTGCCCTGCAGATTTTCCGGTACGCTGAATTGTTTGATGGTGACAAAGGTTTCGCTGTCGCGGTAACCGGCAAAATGGGGTTTGGGCAAGAACTCGGCGACGGGCGCAGGCGCGCCCAGACTGCCGATGAGAGGCAGCCGGTCTGGCTCTACCTGAATATTCATCTGCAGCTGCTCGATCACCTGGCCCAGCACCATGCGAGAGCGAATGATCTGGATTTCCGCATCGGCGGAGGATTCTTCGGTGAACAGTTCATTCAGTTCAGAGAAACCGGGCACACCGCCCTGCTTGTCCTCTACCTGAAGCAGAGCGTCCGCCTTGTAGATGGGAGTGGCCAGCAAACCGTAGGCCACACCCAGGAGTAACGCCAACAAAGTGGTGCCGATGATCATCCAGCGGTGATCTATCAACAGGCCCCAAAGGCGATGCAGGTCGATTTCATCTGCCATGGTGGAAGCCAGGGGTTGGCGTTGTGTCATGGTGCTGTTATCTGCCATTGGTTGCCTTAGTTTGTCTGGTTTGCCTGGTTTTCTGGGGCAGCTTGTTGGCAAGCCCCAGAAAACCGTTCCATTCGTCTTGCTGTGGGAGCGGCGGTTCCGCCGCGATGCCTGGGTATCGTCTTTCGCGGTCGAACGCCCGCTCCCACAGAACCGTTCCCGTTCTGCTCGTTCTGTTGTCGGCTTAGAGCTTTTCTGCCCAGGCTTGCGTTGCTGCCTGCATCATGGGGTAGATGCGCTCGAAGGCGTCTCTGCCTCTTTTGTACGGGTCTGGAATGTCGTGACCTCCATTCCAGTGGCTGAGCAGAAAGGTTTTGCCGCTTGCCTCTGGAAACTGCTTACTCAGCCGTTCTTTCTGGCGGCTTTCCATGACCAGAATAAGATCATGGTCGCGGCAGATTTCACTGCTCAGTTTTCGGGCGACATGCTCACCGCAGGCTAAACCATTTTCTTCAGCGACCAAGCGAGCAGTGGGCTCCATACCTTGCCCTTCCAGGCCGATCAGCCCGGCGGAAGCCACTCTCTTTTCCGGCTTTATCGCCTGTAGCATGAAAGCCACGGTGGGGCTGCGACAGATATTGCCGTCGCATACCACCAAAATACGATTAAACATTATTCGTCCAAATCCCTGACACGGTCTGCTGCAAGGGCACCATAGTAGATAGTTTGGAAGGTCGGCATGATTTGTTTCACTACCCGGTTCCAACGTGAAATCGGTGCCGCCGTTACATAAACGATGTCACGGCTTTGTAAGCGGAAGCCGTCGGCAAGAATCAGGGCCGTCGCGTCCTTGGCATTCAATTGATAAAGATCCACCAGGTGGTCGCTCCCCGTCGGTGCCCGTCGTAGAACGAAAATCCCGGACGCATCCGCAACGTCCTGGTTATAGCCTCCGCTGGCAGATAATGCTTCGATCAGTGTGAGTCCATTGCGGGTCATAGCGACAGGCTTTGCCTGCTGCACTTCGCCCATGACGAAAACCTTGTTGTCGTCATTGCGGGCCACATGCACCACATCGCCTTCTTTCAACAGGACATTATGGGCTGGGTTACCCTCCTGATAGACAGCACGCAACGAAAGACGGTATTCGGTGCCATCACGTGTCAGGGTAACGTCGGTCCAGTCCGCAGATTCCGTGACGCCACCGGAGGCATTCACGGCATCCAATAATCGCAGCGGCACATTGGTGACCGGGTATGCGCCTGGCTGGTTAACGGCTCCAGTGACATAAACCCGCTGGCTGCGAAAAGCCGCCACCGTTACATCTACCTGGGGGTTTTCGATGTACTCGGCGATACGTTGGGCAATCAAGTCTCGGATCTCGGTTACCCGCAGTCCCTCGACACGAATCTTGCCAACATAGGGATAAAAAATACTGCCGTCATTGTGCACCCAGTTACCGGATTCGGATGGACTACGCATAGAACCGGCCGGAATGGTTAGCTCAGGATGATCCCAAACGGTAATTTGCAGTACATCCCCAATACCGACGACATAATCGTAAGACTCCGGCTCGGCGAGCAAATTGGCTGCAGGTTCAGTTTGTTGTTCCGCGTCCTCGCGTAAAACGGCCGTAGTAATAGCATGAATTTGGACCGAATCAGGAAGGGATTCGGCTTGTTCACTGCCATCATCGTCCAGGAACCAACCCGGAGTAGTCGAGATGTGGGACCCGGGCACAATAGTGCAACCCGCCATAAGCCCAATTAGCGCAACAACCGCGCTCTTGCCAACGAGGTCTTTCATCAACAGCATAGATCTTATTGTCCGTTCTTGGTTCACCAGTTCACCTCGCGATGCCACTGGAGGCCGGCGGTCCAGGTTTCACGTTCTTCGAAGGGGGTTACAACCGCCTCATCGGTGGCCGACAGCAGCCAATCCAGGCGCCCTCCCAGCAGAGGATGACCAATACGTACCTCTGCCAAGGTAATATCCTGCTCTACGACAGACTGGAGAATGGCATTCCCGTCCTCAGGTACTTCCGCACGAATGAGGCCCTCTTGATTCAGGGTGGCACGAGAGAGATTCAAACTCACTGCCACATCGTGCCGGAAGTATTGTTGCAGCCCCAGAGTGATGGCCTGCGCGTCCCCTTCCCAGGTGCTGGCCATATTGCGGCCGTGGTGGCGGAAGCCACTTTGATAAGTTCCATGTTCGTACATAACATTGTACCGGCGCTCACTGATCCAGCTACCGGCCACTGTGTTGGTGGCCTCTATGAACCAGCGTTGAGAACCATTCCCCAGCGTGGTGACCATGTCGATCCCCGCCAGCGAAGATAACTTGGAGGGCAACCCGCCGGCTTCATCCTCTCCCATGAACTGACCGTACAGGCCCATGGGCACATTACCAGGGGCAAAAGACAGTCGAAAATCCACGCCACCAAGCTGGTTGCTGGGATCTTCACCCTCCTCAAACCCACTGGTCTCGCCGTTATCTCTACCAATCAGGGCGTCCCAAAAAGCACCAAAATCCTGCGGGCGTCCCTCCCCTCCCCATTGAGCCAGACGGGAAAGCCCAATTTGTAAGGAATCAAAGGGGCGAAATACGAAGCGCGCGCCCAACACTTTGGCATCCGGGATGGCGCGGTGGTGTTCCAATTGCCCAGCAATGAGTTGCAGGTCCCAAGGTCCGACCCAGCTTAACCAACGGCTTTCCGGGGCCAGCGGCATGTGTCGCGATAACCATAGCCCCGGGACCGGTCGCGCATTGTTGGACATCGCGAGGGAGCTTTGCCAGCCCGGTCCCCACCACCGATCAATCGCACCGACACCAAGCTGCCAGTTGCCAAAGATTCCAGCAAGATAGCTGTCGTCGAAGCGAAGGTGATCATCGTCCCGGTCGCCATCAACATAGGCTACCGACAAACGACCAGACCAGCGATCCCCGGTCCCATAAAGGGCAAGCTGGCTGGTCAGTTGGTCTTCTGGTTGCTCTGCAAAGCTGGTGTAGAGGGGCTCCTGGTTGGCTCCCCCCAGGGTAAGCGCTATGCCTCGGGTGTTACTTTGGGCGGCGGTAAGAGCCTGCTCCAACCAGAGAGCATGCTGGTTCTGACAAGCAGAAGCTCGTTCATCAGATAATCGTTGTTGGCCCAGCCGCCACGCTTTGGTTAGCGCAGCCCAACTAATCGGCCAAGACAACGTTACCCCCTCCAGACAGCCCTGTGTCTGGAGCGCTTCTATATGATGACGGGCGGTAAGATCCCCGGTTCCGACCCATGGGGCGGAGGCATGGGCTGACGACAGCCCAACCAGAACCAGGCTGCCTATCCAACGGGCTGCACGGCGAGATAAATGCACTTAACGGACGTCCTATCCTGACTGCGGCATGACAAGGGGCGCATTATGCGCGGAAATTTTTGTCATCTATATGACAATTCGCGGCATTTTACAGTTTGTTTACTGTAATGCGAACGATTTGCAACCGATTAAGAGACAAAAATTCCGGACTGGTGATGTATTACACAGACATCACCAAATACGACAAAAAAGCCGTTTATCTGGGGGGTACCAGCAGATGTGCCTGGGAGAGGATGGGCTCGGGGGAAAATAAGGCAGAAACGTCACACTCTTGGGAACAACCACATGCCAGCGGTAGTGTGGACTCCCCCCAAGATACGCAATCAGTCTAGCGCTTTTCTAACGGCAGTTGGGGCACCAGATTCAACGCCTCCAGGGTATATCCATGCTGCACCGCCACAGCTTTCAACGCCTCCAGCTTGTCATCGCTGATGTGTGGCTGGCGCGCCATGATCCACAGGTAGTCCCGCTTCTGGCGACCGATAACGGTGTAGTGGTATTGCTCGTCCACGTACAGCACCCGAAAATCGGCCTTGAAGGGCCAGATGAACCGCATCCCCCAGATCGCAGGGTTGTCCGGGCTGACAAAGCCCGTAGGTGTCATGCGCTTGAACTCACCGTCGAAGCCATTCTTGTTGAACGTAAACACGGTGGCCACTTTGTTGGGGCCCACGCGCTGGTAGCTTTCCATGGCATTGTAGGCCCCTTTTTCGGGCAAGGTGGGAATGTTGGCGATGACGTACCAGTCACCCATAAACCGGTCGAGATCAAAGGGCGACGCGGTTTGCACCGGTTCTTCAGGGACAGATTGGCAGGCTTGCAGCATAAACAGACTCGCAATGATAAGTATCCAGCGCATTACAGAACTCCAGTGTTGGCTCAAGAGTGCGACATGTGCTGGCAAGGCGAGGTGAAGGCATTCCATCGGAGTCACATCGTCCGGTTTACTCGGCTGAACTGGTGCAAGAGGAAAACGGCAAATGCATGCCACGACTCATTCTGATTCAGTAGTGATGCCGGCCACACGACGATCACTGTCGTCCTGCCTTCGCTTGCACCAATCTTTATGCTCAAGATACCACTGTACGGTCTTTCGAATCCCGCTTTGGAATGTTTCCCGGGGCCGCCAGCCAAGCTCTCGCTGAATCTTGCCCGCGTTAACCGCATAACGAAGATCGTGGCCTGGACGATCCTCTACATGTTTGATGAGCTCGCGATAATGCGTCACACCTGCTGGCTTGTCCGGGGCTAGCTCCTCCAACAGGTCACATAGGGCATGGACGATCTGAAGGTTTTGTTTTTCGTTATGGGCCCCGATGTTGTACGTCTCTCCGACCTGGCCCTTGGTCAACACCGTGTAGAGTGCTCTGGCGTGGTCTTCCACATACAGCCAATCGCGAATCTGAGTCCCCGCCCCAAACACCGCCAAGGGCTTGCCTTCCAACGCACGGAGAATCATCAGCGGAATCAGCTTTTCTGGAAACTGGTATGGCCCGTAGTTATTCGAGCAACTCGTAATCAAGGTTGGCAGCCGATATGTTCGCCACCAGGCGCGAACCAAATGGTCTGCACTGGCTTTACTGGCTGAATAGGGTGAGCTGGGAGCATAAGGCGAGGCTTCGTCAAACGCCCCTTCAGGACCACCGAGGTCACCATAGATCTCATCAGTGGACACCTGATGAAACCGAAACGTTTCTTTTTCTTCACCTTCCAGTGAAGACCAGTATTTGCGTGCTGCTTCCAGAAGCACATAAGTACCAATGATATTGGTTTCCATGAATACAGCAGGCCCAGCAATGGATCTGTCCACATGGCTCTCTGACGCCAGGTGCATCACTGCGTCAGGCCGGTAATTGCGAAATACACGGTCCAGCTCTTCTGCGTCACAAATATTCACCTGCTCAAACCGATAGCGCTCGCTACCAGAGACTTCTGACAGGTTCTCAGGGTTTCCTGCATAGGTCAGCTTGTCCAGATTAACGACGCAATCAGGTGTTTCCCGGATGATGTACCGAATAACCGCTGAGCCGATAAATCCTGAGCCGCCGGTGACTAGCACCTTCATAACGATCCCTAGAGTTATTTGCTTTAGTTTTTATACGCTTTATAAAGCAAAGCTCGACATGCAGGTAGCGCCTGTTCAGAAACGAAAGAAATCGGCTTTTGCTGACTCAGACACCTGCCTTTGCCTGTTTGCGATGAGATGACGGCGCTGACTTGGCTTGGACAACCGCCTCCACCTGAACAGGGATTCCATTCAGCTGAGCCATAGCAGTAACCGCCTCGACGCGGGTCGTGCCGACCACATCGTTGATACTGGCGCCTCCGGCCCGGCGGGCCACATCCATTTGCACCCCTTTGCGATCATGCCCCCAGCCATGCGGAATACTGATCACACCGGGCATGATGTCGTCGCTCACCCAGGCAGGCAGGGTAATACTGCCGACCTCGCTGCGCAGGGTCAGGTCGTCGCCGTCTGTCACCCCCAGTCGTTCGGCATCCTGAGGGTGAATCAGGATATTGCAGCGGCTTTTGCCTTTCACCAGCCGCTGACTGTTGTGCAGCCAGGAGTTGTTGCTGCGGACATGGCGGCGGCCGATCATCAGCATCTCGTCCGCTTTCGGGGGTTTGGGAACCGGCAGCCCCTGGAGAGCACGGAAATACAACGGCGGGACCAGATTAATGCGCTGGCTGCGCGTGTAGAGCCGCCCAGGCAGGGCGCGTTGAAGTGGCCCCAGATCAATACCATGGGGCTGGGCGAGTACTTTTTTCAGGGTCAGCCCCTTGTGCTTGCCACGCAGGACTTTCCAGGCCAGTTTCGGCAGGCTACGCAGCCCAGCCCGCTTCAGAATGGCCATGCTGCGTCCACCAGTGCCATAGGGCCCCAGGCGCAACCCCAGGTCGACGATGCCCCTGTCGGTGAGCTTGCGCATGAAACGATCGGTGGCCTCCACCTGGAAGCGTTCCCGGCGCGTTTCTGCCTTGAGACGGCCAAGCCGGGTAGCCAGGCCCAACAGGATTTCCCAGTCGTGCAGGCTGCCTTCCGGTTTTTCCACCAGCGGCTCGCTGAATTTGACCACATTGCGGACCGCCACAGCCTGGAAAATCGGGTCGAACTGGGCATGCTCCAGCTGCCCCGTGGGCGGCAGGATGATGTCCGCATGGCGGGTGGTTTCGTTGATGTACAGATCGATGCTGACCATGAACTCCAACCCGGACAGGGCCTTGTCCATCTTGTTGCCGTCCGGGCAAGACAGTACCGGGTTGCCGGCATGGCTGATGAACGCCTTGATCTGCCCGGTACCCGGGCTGAGCATTTCATCGGCCAGAGTGGTCACGGGAAACTCGCCGCCAAATTCCGGGTAACCGTGTACACGGCTGCGGTAGCGGTCAAAGCTCCCGGTTTCACCGCCAAGGGCACCGAAGGCCACAATATCGAAAGCGGGTTTGGTGAACATCACCCCACCCTCACGATCCAGATTGCCGGTCACAATATTGATGACATACACCAGCCAGGCACTGAGCGTGCTGTGGGCACTGGTTGTCAGCCCGACACGGGAGTAGATCGCAGCCCGGGGGGCCGTGGCGATATCCCGGGCCAGTTTGCGAATCCGGTCGGCCGTCATGCCGGTGGCCTGTGCCACTTTTTCGGGGGTCCAGTTCTCTACCAGCCGCGCCAGCGTCCCCTGCCCGTCGAGAAAATCGGTGAGCCGCCCCGGCGCGACCAGCAGCTCTTCGAACATGACCTGCAACAGCGCCAGCAACAGATAGACATCCGAGCCCGGTCGAATGAAGTCATGCTCATCGGCAAGACGCGCGGTCTCGGTACGGCGGGGGTCCACCACCACCAGCTTACCGCCCCGCTCCTGCAGGGATTTCAGGCGCCCGCGAATGTCCGGCACGGTCATAATGGAGCCATTGGAGGCCATGGGATTGCCGCCAATCACCATGAAGTAGTCGGTACGGTCGATATCCGGAATGGGAAACAGGGCCTGGTGCCCGAACAGCTGCCAGGTCGCAAGCTGGTGGGGCAGCTGGTCGGCAGAGGTGGCGCTGTAACGCTGGCGGGTGCCAAGGGCGTTAATCAGCGGCAACAGGGTGAATAAGGCACCGTGATTATGGGCAGTGGGGTTCCCCAGGTACATGCCCACACTGTTCTTGCCATGACGTGCCTGAATGTCGTGCAGGCGACGGGCAGTTTCATCCAGCGCTTCATCCCAGCTGATCGGCACCCATCCGTCCTTGGTGCGTTTGACCGGGTGACGCAGGCGGTCAGGGTCGTTGTGCAGATCCTGCAGGGCCACCCCTTTGGGGCAAATATGGCCACGACTCAGGGGGTCGGCGTTGTCACCGCGTATCGCCAGAATTTCATCACCCATGTGATCGATTTCGATACCGCACATGGCTTCGCATAGATTGCAGGTGTGGTAGTGCGTCTGTTTCATCCGTGACCTCGTTCCTGGCGATAGCTGGGAAAACCGTGCCCCTTTTGATAACAGAGTTGCAAGGGGGATGCCATGACGGCGTTCCGCTCATGCAGCGGGAATAGCGCTCCCCCCACCTCTGCCAGAGGGCTGACTACCGTTCCGGGACTAGCAGCGCCTGCAAAGGCTGGCGCTGGGGTTTGAAACGGTTGATGGTCTCATCCGCTTCGTAGCCCAGCGATAAGCCGCACAGCAGCTTGTAGTTTTCCGGGATGCTGAAATGTTTTTCCAGCGGTGACCGCCAGATCGCCAGCGCGCCCTGGGCACAGGTGCCCAGGCCTGCATCGGTAGCCGCCAGCATCAAGCTTTGCAGGAAGATCCCTGCGTCTAGCGGGCTGTAGACGTCCAGCCCCTCGTGAACAAAGATGAACAGCGCGACCGGCGCATTGAAGAAGCGAAAGTTTTCCCGCATCTGCAGGTGACGGCCCATCTTGTCGCCGCGCTCAATGCCGAGCAGTTCATACAGTTGCTGCCCGGTGGCATTGCGGCGTGGCTGCAGATCCTTGGGGTAATCGGTGATCGGGCGGAAATCCCCGTCTGGCACGCCATCCTTGGTCACCATGGCTTTGAGCTGCTTGAACTTCGAGCCCCGCGCCAGACTCACCAGGTCATCAAACATGGGCGGCAACCGTTCACGCAAGTCTTCCAGCACCGCGCCTTTGGCAACCGCAATCTGATACGGCTGGGTGTTGGACCAGCTGGGAGACGACGTGGCCGTGGCCAGCAGTTCATTCAGCAATTCGTCACTGACCGGTTGATCGGTAAAGGCTCGCACGCTGTGACGCTGGGCCATGACGTCCTTGAATTCCATGGGATACTCCTCGGGAGACAGTGGCACGACTATGCCAAATCCCTACAATACCCGGCCATGACCCATCACGACGCCAACCTGCAACGCCGAGCCAATTTTTCCCGGTGCCGCCAATACCGTTATGCCTTGTGGCGTCAGTGGGGCGAAGGCGATGATTTCATGCTGCTGATCGGCCTCAACCCTTCGACAGCCGACCACCGCCAGGATGACCCTACGATCCGCCGCTGCATGGGCTTTGCACGCGATTGGGGCTATGCCGGCCTGTGCGTGGCCAACCTGTTTGCCTACCGCGCCACCTACCCCAACGACCTGTTTGCCGCCCCGGAGCCAGTGGGACCGCAAAATGACCGATGGCTGCGAAAACTGGCTCGGGACGCTGATCTCGTCGTTGCCGCGTGGGGCAACCTGGGCCACCACATGGACAGAGCGCACAGCGTGGCGCGGCAGCTGGAGAATCTGCATGCCATCCGCATCAACCGCTCCGGCGATCCGGCCCACCCCCTCTACCTCCCCAAACACCTGACCGCCTCACCCTGGGACGGTTATCCCCGGTAACCACGCGCTCCCCACCCGACCTGGCGCCAGTGCCTCAGCGAGGCCGTAGTGGCCCGCTCAAGACCACTGCCGGAATGGCCTGCCCTGTCGGAAGCGAACGAAAGGTCTTGCCCTAACCTTCACCCAGACCGGGGATAATCAGAAGTGGACAATTTTAAAGGAACGACCGTGGCTGATACCCGCGCTGACAACATTCGCCGCACTCGCACTCTCACCTTGGTGAGCCTTGGCCCCATGTACCTCCTCGCCATGTTGGCCTGGATACCCGCATGGAGGGATATGTCGTTGACGGCCCTGGTGGCCTATGCGGCTATTTCCCTGACATTTGCGGGTGCCATTCACTGGGGGCGTGTGCTGGGCCAGTTCAGCAGCAGCAACCAGTTCCCGACTCAACTATTCGGGGTGTTGGTAGCGTTTCTTGGTTGGGCGGGATTGGTGTTACCCAAGGAAATGGGACTCCCCATGCTATGTGCAGGGCTCACCTTTGTTTGGGGAACCGAGCAAATGTTGTTCAGCGATGAACTCCCCGACTGGTATCAAAAGCTGCGCAATCAGCTCACGGCAGGCGCCGTGCTGGCAATGTTGGTCGGCTGGGCCGCCGTGATGTTACCGATGTTTTAATCCCGAGCTGTGCGTTGCCGCCGCGGTTCGGGCAGGTTGGCAGCAGACATTTTCCTCTTGTCCCAGACAATGCGGGTCACCTTTTACCCTCTTTAGCATCGATACATAGCAACCGCATAACGGCCCGGCTAGACTGGAACAAATGCCCAGGGAGACCCACCGCGATGCGATCGACACGGCTGTTCTTTACTTTCCTAACCGGCTTGCTCTTTACCCCTGCTCTGTCCTTCGCTGCCAACGGCAGCGTCAGTTACCAGCAAGACATCAAACCCATTTTTGATAACAAATGCCTCGCTTGCCATGGCTGCTACGATGCGCCCTGCCAGCTGAAGCTTGAAACCATGGAAGGCCTGGATCGAGGCGCCAGCAAGCAGCCGGTGTACAACGGCGGACGCACCGAAAGTGTAGACCCGACGCGTCTTTTTATTGATGCGCAAAGTACCGTTGAATGGCGTGACAAGGGGTTCTACTCAGTCGTGGATAGCGCCTGGGGAATGAAAGGCTCCCTGCTCTACAAAATGCTGGAACTCGGCCAACAACACGAATTCAAGGCCAATCACAAACTCCCCGACGATATCCAGCTCGGCCTGGCCCGGGAAAACACCTGCCCGAACCCGGATGACTTTGATGACTATGCCGACGACCGGCCTATGGAAGGCATGCCCCTGGCGGTAACCGGCCTTACCGACGATGAATTCAATACTCTGAAAGACTGGATGCACCAGGGGGCGCCCATGGAGCCTCAAACCCTCACTCTGAGTGCCCATGAAACGCAGCAAATTGAGAGCTGGGAAACCCTGTTAAACCAGAAAGACAAACGTCACCAACTGGTTGCCCGCTGGCTCTACGAGCACCTGTATCTTGCCCATCTGTATTTTGGTGAAGAAGACAGCCCCACCCGACCGGAGCACTTTTTCCGGGTCTACCGCTCCAGCACCCCTCCTGGCGAGCCGGTTCAGCCCATCGGCACAGTACGTCCCAACGACCTGCCGCCGGAAAAATTTTGGTATCGTCTGACCCCGGTGAAAGGGACCCTGGTCCACAAGACCCACATCACCTTCGCTCTGAACCCGGAAAAACTTGCCCGTACCCGGCAGTTGTTCCTGGGCGACGACTGGAGTGTCGACACACTGCCCGGCTATAGCTACGAAAACCGTGCCAACCCTTTTATTACCTTTGATGCCATCCCTGCACGTGCGCGATATCAATTCATGCTGGATAACGCCGAATACTTCGTGCGCACCTTTATCCGCGGTCCCGTATGCCGTGGGCAAGTCGCCACCGATGTGATTCGCGATCAGTTCTGGGCGGTATTCCAGGACCCCGATCACGATCTGTATGTCACCAACGCGGAATACCGGGCCAGGGTAAGCGGGCTGCTTGGCCTGCCAGGGCAGAACGATGACCTGCTGGCCCTGGGTCCGAAGTGGCTCAAATACCGCGGCAAACGCAACGACTACCTGAGACTGCGCAAGGAAGGCTACGGCGAATATGAGCCGGGCGGGCCCACCTGGGAAAGTATCTGGGATGGCGATGGCCATAACACCAATGCGCTGCTGACCATCCTCCGTAACCACGACAATGCCTCCGTGCGCAAGGGATTGGTGGGCGATTATCCGCTGACTACCTGGGTGATGGACTACCCGCTGTTCGAGCGCACTTATTACCAGCTGGTGGTGAACTTCAATGTCTTTGGCTCAGTGTCCCATCAGGCACAAACCCGTCTGTACTTCGATCTGATCCGCAACGGTGCGGAACAGAACATACTGCGCTATTTCCCGAAAGAAACCCGCCAACCCGTGATCGATAACTGGTATCAGGATGGTGGCAAGCTACGCATGAAAATCAGCTATGCCTCTATCGACACCCAGAACCCGACGGGTATCGAGTTCAAGACCAGCACCCCGGTCAACGAATTCAATGATGAACTGGTCAAACGCTTCCAGCACATCAACGCCCGCCCGGACCCGATCAACCGCTGTGACAGCGAACACTGCCAACGGCCTGATGTTGCCGCCTGGAAACAGGACGCAGATTCTGCACTCAGTCAGCTGGCCTCACGCCGCGCCGCCAACCTGAAAGCCATCGACTACCTGCCGGAAGTGACCATGGTGCGGGTCGAGCACCACGACGGGGCACAAGAGGTGTATACCCTGTTCCGCAACCGCGCCCACAGCAATGTGGCCTTCATGATGAATGAAGACATGCGTTACCAGCCCGAGCTGGACACCATCACGCTCTACCCGGGTGTACTGACCAGCTACCCCAATTTCATGTTCAACCTGCGCACTGAAGACGTCGACGATTTCGTCAAACAGATGAATGCCGTGGAGGACGGAGATGACTTCACCGATCTGGTCACCCGTTTCGGCGTGCGCCGCACCCACCCCAGGTTCTGGGAGTACTTCCACGCCCTCACCCGCTATATGGAAGCCAATGAGCCCACCCAGGCGGCCGTGCTGGACATGAACCGCTACATGAACCTGTAACCGAAGTAAGCACCACCCTCCCCTCCTTGTGGGAGCGGTGGTTCCACCGCGATTGAAGAGCAAGAGCAATCGCGGTCGAACGATCGCTCCCACAAAGCGCAGGGGGATAACTCGCGCCGGGGCGGATAGCGTCCGGGCGTCGTCCACACCCAACACATCTCCTGACAAAACGCACCGCCATACCCTTTCCCCTTGCCCATGGCTAGGCCCACAGCGCCACCCCGGTTGCCTGCTGGCCAGACTGATTGGTCACATTGGTCAATGTGACTGCACCCACCCGCTTCATAATCGAATGCAATCGAAAAAAACAACGAGGCTACTTCTCATGGCAAAAGATGCAGTAGGTTACGCGCTCACCGCGCTTAACCGTCTGGCCAGTTCCGACGTACTGGACAAGCTGGGCATGCGCAAGAGCGTCGAGCGCCTGGCATACACGCTTACCAAAGGCGGCTTTCAGGTAATCACCACCACCGCTCGTACCTTCAAGTCCAGCAAGCCCGGCAGCAAGCCGGAGCGCCTGAACGCCCCCGGCCACACCAAAGACCTGTTTGATCTCGGTATCACCGACGAGCAGCAGATGATCCGCGACAGCGTTCAGGGCTTTGCCTCCGACGTGCTGCGCGAGCAAGCGGAACAGGCCGATGCGGCCCAGAAAACCAGTGATGAAGTGCTGGCCCAGGCCCAGGAACTGGGGCTGAATTTCTTTGCCGTGCCGGAATCTCTGGGGGGGGCCGCCAGTGAGCGCTCCACTGTCACCTCCATGCTGATCGCCGAAGATCTGGCCCACGGGGACATGGGGCAGGCCGTGGCCATTCTGGCTCCCATGAGCGTCGCCAATGCCCTGACCCAATGGGGAAGCGCCCTGCAACAGGACAAATACCTGAGCACCTTCGCGGAAGAAAACCCGCCCAAGGCCACCATCGCCGTGTGCGAACCGCGCCCACTGTTCGACCCCATGGCGCTGCAGACCCGCGCCCGCAAGGACGGCGACAGCTACGTGCTCAACGGAGAGAAATCCCTGGTTCCGCTTGCTGCTGAAGCCGAACTGTTTCTGGTCGCGGCCCAGGCCGAAGACGGCCCCGCCGTGTTCATCATCGAGGGTGGCAGCGAAGGCCTTACCGTGGGCGACGACCCCGCCATGGGTATTCGCGCCAGTGCCCAACGTCCACTGACACTGGATAACGTCCGGGTGGCGGCGGAAAACCGTCTGGGCAATGGCGATTTTGATTATCGCGCCTTTGTAGACCTGGGCACCCTTGCCTGGTGTTCGCTGGCCATTGGCACCTGCCAGTCAGTGCTGGACTATGTTGGGCCCTACTGTAATGAGCGCACAGCGTTCGGTGAGCCCATCAGCCACCGCCAGGCCGTAGCCTTTATGATCGCCGACATGGCCATCGAACTGGATGCCATGCGCATGCTGACCTACCGCGCCGTTTGCCGCGCGGAACAGGGTAAGTCGTTCCAGCGGGAAGCCCACCTGGCGCGCACCCTGGTAAAGGACAAGGCCATGAAGATCGGCACCGACGGCGTACAGCTGCTCGGAGGCCATGGCTTTACCCATGAGTACCCGGTTGAACGCTGGTATCGGGATCTGCGTGCCATCGGTGTCGCCTTTGGCGGCCTGCACCTGTAAGGAGGGTTCATCACATGAATATCGAGATTCCCAAGAAGTTCAAACCCCTGATCAACAACGCCTATCAGGTGGCGCAAAGCACCCTCCGCCCGCTGTCCCGCAAGTACGACCGTGGCGAGCACGAGTACCCGAAAGAGCTGGACATGCTGGCATCGGTGCTGGATGGCTTCAACGAGGGCGACCCGGCCAATTCAGCCGGTGCCGCCACTACCGGTAGCGGCAAGGTTCAGGACGACGGCAGCGTCAAGAATGGTTCCAATATGGGCGTCTGCCTGGGCGCCATGGAAATGTGCTACGGCGATACCGGCTTCCTGCTCGCCATGCCCCGCCAGGGCCTGGGTAACGCGGCCATTGCCGCCGTGGCCAATGACGAACAACTCGAACGTTTCAAGGGCAAGTGGGCCGCCATGGCCATTACCGAGCCCAGCTGTGGTTCTGACTCTGCAGCCATCCGCACCACCGCCAAAAAGGATGGTGATCACTACGTTCTCAATGGGGAAAAGATTTACGTCACCTCCGGTCAACGCGCAGATTGCGTGGTGGTATGGGCCAGCCTGGATCCTAAGCTGGGTCGTGCCGCTATCAAGTCCTTCGTGGTGGACTGGGGCACACCCGGCATGGAACTGGCACGGCTGGAAAAGAAACTGGGCATCCGCGCCTCAGATACCGCCGCGATCAACTTTATCGACTGCCGGGTGCCGGCAGAGAACCTCCTCGGCAGCCCGGAAATCGATACCAAGAAAGGGTTTGCCGGGGTAATGGAAACCTTCGACAACACACGCCCGCTGGTCGCGGCCATGGCGATTGGTTGCGCCAAGGCCTCTCTGGAGCGCATCAAGGAACTGCTGAAAGATCACATGCAGTACGATTTCAGCAAACCGGTAGACAACTGCTCGGCCATCGAGGCGGAAATCTACAAGATGGAAGCGGAGTGGGAAGCCGCCTACTGGCTGGCTGTGAAAGCCGCCTGGATGGCCGACAACAAGAAGGCCAACACCCTGGAAGCCTCGATCTCCAAAGCCAAGGCCGGTCGGGTAGGTAATGCCATCACCCTGCGGTGTGTGGAACTGGCAGGCAGCCTGGGCTACACCGAAGACGAACTGCTGGAGAAATGGGCCCGCGATTCGAAGATTCTGGACATCTTCGAAGGCACCCAGCAAATCCAGCAACTGGTTATCGCCCGTCGGGTACTGGGGTTGAGTTCGAAAGAGCTGAAGTAACCCTGCCCCGGTTTAAAAAACGCCGCCTTGTGCGGCGTTTTTTATGGCTGGCAATCTTGATCCCGCAGCTTATCGCCATGCCTGCACGGCGATTCCCGAAGCTACAACCAGACCGCATCCCAATACGGGTAATCCCCCAGCCGACTGACCAAGCCGATGCGCAACGGGTTGGCAATCACATAGCGTGCTGTAGGCAGAAGGTCTTCATCCCGACGCAGGGCTCGCTCATGGAACCCCCGCTGCCACAGCGATAACCCCGCCAGGCGTGAGCTCTTGCCCTTGAACATCCGCACCGTTTGCGACAACGAAGCATTCCCCTTGAGCGTCAACATCCAGTGACAATGATCTGGCATGATCACAAAGCACCAGGTATGGCTTGCCCCCATCGAATCCATCTCATGCATGACGCTGCAGGCTCGTTTCGCGATGCCATGATCGTGGAAAAAGGCATGGTGCTGGCGGGTCGTCATCGTGATCAGGTATGGCTGGCCAGCCGGGGAATAGCACCCGGCAGGACGCCGTGATCGATGGTGTGTATTGTCCATCCGCCAAGAATGGGGCGGCAGATCGGGCCGGGGAATCAGCCATTAGATAGAAATGCTGTGGGTGCAAACACTCCCTTGATGTAAGCCGGCCACCCGTGCAAGGCAGAGTGATTGCCTATTGGGGTGGAGCATGATCGCGCCCCCCTTGAACGTCGCATCGCCATATCGGCAAGCTCCTGGCCCATTCCACCACCGTTGCTCTCGTCGCTCGGACGAATCGCCCCTGTCTGCGGAACAAAAAAAGCCCGCCAAAAGGCGGGCAGCTGTCACTTGCGTCGAGGAAATCGTGGCCGGGGTGAACCCCGGCCTTATTATTTTAGAACTTGTGTTCCATACCGATACCGAAGATGGTCTCTTCTTCGTCAGCCAGATCGAAGTCGAGCTGGGTACCGTAAGCGTAGACTTTGCTGGCTTTGGCCAGTTTGTAGTCCGCACCCAGGCTGATCTGGGTAACTTCTTCGTCAGATACGTCACCGTCGGTCATGCCGTACTGGGCTTTCAGCTTGACGCGATCAATCTTGAACGCGGCGCTGACGATGGCAGAGGTTTCTTCGCCATCCGCTTCGGTTTCTTCAGCCATCTGGTACAGGAAACCCAGTTCCAGGTTGCCCGGCTTCAGACCGACCACGGCGCGAGTGATGTCGATGGTAGCGCTGCCGCCAGTCTCGTCAGATACCAGCTCGTCTTCCATGTCGGCGTCGTGAGAAACCGCACCGTAGAACATGTCTTTTTCAGCGACCAGAGACACGGAGATGGTGTCAGCCAGGCCAGTTTCGCCTTCGCCGTCGCCGTCCAGATCATCACCCTCAGCAGGGATGAAGGCAGCGTTCAGGGTCAGCATGTCAGCCAGTTTCGGAGTGCTGTACTGGATGATGTTGGATGCACGGTTTTCACCGGACAGTACGTTCTTGATATCACCGCCGATATCGTTGAACTGGTCGATCTTGCCCTGGGCTTTCTTGGTGGGGGTGTCGAACTTACCCGCCATCAGAGTACCGAAGCCGCCTTTCAGACCACCAAAGATGTTACGCTGGGTGAAGGTTTGACCGCTCTTGTCACCGTCGTCAACGCTGATTTCGAACTCAGCCTGGTAGATGGCTTTCAGGCCAGCTACGTCCAGATCGAAATCACCTTTAACACCCAGGCGGGAAGCGTTGCTGTTCAGTTCCCACTGATCTTCGCTCGGGTTAACACCATCGTCGAATTCAGTGTTCTCGAGGGATACGTTGACTTTACCGTAAACGGTCGGCCCGTCAGCCAGTACAACGCCCGGCATGGCAACGGCAGCCCCAACAGCGATCGCAAGCAAATTCTTCTTCATTCCAACACTCCTTCAATCAGGCAATATGTAATAAGCAGGGACCAGCCAATGCTGATGCCCTGTTTTTAAGCATCGCTTTCTGCTTGGGAGGGCAGTATGGGGAGAGGTAGTGACGGAAAAGTTGCTCTTATGTGAAGTTTTTATTTCACCGGGAACTTTGCGGGGCTAGGCAGGGTTTTGCATGGGGAAACGGGCTTTCGCACGCGGGAGGATTTCCCCTTCCCTGTCATCGAAGCCACTGCAGGCGCGGAGGTTCCGCCGCGAAAGCCCAACCAGCACAACCCCACCGGCACCGCAATGCATCGCTATGCACGCCAGCTTCCTATAGAGAAGAACGGAGAAACCGTCGTCCCTCCCTGGCGGGCCCTCAAGTGCGGCGTTTGGCCTGCTGCCAGGCCGCTTCCAGTGCCGCCGGGTCGAGGGTATCGAGGGGGGAAGGCTGGTCCTGTTCCATTTGTCGAAAGCGCGTCTCAAATTTGGCGGTGGCCTTGCGAAGGGCCTGCTCCGGGTCAATCTTCAGGTGCCGCGACAGATTGACGAGGGTAAAAATGACATCGCCCAGTTCATCCTCGATGTCCGCCTGATGACCGTTGTGCAACGCCTCATCCAACTCGGCCAGCTCCAGGTTCACCTGCTCACGCACAGGATCCGCCTCTGGCCAGTCGAAGCCGACTCTGGCGGCCTTCTTCTGTACTTTCGAGGCCCGCTGCAAGGCCGGCAAACCTGCCGGGACCCCGTCGAGGGCACTCTGGTGGGTTTTCCCCTTGCGCGCCCTCTCCTGCTGCTTGATCTGTTCCCAGTTGACCTTGACCGCCTGCTCGTCGGCGGCGTCTGACTCGCCAAACACATGGGGATGCCGGCGAACCATCTTGTCGCACAGCACCTGCACCACCTCAGTGAAGTCAAACAGCCCCTGCTCCCGCGCGATCTGGGAGTGAAATACCACCTGCAGCAACAGATCCCCCAACTCTTCCTTCAACTCCGGGTAATCGCGCTGGGCAATGGCCTCGGCCACTTCGAAGGCCTCTTCAATGGTGTACGGGGCGATGGAATCAAAGTCCTGCTTGATATCCCACGGGCAGCCGGTTTCCGGGTCGCGCAGGCGGGCCATGATGGCGAGGAGCTGGGTGATTGGGGAGTCAGACATAACAGTGAACAGTTGACAGTGAATAGTGAACAGCGGCGCGATCACACACCGTTCATTCTTCATGGCTTTACGCCGCGCCCATGGCCTGAGCGCGGCCCGCGTGCTTCAAATACCGGTAACGCCAGCTCGCGAACGGTTAACTATTCACTGTTAACTGTTCACTACTTTTTGTAGCGCCGAACCTCCAGCACCCCTTTCAGCTGGTCCATCTTGGCCAGTACCTTGCCCAGGTTGCCGAGGGTGGCGATTTCCAGGGTGAGGAGCATGGTGGCGGTATTGTCGTCCTGGTGGGACTGGGTGTGCACGGCGGTGACGTTGACCTTTTCATTGGACAACACGGCAATCACGTCGCGCAGCAAGCCTTGACGGTCCCAGGCGCGCAGGAAGATGTCCACCGGGTAGGTGATGCGGTCTGCCTCGCCCCAGGTCACTTCGATGACCCGATTGGGATCATCGCTCTGCATGGCCAGCAGCTTCTCGCAGTCGGCCCGGTGCACGGTGACCCCACGGCCCAGCGTAATGAAGCCCATCACCGGCTCACCGGGCACCGGCTGACAACAGCCGGCCATGTGAGTCATCAGATTCCCCACGCCCTGAATGGTGACATCACCGGTCAGGGACGCCTTGGGTTTGGCGGGCACAAAGTCCAGTTCCTGCTGGTTGCTGTCCGGCTGCAGGGACTGCACCTGATTGACCACATGCCCCGGGCGCAGGTCCCCTGCCCCCAATGCGGCCAGCACATCGTCGCCGCCTTTCAGGTTAAGGTGCGGCGCCAGGGTATCAAGGTCGACCTTGTCGAGGGCCAGCCGTGACATCTCTTTCTCGAGCATGGCGCGGCCCTGGGCGATATGCACATCGCGGTCCTGGCGCTTGAACCACTGCTGGATACGGGCCCGCGCGGAAGACGTAGCCACATACCCCAATGACGGGGTCAGCCAGTCGCGGCTGGGGCCGCCTTCCTTGGTGGTCAGGATCGAGACCTGCTCACCGGTATTGAGGGTGTAGTTGAGCGGCACAATCTGGCCGTTCACCTTGGCACCCCGGCAGCGGTGCCCAACTTCGGTATGAATGTGGTAAGCAAAATCCACTGGCGTGGCGCCGGATTCCAGATCCACCACATGGCCATCCGGGGTGAATACATACACCCGCTCGCTCACCAGCCCATGGCGCAGCTCGTCCACCATGGTGTCCGGGCTGTCCTCGCCCAGTTCTTCGTGCCATTCCAGCACCTGCCGCAACCAGGCAATGCGCTGTTCGTAATCGCTGACACCGCCCTTGCCCTTCTTGGCCCCTTCCTTGTACCGCCAATGGGCGCACACCCCCAGTTCAGCTTCCTCGTGCATGTCGAAGGTACGAATCTGCACCTCCAGCATTTTGCGCTCGGGGCCTACCACCGCGGTATGCAGGCTCTGGTAGCCGTTGCTCTTGGGGCTGGCGATGTAGTCGTCGAATTCCTTGGGGACATGCTTCCACAGGGAGTGGACAATCCCGAGCGCGGCGTAACAGTCACGCACTTCTGGCACCAGGATACGAACCGCGCGGACATCATAGACTTCACCGAAGTCCAGATGCTTCTTCTGCATTTTCCGCCAGATGCTGTAGATGTGCTTGGCCCGGCCGTGCACCTCGGCACCGGTGATACCGTTCTTGTCCAGGTAACCGCGCAGCTGTTCCAGCACATCCCGGATGTACTCTTCACGGGCCAGGCGTTTCTCGTCCAGCAGTTTGGCAATCTTCTTGTAGGCACCGGGCTGCAGGTAGCGGAACGACAGGTCTTCCAGCTCCCACTTGAGCTGGCCGACCCCGAGGCGATGCGCCAGTGGGGCGTAGATATCAAAGATTTCCTGGGCCACCTTGCGCTGGCGGTCCGGCTCGGCTTCCTTGACCGCGCGAATGATGACCGTCCGTTCGGACAGCTTCACCAGGGCAACCCGGACGTCGTCGACCATGGCCACCAGCATCTTGCGCATGTTGTCCAGCTGGCCGTCCTGCTGGCCCAGCACCGCCTTGCGAGTAGGGTTCAGGTTGGTGCTGATTGCCGCCATGCGCAGCACGCCCTCGATCAGACGCGCCAGTTCTGAGCCGAATTCTTTTTCCACTTCGACCAGGGAAATCTGCCCTTCCCTGACCGAGCGATACAGCACCGCCGCAGGCAGCACATCGGTATCGGCGCCAAGATCCACCAGTACCTCGGCCATCTCCAGACCGATGATCAGGCAGCCCTTGCCATAAGGCCATTTGCGCCCAGCCGCCTCGCCGGCCAGCTGGCACTGCTCTGCCCGCTCACAGGCCTGCTCCAGCATCTCGCGGTTGCGCAGCGGCACGCGGGATTCGAGCTGGGCGACCCAGTCACGCCAGTGACCGAGCTCCCCTTCTGTTGGCTGTCGACGAACCGTTACCATGGGCTTTCCTTCATTATCACCGGCCGCTGCCGCGCCTTCTCGTTACCCTTCAGGCAAGGCGCCAGCGGCTGGCCAAGCTATTTCTTTTCAAACACCGCGATAGATTCCACATGGGTGGTGTGCGGGAACATATCCATCACCCCAGCCGATTTGAGACGGTAACCCAACGCCGTGAGTTCCCCGGCATCCCGGGCCAGCGTGGCCGGGTTGCAGGAGACATAAACGATTTTCTTTGCACCAAATCGGGGCATCAGCTTCACCATTTCCAGGGCCCCGGTGCGGGGTGGGTCGATCAGGATACGATCATACTCCTTTGCGGCCCACGCTTGCCCGTAGACATCCTGACTCAGGTCCCAGGCATGAAACTCCAGGTTTTCCAGGCCGTTACGGGCGGCATTCTCATAGCCGCGCTTGACCATGGCCTGGCTGACCTCGACCCCGACCACCTTCGCCGCGCGCCTGGCTGCAGGGATGGTGAAGTTCCCCAGCCCGCAGAACAGGTCCAGTACAGTGTGATGCGGCTCGATATCCAGCAAATCCAATGCCAGAGGCACCATCTTGCGATTGATTTCCGCATTCACCTGGGTGAAATCCGTGGGGTGGAAGGCCAATTCCACGTCCGCGGAGGGGTGCCGGTAGTACAGCCGCTCTTCGTTTTCAGCCCCGGTGAGCGCAGGCCAGATGCGGTGCACGGTGCTTTCGTTGCCCGGCTGCAGGTACAGATGCCAGCCCAGTGGCTGACAAAAATCCAGCAGTGCCTGTTGGTCTGCCTCAGGAAGTGGGTCCAGATGGCGAATAATCAATGCAACGATGTCATCGCCGGCAGCCAGCTCGATTTGCGGGATACGGCTGCGGCTTTGCAGGCCATGCATGAGCCCCCGCAGATCATTCAACCGGTGACCCACCTGGGGCACCAGCACTTCGCAGGTGCGCAGCTGGGCAATGAAGCTGTTGCGCTTTTCGCGAAAGCCCACCAGGGTTTCATCCTTGGCTTCCACATACTTCACGCCCATGCGGGCTTTGCTGCGGTAACCGGTGATCGGCCCGGCCAGGGGCGCCAGCCATTCTTTCGGGGCTAACCCGCCGAAATGTTCCAGTTGCTCGCGCAGCACGGCTTCCTTTCGCGCGATCTGCACCTCGGGATTCATGTGCTGCAGGCTACAGCCGCCACACAGAGTGCTGTGCTCACAGGGCGGAGTAACCCGGTCCGCCGAGGGTGTAACAATCTCGACGGCCTTGCCCTCGTCGAATTTACTGCGCATGTAGGTGAACTTGAACATCACCTCTTCGCCGGGCAGGGCATTGTCGATAAAGGTGGTCTTGCCTTCACGGCGGGCGATACCCCGGCCATCGTGGCTGAGGGATTCAATGCTGGCGGGTTCCGGGGTTTCCGGAAGCGGCTTGCGTTTACGGGCCATGGTTTCTCAATCAGTGGTATTCAAGAATTCCAGGGCGTCATCGACGACGCCCTGCAGAATGTCGAATGGGTTTTGCGGTTAACTGCCTTTTTGCCAGGCTTCCAGGAAAGACAGGAAGTGCGGCTGTCCTTCCTCTTTCAGGTAGTCCTGCAGCAGGCTCAGCTCCTGCTCATAGCCGGTGGGATCCAGATCGCCACGCATCAGCTGGAAACGCAGGTACACCAGCCAGGTGTTGAGTACATCGGTTTCGCAGTAATCGCGAATACCCTTGATGTCACCATCCTGGAACGCATCAAACACTTTGGCGCCACTCATGCCCATCTTGCCGGGAAAACCCAGCAGAGTGGCGATCTGGTCCAACGGGGCATTGGCGCGGCCATTGTACATGGCCAGCACATCCATCAGGTCCAGATGACGCTGGTGGTAACGGCTCAGATAGTTGTTCCACTTGAAGCTGGAATCCTCGTTACCGGTATCCCAGTAACGGCGGGCTTGGACGCCATGCTTGAGGGCACGGTAATGCAGCACCGGCAGGTCGAATCCGCCACCATTCCAGCTCACCAGGTTCGGCGTAAAGCGTTCGATGCCATCGTAGAAGCGCTCGATCAGCTCTTTCTCGGTGCTGTCCTCGTCGCCCAATGACCAGACCTTGACCCCTTGGGTCGAACGCAGCACAACCGAAATGGCCACAATGCGGTGCAGATGCAGACGCAGGAATTCGGTGCCGTTTTCCTGACGGCGCAGGTTCAACAAGGCGCTGGCAGTGTCCTTGTCGTTGAGGCCATCCAGATCGTAGATCTTGCGACCACCGTCCAGATCCGGAATGGTTTCAATATCAAAAACCAGTACGTTCATCCCTGCACTCCCTTGTCCTGAAAGACCCCAGTGGAAAGGTAGCGGTCGCCGCGATCACAAATGATCGCCACAATCACCGCGTTTTCCAGTTTCTCACTCAGGCGCAGGGCACCGGCCACCGCACCGCCAGACGACACCCCACAGCTGATGCCCTCTTCCCGGGCCAGACGGCGCATGGTCTGCTCCGCCAGCGCCTGATCCATATCCATGACCTGATCCACCCGCCGGTCATCATAGATGGACGGCAGGTACGCTTTGGGCCAACGGCGAATGCCGGGAATGGCCGAGCCCTCGGTGGGCTGCAGGCCAACAATCTGGATCGCCGGGTTCTGCTCTTTCAGATACATGCTGCACCCCATGATGGTACCGGTGGTGCCCATGGAACTGACAAAGTGGGTGATCTTGCCGCCGGTATCGCGCCAGATTTCCGGGCCGGTGCTCACGTAGTGGGCCAGCGGATTGTCCGGGTTGGCGAACTGATCCAGCACCCGGCCTTCGCCGCGGGCCTGCATGGCCTGAGCCAGATCCCGGGCGCCTTCCATGCCCTCTTCCTGACTCACTGAAATCAGCTCGGCGCCGTAGGCTGCCATGGCATCACGGCGCTCCTGGCTCTGGTTGGCGGGCATGATCAGTTTCATGCGGTAGCCCCGCATGGCCGCCGCCATGGCCAGGGCAATGCCGGTATTGCCGCTGGTGGCTTCGATCAGGGTATCCCCGGGTTTGATCTCACCGCGCTCTTCCGCCTTGAGGATCATGTTCAGGGCCGGGCGGTCCTTTACGGAGCCCGCCGGGTTGTTCCCTTCCAGCTTCACCAACAGGGTATTGGAGGTCTCGCCCGGCATGCGCTGCAGGCGAACCAGGGGCGTATTGCCCACGGTCTGTTCGATGGTTTTATGGTTCATGGCGCGCATTGTACCCGAAAGCACCCTCCGGGCGAGACGGGTTGCCGCCCCCTATTGATTCAAATGGCCGAGGAACCGGCTCAGCGCATTGATGTAATCCTCAAACGCTTCGAATTGCGGCACATGACCAATCCCTTCCAGCTCAACGAGGGTCGCATCGGGTATCTGTTGTGCCGCCTGCTCGCCTAACTCCCCGTACTGGCCCAACGCCCCTTGCAAGGCTTGTGGGGCACGGTTGCGGCCCAGTGCCGTGCGGTCGCGGGTGCCGATGATCAACAAGGTCGGAACGGCAAGTCGGCCGAACTCATGCACCACCGGCTGGCTGTAGATCATGTCGTAGGCCATTGCCGAGTTCCACGCAATCAGCGGGTAATCCGGGCCCCGAATCCAGCCCTGCTGCAATTCGAGCAACGGGTCATAGGCAGCTTTCCATTGGCCATCAAAATAGCTCGCCGTCATGTACGCCTTCACTTTTTCAGGGGTCTTGCCCAGCTCTCCCTTGTACCAGGCATCCACCGACTGCCAGGGCACCTGCTTTTGCTGCCAGTCTTCCAGACCAATGGGATTCACCAGCGTCAGTGAAGCGGTACGCTCCGGGAACATCAGCGCAAAGCGGGTGGCCAGCATGCCTCCCATGGAGTGCCCAACGACACTGACCGTTTCTACCTTCAAGGCGTCCAGCAAGCGACGGGTCTGGTCGGCCAGGGTATGGAAGGAATACTGGAACGCCTGGGGTTTGGAGGATTTACCGAACCCGATCTGGTCGGGCACGACCACCCGGTAGCCTTGTGCCGACAGGGCCGCGATGGTGTCGTCCCAATAGGCGCCAGAGAAGTTCTTGCCGTGCAGTAGCAATACCGCCTGGCCGTTGGCCTTGGCCGGTTTGATATCCATGTAGGCCATCTGCAACGACTGCTGCTGTTCGCTTAACGCCAGAGTGTGCACGGGGTACGGGTAGTCATATTGGCGTAAACGGGCGTCCAGAGACGGGGCGGCGGCCTGAACCCACCCGACCATCATCAACCCAACCCACAGAACAACAGCTTGCTTGCCGTATCGCATGATAATTTCCCAATGGCATGGTGATTAAAGGGTCTGAGCCTCACAACACATGGAAGTTCCACCCCTGATGGCTAGCGCGGTAACGGCAAACAGACCTTGACCGCCAGCCCACCCGGATCACTGTCTTGCAGAGCCAGAGTGCCTTGATAGGCCACGGCCAGATCATGAGCAATAGCCAACCCCAAGCCATACCCCTGTTGCCGCGCATCCAGACGTTCGCCCCGCTGTAACACGGTGTCCCTGCGTGCCGGGGGGATACCCGGTCCATCATCCTCAACAACGGCAACACACATCACCTCGTCGAGCTCGAAGCGCACTGCAATGCGCGAATCGGCCCACTTAAAGGCGTTATCCAGCAAGTTACCGAACAGCTCCAGCATGTCTTCACGTTCAAACGGCAAGGTCGCCCCGTTGAGCCCGCGGATTTCGAAGGCCAGTTGCCGGTCATGGGCACGTTCAAGCGTCATTATCACCAGCGGCAGGTCCTCTTCCGGGCTGAACCGATTGGCCGCCGTGGCCCCGGCCGCAACCCGCGCCCGGCTGAGCGCGCGCCGCACCTGTCCTTCCATTTGCGATACCTGATCGTGCATCAACTGATGCAAGTCGGGGTCGTTGAGTCGCAAATCCGGGTTGCAGCGGTTCTTGAGTACTGCCAGTGGCGTTTTCAAGGCATGGCCCAAATCCCCCATGGCATGGCGGGAACGTTGCAGCTGCTGTTCGGTGTGTTGTTGCAGGCGATTGATTTCTTCCACCAGCGGCTGCAGTTCCCGGACCACATTGCCCGTCAGTACCGAGCGCTTACCCTGGCGTAGCTGTTCGATTTCGGCGCGGGCCCGACGCAGTGGGGACAGCCCTCGACGCAGCAGCCATTGCTGCACCAGCGCCAGCAAGGCCAGAATCAGCGGCCACGACACCAACATGGCTGCACGGGCGCGCTGATAGGCCTGACGCACCGGCGAGTAATCCTGGGCAACCGACACGGTGACCGATTGCCCGCGCACTTGATACTGCTCCTGATAGCCAAGCAACAATTGTTCTGCCGGCCCTTCCAGCAAGCCACTGGCGACACCCGGTGCCACCGGGGGCGCCAGCGGTGCATCCCACAGGGAACGGGATCGCCAACGGGCCTGCGAGGTTTCGACAATAAAGTAACGGCCCGAATAAGGCCGTCGATAAGCGGGATGCAATCGCTCATTTCGCAGGGTCAGCGCGCCATCCAATCCCGGTTCCAATGCTGCAAGCACGCCCGCGGCATCGGTGCGCAGTTGCTCCACCAGCTGCCCACGCTGTTCCTGCTCCAGCCACCACAGGGCTGCCTGGCTGATCAGCAATCCGGCCACCAGCAAGCTGACAAACAAACTGATTGCCAGTCGCCGCCCCATGGAAGAGGTCACGATAACTGGCCTGTGTAGACATAGCCCTGGCCACGGCGGGTTTCGATCACCGCCTTGCCGAGTTTGCGGCGCAGGCGATTTACGTGCACTTCAAGCACATTGGAATCCCGGTCGCTTTCGTTGTCGTAAAGGTGAGAGGCCAACTGCCCTTTAGAGAGCAGCCTGCCCGGGTTGTGCATGAAATAACGGAGCATCCGGAACTCGGCACCGGTAAGGGCGATTTCCTCTTCTGCGTGCCACACCGTCTGGCGGCTTTCATCCAGCTTCAGCATTCCCGCGCTCAGCCGCTCGTCATTGGCATTACCATGACTGCGCCGCAACAGAGCCTGAATACGCAGTAATAATTCATCCGGGTGGAAGGGCTTGGTCAGGTAATCATCCGCCCCCTGGCGTAACCCCTCGATACGCTCAGACCAACTGTCCCGTGCAGTGAGAATCAAGACCGGAATCGACAGCCCTTCCTGTCGCCACTGTTTCAGGACCTGCAGGCCATCCATGCCCGGGAGGCCGAGGTCCAGCACCACCAGATCAAAAGGATCATCATGGACCCGCACCAGCGCATCACGGCCGTCCGCAAGCCAGTCAACGGCATAACCATGCTCTTTTAACAGCGGGACCAGTTGATCGGCCAGCGCAATACTGTCTTCCACCAACAGGATGCGCATCAGTCATCTATCTCATCATCGAGGATACGGCCATCACGAGCGTCCACTTCCAGTTCACGTACCACACGCTCACGCGTCAGCAATTCAATCTCGTAGATCAGACGGCCATCGTCGCGCTCCAGTTCCACTTCCAGCAAACGGAAATCCGGGTAACGGGTATCCAGCGTTTTGAGCAGGGTATTCAGCGACATGATGTCG
>NZ_AXBZ01000017.1:0-6191 GCF_000475295.1 Alcanivorax sp. P2S70
GCCCGAAGGGTGAGCGGAGCGCATAACCGACGCTCCTACCACTAGAGAGGGAACCAAATTGGATTTTTCCCGGAAACCCGCGATCAAGACAAAAAAACCGCACCCTGTCCGGGTGCGGTTTTTTTGTGTTTACAGACTGCTTCAGTGAATTTCGAAAACCCAAACACCGTGTAATCAGCCTGGTGTTTCTGCTTTTTTCACTTAATGCTCATAACTCAAAGCTGGCAGCTCATCGCTATAAAATTAGTGCAACATCCCGCCGTCGTTATCATCCAGCCCCGCAAAAATATCCACGCGATTGTCGCTGAACATATCCATCTCTGGAGCCAGCACCTGAACATAGCGATCAAAATACAGGAACTGTTTGAGCAACAAGGCGAACTCTCGAGGGAAACGAATCCCGTGTCCCTCACCAATCTTCACCAGATCCATCAACAATCGGTTCACTTCCTTGTCGTTGCGATCTGCCTGCACCAACGCCGACGGATCCACCTGGCCCAGCACGCCCTGCAGATTTTCAATGTCTCGGGTCAGGGCATCCACGTCGACTTCTTCACGGGTCATGCCGATTATCGCCATAGCCTCTGCCATCTGCCGCACATCGCCCCGGCCGATAGCATCGAAAAACTTCGCCATGCCATCCCACGCTTCACGGCGAATACGGCCGACAATACCGAAATCGATGAAACCGACCCGACCGTCTTCCAGCAACATCAAGTTGCCAGCATGCACATCGGCATGGAAGAAGTCACACAGCATCAGACTGGAGAACCAGGTGTTCAGTGCAGAAATCAGGGTTTCTGCCGGATCATCGGTGTACTTGCGCAACACCTCCATATCGGTGAGCGGCACACCAAAAAAGCGCTCCATGGTCAGCACCTTGCCGGTGGTATGACTCATCACCGGATCGGGCGCCACCGCCCGGGTGTTGCCGGTATCGCGCAAAAAGGCATTGAATGCCTTCAGGTTATTGGCTTCCTTGATGAAATCACACTCTTCCAGCATGCCTGCCTGAAGCTCTTCCACCACACCTGAAATCGCCGATCGTGACAGTCCCGGAGCCAACCGCTCAGTAATGCGGGCGGCAAAATAAAGAAAGTTGAAATCGGTCAGCAAGACGTTACGAACGCCGGGACGCTGGACCTTAACCACCACATCCTGACCGTTTTTCAATTTTGCGGCATGGACCTGCGCAATCGACGCACTGGCCAGGGGTTTCGGATCCACCGACAGGTACAGCGCTTCCAGGGGTTGCCCCAACTCGCGCTCAATGGTGTCCCGGATGTAATGAAAAGGTAGGGGGGGAGTCCGGTCCAGGCAACGCTGAAACTCTTCCACATACTCTTCAGGAAAAATGGAGGGCGAGCTGGCGATAAACTGACCCAGCTTGATGTACGTGGTGCCCAGAGATTCGAACGTGGTACGCAGCAAGGCCGGTACTGGCGGGCGATTACCCAGGGCCCAGCCCAGCCCCTGACGGCCGATCACGCCAAGCGTTTCGAGAATTCGCAGGCCACCGCGAGCGGTATTCAGCGCCAGAGACACGCCGCTGCGTTCACCTTCCAGCCAGGCTTTCATGTCCTTGATGTCAGAGTAATCACTCATAATAAAGTCGTATCATCCCTGTGGGTGACTGCGCTTAAACATAACTGCCACGCATGATATAGCAAATTTATGGTTTGTAATTGCTTGCAGGTTTTTTTGTAATTGCCGCTTGTGCCAATTCGCGGACTTTCGTACCTTTGACCGCGCTATTTCGAGAACAATAACAAGGAGCTGCCGAATGGGTTCTCTTTCCATGAAAAAAATGCTACGACACTCACGTCTAGCCCTGGTAGGGGGCGCCATCCTGGCTCTGCAAGGCTGTGGCGTCATCTACAAAAGCACTGGTGACATTCTGATCAGTTTTGGTCGTTCAGAAATGCTGCCCTACATGATGACTTACAACGACGTGCGCATGGCCTGTGTGACGGGCGAAGCACAAACCCCCCTGCTGATGTCCTTCGAACGGGTGGGCTCCCACCCGGAAAAACTGGGCGCGATGGTCTTCACCACTGCGGCCACCTGCGCCGAGCAGATCGCCCTGGATTCTGAACTCCGTTACATGCGTGCAGTCAAAGATGGACGCGTGAACGAAGCTCAGGATGCTCGCATTGAGCAGAAACGCTGGTCTGCCGTTGCCGCCCAACGTCAGTACACCGCTTACCAAAACATGATGGAAGCGTTTGGCGAGCAGAAAGAGGGTGAATGCCCGAAACTGAAAAGCGACTTCGATGAGATGGTCTGGCTGGTGGGCAATATCTCTGGTGTGCAATCGCTGCTCAACGACGGTAACGCGGATGGTGCCGTAGGTATCCCGCGCGATATCGCCGCCAAGGTAGAACGCAACATGAAGTGCCTGGACAACGACCAGTGGTGGGGCGTGCCCCGTGGTGTCCGTGCTGCGGTATGGAACCTGCTGCCCATGTTGGCTCCGCCGAACGCAGATGCCTGGGCAGAACTGGAAGCCTCTGCCAAAAAGGGTTTCGACAGCGGCATTCGTCTGGGCAGCGCCCTCTATGCCATGAGCGCGTTCAGCAAGGGTGACGATGAGCGCTTGCGCAAGGCGATTCGTGACTACGCTGCCAACGACCAGAACCTGGATGCAGACTACGCCATGCTGGATGCCATCGCGGGTTTCATCATCACCGGTATTTCCGACCGCGAATGGACCGAAAACACCGGCAAGCGTACCCCGATTGGAGGTCTTGGGACTTTCTGGGATGACGCCGCCAAGTCCGGACCCGCCGTCGACATTAACGATTTGCTGTAAGTATTTTGACTTTTTGCGGCCTTCGGGCCGCTTTTGATTATTTTAATAAGTAGTAACCAGGAGACCGAGCATGCGCTATTTCAAGGCGTTGGCCACCGCCGCAACTGCGGCGCTGGCTCTGAGTATTTCCCCGGCCCAGGCCGCCGAAAAACGCACCATGTGTGTGTTTGACATCATCGGCGCCAACGGCGACATCTATAACATTATGAAGGACTACAAGACTGCCGCCCTGGGTTGGGGCGTGGATCTTGAGCTCAAGCCCTACACCGATGAAAAAATCGCCTCTGAAGACCTGAAAGCCGGCCAATGCGACGCCGCCGTGCTGACCGGTATTCGTGGCCGCCAGTTCAATAACTACACGGGCAGCATGGATTCCATCGGCGCTATCCCCAGCTATGACGCCATGAAGACCGTGATCACCGTATTGGCCAGCGGCAATGCCGCCATCAACCAGCATCTGGTTTCCGGCCCGTACGAAGTGGGCGGTGTGGCCCCCATGGGGGCGGCCTACCTGTTCGTTAAAGACCGTACCATCGACACTGTCGGGGAACTGTCGGGCAAGTCCATCGCCGTACTGGAATATGATACCGCTCAGGCCAGCATGGCATCGCGCGTGGGCATGTCTCCGGTAATGTCAGACATCACCAACTTCTCCGGCCGCTTCAATAACGGCTCCGTGGACATCTGCTTTGCCCCCATTGCGGCTTATTCCGCACTGGAACTCTACAAGGGCATGCAGCCCGATGGTGGCATCGTCGACTACGTGCTGGGTCAGCTCACCGCCCAGGTGATTGTTCGCAAGGACAAGTTCCCTGACGGTTTCGCCCAACAGTCCCGAAAGTACATGCTTGGCCAGTTTGACCGTGCCATGCGGGTGATCGAGAACGCCAACTCGGAAGTAGACAAAAAATGGTGGATTCGTATCCCTGAGGCGGACAAGCTGAAGTATGACCAAATGATGCGTGAAGCACGAATTGCTCTGACCAATGACGGCGTATACAGCAAGGACATGATGACCCTGCTGCGCAAGGTCCGTTGTAAGGAAGAGCCATCCAGAGCGGAATGCGTCAACCCCGTGGAATAACCACAGGGCATGAGCGAGCGGGGCCAGACTGGCCCCGCTTTCCCATTCAACCTCAACGTTGACCTTCCTTGCCAATGCGGTGGCGAGACAAGGTGTTTACACTGCCTGATTCGGGATTTCCCTTGGGACCGTACGCATCATACGCGGCGTCGGATGCCCCAACCTTGGCGGTATAACAATAACCGGGTGCACAATGGATAAACCTTCTAGTATGACTGTAGCCAACCGCTCCGTCGGTGAATGGCTATCCTCTCTCCCCACCCTGATTCTCCTGTTGCTGACGATTTTTCTGGCATCAGGTGAAGTCATCCACTCCCAGCTGCTGAAAATCGGTGAGAACACCTGGGAGGGCTACTTCAAACTACGTTCAGCCGGGCTGGTCGGTGAACCCACTTGTAACCCGGACCCGAATCTGGATCTTGAACTGCAGAAGGCGGTACAGCAGAAAAAGGCCCAGATGGCGGATGATCCCCTGGCTGGCATTTTCGGCACCGATGTGGACGAAGGCGCCCTGCGTCAGTCCCTGGAAGCCTCCCGCCAGATCTGCCGCGACAAATGGGCCGACTACAAAATGGTCCAGGAGCAGGTTACCCCCGGGGTGATTGCGTTCCGTAACATCGAGGGCGGCGTGGCCAAGGTAGTAACCAGCCTCGGCCACTACAAACGCCTGCTGCTCTGTCTGCTGGTGATTATCTGTGCGGCGACGGCCACCCTGACCCGCCACCATATTTCCCTGCGCCCACCACGCACCCGCAAGGACCACCTGGTAGCCACTGGGGGCCAGCTTGCCGCCAACGTAATGCTGCTGATGTCTGCCTGGATTTATCGCGGCGAAGAAGTCAGCGCCATGGCGGACGGGGTACAGGTCAACCACTTCTACCTGCATCAATTCTGGATTGCTGGCTTCATCATCTTGTCCCTGGCTGCACTGTACCAGCTGGTGCGTCCGCCCAAGGATCTTGAAGAAGGCGGCACCTGGGGCAAAGCCCTGCTGACCATCCCGCTGTACAGCTTCATGTGTCTTACCGCTGGCGCCCAATTTGTTAGCCAGGGTTACTACCACGGTATCAGCGTGTACCTGGGCATGATGATGGAGCTGTCTACCCTGTTCCTGAGCCTGGCCCTGTATATCTGGATCGGTATGATGCTGCGCCAGACCAAGATGGCCCATCTGGTCTTTGATGTGCTGCGTCCGTGGAAAATGTCCCCGGAACTGATGTGCTTTGTGGTACTGGCCGTGGCGGCCGTTCCTACCGCCTACACTGGTGCTTCCGGCATCTTCGTTATTGCCGCCGGTGCCACCATCTACAACGAGCTGGTACGTGCTGGCGCCCGCAAGCAATTGGCCCTGGCCGCCACCGCCATGTCCGGCTCCATGGGTGTGGTGCTGCGCCCCTGTCTGCTGGTGGTTATCATCGCCGCCCTGAACAACAGCGTGACCACCGACGAACTGTTCACCTCCGGCCTGAAGATCTTCTTCCTGTCGCTGGGTCTGTTCTTCCTGTACAGCCAGTTTGCCCGCACCGCGCCGGCGCGAATTGCCCCGTTCTCTGAAGCAGTGCCGGCCAGCATCAAGCGACTGGTACCACTGCTGCCCTACGTGATCATCATGGGCACGGTGATTGTGGTGTTCCGCGATCTGCTGGATACCCACCTGAACGAGAACTACGCCCCCATCATCCTGCCGGTGATGCTGCTGTCTATTCTCGCCTACGAGAAACTCAGCGAAAAAACGCTGCACGTCTTTACCCTGATCCTGGTACCTCTGATTGTTTACTCCTGCTACAACCTGTGGGTAATCAACGGTGCGCTGAACGCGGGTCACATTCCTACCGGCACCTCCGAGGCCGAGCTGCAAGGCGTGATGTGGGGACTGTTCTGGCGAAATGCAGTGCTGATTGCAGCACTGGTGATCCACTACCTGGTCAAGACTCCGGATATGGATCCGCACTACCAGCCGGAGCCTGGCGTAGGCGAAAAACTGGAAACCTCTCTGCGATTTGCGACCAATGAAACGACCGGCCACATTGGTGCCCTGCTGATGCTGATGGCACTGTCGGTCAGCGTGGGGGGTATCATCGAGCGTTCCGGGTTGATGGAAATGCTGCCTGAAACCTTCCCGAACATCTGGGTTGCCATGACGCTGCTGGTCGTCACAATGGTCATTATCGGCATGATCATGGACCCCTATGGGGCGGTCATCCTGGTGAACGCCACGATTGCCCAGATCGCCTTTGATAACGGCATTGCACCATTGCACTTCTGGATGATCACGCTGGTGGCCTTCGAGCTGGG
>NZ_AXBZ01000018.1:0-16649 GCF_000475295.1 Alcanivorax sp. P2S70
CCCTCTGTTTCCGTTTTTTCTGGAGGGCGTTATTGAGCAAAACGGAATACAGCAAGACGGCATTCATCCTACTGCAGAAGTACAGCCATTATTACTGGAGAATGCGCTGACCGTTCTTGCGCCGTTGTTGCCCGGGCAATGTCTGTCTGCGCGACAGAACAGTCATAACGCAGGATAGGGCAACCCTATGTTTGATTTGGTATCACCTTGGCAGGAAGTACTCGACTACTGGTTTGAGGACGGCATTGAGCGTGGGTGGCCCAGCCAGCCGGCAATGCGTAAGTGGTTCCGTGCCGGTGCGGGCGATGATGCCGAAATTGAGCATCGCTTTGGCTCAATTGTTGAAGCCGCACTACAGCAAGAACTGGTAGATTGGGAGCGCCAGCCATTGTCGCGTCTTGCCCTGATTCTGGTGCTGGACCAGTTCCCACGCCATATCTTCCGACGAACTCCTCGCGCGTTTTCCGGTGACCACCGGGCCGCTACGTTGGCGGTGGAAGGATTGTCGCGGAGGATGACAGCAAACTTGCCACCCTGTGGACAGGTTTTTTTTGTCATGCCGCTGATGCATGCAGAGGATGAGGATCTGCACGATCTGTGTGTGACATCACTCGAAGCGATCCAGCAAGCCGCCCCGGCGGCGGTCAAGGGCTCCATCGAGGGCCACCTGGTAGCGGCAAGGGAGCACCGGGATATCATTCGCCGCTTTGGCCGGTTCCCGCATCGTAACAAGGTGCTTGGCCGTGACAGCAGTGATGACGAGCGGCTTTTTCTGGAAACGCACTCAGGATATGGTCAGTGAAGAGCGTAGGAGTGCCGGTTGATCAGGCTTAGACATCACGTCCCGGATGCGCTGATTTTGCGGCGAATATAGAGCGTCTTGTTTACCCGTGCCACGCATTCACCATCGTTATCGACGATCTCAACCTGCCATCTGGGCAGGTATTTATCACCGCCTTTGGTTGCCTCACGTATTTCCCTCAGGTCGTCGTCGGTCAACCTGAAATGGGCATGTACCCGGCCCTTGCCGGGCCGGATAAAGTCAATGTCCGCGTGTTTGTCCCACACCACATAATCCCGTCCGAGCACGTTCATAACCATGAGCATGTAAAAGGGATCGACCATTGAGTACAGGCTGCCACCAAAGTGAGTGCCGACATAATTGCGGTTGTACCAATGAAGGCCCATGGAGACTTTCAGTTCCCGGAAGTCTTCGGCGAGATAATCCACGCGAACGCCGGCTCCTAGATAGGGGCCGTAGATGTTCAAAAACCATCGCAGGCCTTTGGGGCTTCGTGCAAAGCGGGTAAGAATATTGCTCACCCTCGGTTACCCGTTACCAGGCTCAAGGACGGCCAGGGCGGCATGCATGCGGCTTTTGGCATTGGTGCAGACTCCACCTTGATGCTGCTCCAGCAGCTTGGTCATTTCGTCCAGCACCGCGAAGCCCTGACGCTTCATGGCGGCAGGCAATGCCTCCAGTTGCCAGGCGAGGCGGCGCTGACGTTCGGGCTCGGGAGAGGGCACACCGGCCAGCGCTTCAAAGGCAACCGCCAGTACCAGATCCTGTTCCTCACATTGGTCCCCGGTAGGCAGCGCCTGCAAGGTCTCTTGCATGGCTTGCCACTGTTCCCATTCGCTCATGCGGTCAAGACGCTCTCTGGCCCGTCGACGTAACTGCTGCAGCTGACGATTCATGTCCCTGGGCAGGCGCAGATCACTGAAGGTATCAATTTCGCTGAGACTGGCAGATAGCTGCTTCGCGTTTTCACGGGAAAAGGGAGCAGCCAGTGTGGATTCCAGTTGGGATAGCGCTTTTTGGGCCTCATCCAGCCGTGCACTTTGCTGGGCTTTTTGGGCGTCGTGGAGGCGATTGCGCTCGTTAAAGACCCGGTCCATGGCGCGCTTGAAGGACTTCTGCATGCCACGATGCACGGAAGGCGGTACCCAGCCGGTATTACGCCACTGTTTTTGTAGCTGCTGGGCCTGTCTGACGGATTCCTGAATCTGAGCCTGTTCAACCGGTAGTGATTGCGCCTGTTGAATAAGACCGTCACGTTGGCTACGGGCCTGTTCGATCCAGTGATTCAGCTTGTCATCCAGATCAGACAGCAGGGCGGAAAACCGTTTCTGCACTTCCCGGTTGTCGGTGAACCGTACTGGTTGAAGCTGCTTCCAATCCCTGGGGGCCTGCTGGCGAATCTGCCAGATGGCTTCCCAGTCCACGTTTTCCCAGCTCTGATTAGCCATGAAGCTTTCGAGTTGCTGGCAAAGCTCCTGTCGCTTTATGAGATTCTGCTGACGCAATGCGTCTTGCTCAGCAAAGTGTGCCTGGCAGGGCAAGTAAGCCTGATCAGTCGCCTGTTTGAATCGGTCCCAAAGTGCCTGGTCTTCGTCCTGATCCGAGCTCATCAGGGCTCGCCATTCGTCATGGAGAGCCTGTATGGCGGTTGCGAGCTCAGGTGGATCCATGCGGGTATCGGCTGTGGCCAGCGTTTCCATTTTCTCGCAAAGCGTCTCTTTCTTTGGCTGGGCTGCAAAACGATGCCAATCCTGTAGTTCTGCTCGGCGTTCGGCCAGCTTGGCCAGCTCTTTGGCAAGAACGCTATCGCTCTCTTCCTCAACGATCGACTCGGCCTTGTGCCAAAGACGGTTGCCATGACGTAGATTGCCTTTGCTGAGCTCGCGTTTGAGTGCCACTAACAACCCCCGGTGAGGCGTCGTGCGGGGTTTGCGGGAATCAGGCCTGGGTGAAGAGGGTGTCGCGGCTTCAGCAATATCCAACAGTGCACTGGGACGAGGGTATTCCGAGGGCCATTGCTGCGACAATTGCTCCAGGGCCTCGGCAGACTCTGCTTCCAGAGCTGCTGTCGCCAGGGAGATCATTTTCTCGAATGCTGCGACCAAATCATTGAAGCTGCGGGTTTCATTTTCATCCGCAGGGCTCTGCTCATGGGCGCTTTGCCATCGACGTTGCTGTGTCGCGAGAGCAGAGCGAAGCTCGCCCAATTGTTGTTCCCAGGTTTGGGAATGGCTCTGGCTGAGCAACTGGTAAAGTGCATGGGCAGAAGCATCTCGCTCTGTCCGGGCAGTATCTCGAAGGGCTTCAAGACGATGCGCTTCCTGTAACGAATTCAGTTGTTCCCGGCATTGCTGGAGGGCCTGGCTGACGCGGGCAGAAAGGTCCGGAGTGGCATTGTCACTGTGTTGTTGCCATTGTTGCTCGAGTTGTTCGAGACGAGGGCCGTACAGGGCATCGGCACGCCGTCGCGCATGTTGCTCAAGGCGGTCAGCGAGGTGCACCACTTTTGCATGCCGCGCTTCCTCTTGCTGTTCTTTTTCCTGAAGGACCCTGGATTGATCCCGGGCCAAACGAACGACACGCTTGTCGCGTCCTTCCCGTGTCAGCCGTTTTAGCGTGGGTAGATGGGAAATCTGCTGGGCCGCAGTTACTCGCAAGGCTTCGCTACGAGCATTGATGGCTAGCTGAAACAGAACGGAAGGGTCGTGTAGACGTTCGATAGCAGCGTGCTGACAGTGTTCGTCAGGACTGTTTTCAGCGATGAACCGTAGTGCGTCATCGTTAGTCGTCAAGCGGATCAGCCGTAGCCGGGTATCCTGATTTGGAGAATCGTCGGTGGTGCCCGCCAATAAGGCCATGATGCGCATCGACGCGGCTTCACGTACTGAGGGGGCTTCATCGCGCTGGTGAATTTCATCAAGAAGTGACAGTTCAATCAGTCTGCCGGCTGCAGCTGCCCGGACCAGGGCGCTGGCGTCTCCTCGTGACAGCTGGGCCAGTATTTGGGCATCGCCACGGGGGCTAAGAAGTTCGATTGCTTTGAGTCGAATGTCAGGGTTGGCGTGTTGCCAGCGGGCTTTACGAAATCGGCCAAACATAGTGTCGCACCCGGTATCCCGGGTTCCTTATTGTGTGAAGCAGTTTCCTTCTCCCGGGGTCACTGCTTCATTCGTGAGGCTATCAGTGCGTCCTTCTCGTCCCAGAGATCTCCAATCCATTGCTGGAAACGGGCGCGGAATTCCGGATCCGATTCGTAGTCACCCTCTGAGGCCCAGGCGGGGATCACCCGCTGTTGCACGATGACGTCCACGACGGGCATAGCGCCACCCAAATAGGCCAGCAAGGAGCGCGGTGCACCCGGAGGGTAGATAATGGTCACATCAAGCAGATTTCGCAAATGTCCTGACATGGCATTGAGCGTAAAAGCGGCGCCGCCGGCCTTGGGCTTGAGCAGGTACTGGTAAGGCGAAGCCTGAGAGGCGTGCTTTTTCGCATCAAAACGGGTGCCTTCGAAGAAATTCATCACCGAGGTAGGGAAGTAGGCGAACTTCTCACATGCCTTTCGAGTGGTTTCCAGGTCCTTACCTTTCAATGAGGGATCACGGGCGATTTCATCTTTGGAATACCGCTTCATGAACGGAAAATCAAGCGCCCACCAGGCAAGCCCCAGAATCGGGACCTTGATCAGTTCCTGCTTGAGAAAAAACTTGAGAAAGGGGATGCGTCGATTCGAAACTTTCTGAAGGACAAGAATGTCGGCCCAGGTCTGATGGTTACAGGTGACCAGATACCATTGGTTACGGTCCAGGGATTCCATGCCGCTAATGTTCCAACGCGCCTGGCTGGTGAATGCAGCGATCCCGTTATTGATACCAATCCAGGTTTCGGCGATAAACACCAGCACCCGAGACAGGCCCACTTGGGCAGTATTAAAGGGTAGCACCAGCTTGAGCAGCGCAAAGAAGAATAAAACAGGGCAGAGGATCAGAGTATTGAGAACGATCCCCAAAAGAGCCAGTGAACCGCGAATCTTGTGCCAGACAGTCATAGTCCCGCCATCATCAGTGTGCCAGTGGCGGATGCTAACCAATGGTGTTGGTCTTGTCCCGTGCCGTTTCGGTCATTCTTTTCTCATGAAGATGTTCCGGAGACTGGCAATCCCGGCTATTCTCGCTTCATGAGCGCCAATCTTTGCCGCCAAATATGCGTGCTTTGCTTGCTTTATGGTTCAAGCTTAAACGCAATAGCAGCCGAAGAGCTGAAAGGCGATAGTTTTTCCGTTGACGATGATCCGGGCTACAACCCTTGCCAACATGAGTTGGCATCTCAGGGCTGGGTTGATCGTACCCATGGCTGGATGTCACGCACGGTGTGCGGCCCGAGCCGATGGGTTGACGGCTTTTTCGCTCGCCCTGATGCGGTCTACGGGGATTCTGCCGGCACTCAGGTACGTATCGTCGGTGCCAACCGATGGCAGGACAATGACAATGACAGTACCGAACTGAATGTGCGGGGAAGGGTGGAACTTCCCAACCTGAAGCATCGACTGAGTCTGGTTTTCGATAATGAAAACGATCGTAATGATGAATTGCGAGATGGCCTCGATACCCGTCCTGAAGAAGTCGGCGAGGAGGATGGCGGCTTTCGTAGTGCGTTGCGCTGGGCAGCCAACATGCCCGACCGGATGAATGTCGACATTGATGTCGGCTTGCGCTCTGAAATAAAGACGTTTGTCAGGGCGCGTTATCGCTGGTTCAGCCCCATCGCATCCAGTCCCTGGGCATTTCGTTTCACGCAGAAAGGTTACTGGGAAGATCCGGACGGCTTTGGTACCAGCACCCTGTTCGAGTTCGACCGGCCACTAACGCTGAACACCAGTGTCCGGCTCAGCAGTGAATATGAGCTGACGGAAGAAAATAACGAGCTCAACCGGGATTGGTATTTCAACCAGAACGCCCGCTTTTACTGGCAGCTGGGCCCGAGAACGGGGGTGAGTTACAGCGTTGGCCTGGATGGCTTTACCGATCCGGTCGCGGCGGTTGAAAACTGGCGAACCAGTGTGCGCTTCCGGCAAAGCATCTGGCGTCCGTGGTTCTTCTGGGAGCTTGAACCCTATGTCTATTGGCCCCGTGGGCAGGGCTACAAGGGCATTAGTGGGGTTGTGTTGCGACTGGAAGTACAGGCAGGCCTGCCTCAATGGGAACCCGATGAGTCATGACCTGCCGTGAAGAGTCGCGGTTAGTTGGCCCAACCGCTTTTCGGGCGTCGACCGCCACGTGACCGCAGCAAAAACCCGAAGATCATGCTGATAACAGCAATACCAAAACCAGTCATCCACATCTGTGAGGTGTTGTTGTTACGCAACATCACGTTTTCCGCCTTCAGCTGATCCAGTTCGGAGCGGTACAGGCTAAGCTCCTCATTCAATTGGCGATTGGCTTGATCCAGGCGGATGGGGTCAGAGGCGACTTCCTGTAGTTGTTCCAGTTCGTCACTACGAGAATTCAGCGACTGCTTGAGCTCGCCAGCTTGTTCAGACAGCGCATCGCGCTCTCCCTTGATCTCCGCCAGCTGGGTGCGCAATTTTGCCGCCTCGGCTTTGGCTTGCTCGCTCTCGTTGCGAGCCCGCTCCAACTGAATCGCTGCTGTCGGCGACTGACTGAGGTACTGCTTGCCGATATAACCATCGATATCGCCATAGCGGATTTTCGCCCAGTCACCTTCGAAGCCCATGAACTCAATCCGGGTGCCGCTTTTGATACCCCGGTGCAGAATGCGTCCGCTGGGGTTGGCAGCTGCGCGAATCGGCACATAAATACTGTCATCGACCCAGGCTGCCGAGGCGTGAGCACCTCCCCAGACCATAACCAGTGCCAATACGGCAATCACTCGTGCGAGCATGAATCACTCCTCAATATACAAGTCGCGCAGTCTAGAACACTGCATCAGCGTGCGGCGCTACCATAATCACAAATCGCGCCGCAGGCCGTGGCATCTTTGTAAAAAATCGATAATTCCGGGGGGCTAGGGCAGTACTTTCTTAAAGGGCTTGACCTTCACCCCAGCGTAAACCCCGGCGTCGATGTAGGGATCGGCATCGGCCCATTGCTGCGCAGCCTCAAGTGATTCGAACTCCGCAACGACTAGTGAGCCGGTAAAGCCGGAATCGCCTGGTTCTTCGCTGTCGATAGCCGGGTGGGGGCCAGCGAGAAGCAGCCGGCCCTGTTCTTTCAGGGTCTGCAGGCGAGCGAGATGGGCCTCTCTGGCCTGCTTGCGAAGCGGCAGGGAATTGGCGACATCTTCGCTGATAATGGCGTAAAACATGGTGTTTCCTTTGCGGTTAACCGTTCTTCTGGCCCATCATTTCTTCAAATGACAGCCCGGTGAGTTTGCTGAGACGTCTGAGCAGATAAAAGAGCGCCAGGGCAAAGATGATCATCGACGGAATCACGATGACCGGATAGCTAAGCGCGGTCATCTTGCCAAGCTCCTCGTTAAACGCTGCCGTGCCGGGCGGGCTTTTCAGAAGCACAATGGCCAGCACGTAATTGAGAACCGAGGAGACAAAGAAGGAGCCGGCAATCATCCATGAGGCGACCACCAGGGTGCGCTCGAACGCTTGCTCTGTATTTTTGAAGGCCAGACCCGCCGAGATCTTCTCCAGGTCGAAAAGGGTGTCGTTGTATACCAGTGTGCGCACCAACGGGTAGCGGGTGTACAGCGAGCCTACGGTGGCCAGCCCGAGCAGACCGGGAATGGCGGCTTCCTTGATCGCCATGTACTTGGCATCCAGCTCAAGCAGGCCAATGCCCCCGGTGAGCATGATGCTGACAATGCCCAACCCTGAGTAGAAGTTGATCTTGCGGCTGGTGAGCAGGTCGCGAAGCCCGTATCCAAGCGGGAAGGCCAGGGCGACCACAATGGCCCACTTGGTGCCAAGATAGTCGTCAGTGGACAACTTGCTGAGAATCAACGTGGGAATAATGATGTTGACCAGCAGGTTGGCCAGCATGCTTTCCTTGCGGGGGCTGGCCGCAGAAGCCTGTTTTTCCTGGGGTGTATTGTCTGTCATCGGGATCCGGATGTGTATGGCATGTCACGCCGTGCTGCGTTTGACGCATTGCAGGCGGTGATCGGTAGCGCCTGATGGTAGCGGCATCAGCGCAGTAATTCACCCTGCAATATGGTAACTTACCGACCTGTTTTTGACCCTGAGGTTCCCGTGGATCCATCCGCCCGTTGTTATGATCTTCACAGTCACAGTCTGGCATCAGACGGTGCGCTGGCACCGGCTGCCCTGGTAGACCGTGCGGCGGACTATGGTGTGACGCATCTGGCGCTGACGGATCACGACACCCTGGCAGGGCTTGAAGAGGCACACGACGCGGCGGTGCGTCGCGGGATTACCCTGATTAACGGTATCGAGCTCTCGGTGCGTCACGACAGCAGGGAATTCCATGTGCTTGGGCTTTGGCTGGATACGGACAATGCCCGCCTCAATGACCGGGTGGCAAGCCAGCAGGCTGCCCGGGTGAACCGTGCCCGCGAGATTGGTCGCCGCCTTGACCGGGCCGCCGGGCTGGCGAATAGCTATGAGCGGACCTGTGAGCTGGCGGGGACGGATGCTCCGGGACGCCCCTTGTTTGCCCGTTATCTGGAGCAGGCAGGCCGTGTGCGCAACAGTCGCCACGCCTTCAATCGTTTTCTCAAACAGGGGCAATCCGCCTTTGTGGCGACCCCCTGGTGTACCATGGAGGAGGCGATTGCAGACATCCATGCGGCCGGAGGGCTGGCCGTGTTGGCGCATCCCCAGGCTTATGGCTTTACCCGTAAACGGTTGCGTCAGTTCCTGACGGCATTCAAGTCTGCGGGTGGCGATGGGCTGGAAGTGGCCATGCCCGGGTTGACCCGACAACAGACAGAACTGCTCAACGAGTGTTGGCAACACTTCGATTTGCAGGTGTCTGCCGGCTCAGATTTCCATTCGCCAGAGCAGAAATGGCTGGCGTTGGGGCGTTTGCCCGAGGTGCCTGCAGGTGCGGTGCCGGTGTGGGAAGGGCGCCTGAGCAGTTGATATATGGCACAGCAAAGCCAAATATTTTCAATGTGTTACCGATAACACCTAAAGCTGAATATTAATCCTTAACCGCAAGCGCGCCCGACATTATGACTGACGTACTTTACATTCACCCTGAAACTCCCCAGCCACGTCTTATTCGACAGGCCGTAGAGGTGATTCGCGACGGCGGCTTGATCGCTTACCCGACGGATACGACCTACGCGTTAGGCTGCTGCATCGGTGAAAAGGCCGCGCTGGACCGCTTGATCCGGCTTCGTCAGCTGGACAAAAAGCACCAGTTTTCCCTGTTGTGTCAGGATCTTTCAGTGCTGGCTATCTATGCCAAGGTTGAAAACCCGGATTATCGCCTGCTCAAGGCGCATACTCCCGGCCCCTACACCTTCATCCTCAACGGCACCACAGAGGTGCCCCGTCGTTTGATGGATGCCAAGAAACGGACCATCGGTATTCGTGTGCCGGACCATGCCATCTGCCAGGCCCTGTTGGCAGAACATGGCCAGCCGATCATGACCTCTACCTGCCATTTGCCCAACGACGAGTTCCCGTTAACTGACCCTCAGGATGTGCGCGATTTCCTGCAGGGCAAAGTGGATTTGGTCATCGACGGGGGCTTCTGTGGGGTACAGGAAACCACCGTTATTTCGCTGGTGGACGGTGATGGGCCCGAAGTCATCCGCGAGGGCGCAGGCCCGGTGGACAGCATCTACTGATTCCTGCCTGTATTTTGCACAGTGAGGCGTGTTCAGGGCGCTTTTCCCTGTCCCTGAAGACCCGCTTCACCGTATAATCGCGGGCTTTCCCCTTTGACACCCAAGAACGGGCATAAGGAGTCGATTTTGAGTTCCGTGGTTCCCTCCCAGCGAGTTGTTTCCGGCATGCGCGCCACTGGCCGTCTGCATCTGGGGCATTACCATGGCGTGCTGAAAAACTGGGCGCGCCTTCAGCATGAGTTTGAATGTTTTTTCTTCGTTGCTGACTGGCACGGCCTGACCACAGAGTACGAGAACCCTCAAAAAATCGAGCAACACGTCTGGGATCTGGTTATCGACTGGCTTGCGTCGGGCGTCAACCCGGGTTCTGCCACCCTTTTTATCCAGAGCCAGGTGCCGGAACACGCCGAGCTACACCTTCTTCTGTCGATGATGACCCCGTTGTCCTGGTTGGAAAGGGTGCCGACCTACAAAGACCAGCAGGAAAAACTGCGTGAAAAAGACCTGAGCACCTATGGGTTCCTCGGCTACCCGCTGCTGCAGTCTGCCGATATTCTGGCTTACCGTGCCGGCCAGGTACCGGTGGGTGCAGATCAGGTCGCCCACGTTGAGCTGACTCGTGAAGTCGCCCGTCGTTTTAACCACCTTTATGGCCGCGAACCAGGCTTCGAAGAGGCGGTTGAGGCTGCCATCAAGAAGATGGGCAAGAAACAATCCAAGATTTACCTGAATCACCGCCGCCAGTACCAGGAAAAAGGCGACGAAGCGGCACTGGAAACCGCCCGTGCTCTGGTCGACAACCAGCAGAACATTACCCTGGGCGACAAAGAACGTCTGATGGGCGACCTGGAAGGGGGGGGCAAGGTTATCCTGCCGGAACCCCAGGCCCTGCTGACGCCCGCCTCGAAGATGCCGGGGCTGGATGGTCAAAAAATGTCCAAGTCCTACGGCAACTTCATCAGCATGCGTGAAGAGCCTGCGGACGTAGAAAACAAGATTCGCCGGATGCCCACCGACCCCGCCCGTGTGCGACGTACCGACGCAGGTGATCCGGACAACTGTCCGGTATGGCAATTCCATATGGTGTACTCTGACGACACCACCCGTCAGTGGGTACGTGAAGGCTGCACGAGTGCAGGCATCGGCTGTCTGGACTGCAAAAAGCCCATTATCGAAGCCGTTCAGGAAGAGTTGGAGCCGATTCGCAAGCGTGCCGAGGAGCACCTTCGAAACCCTGACCTGGTACGCACCATCGTCGCCGAAGGCTGTGAAGAGGCCCGCGAGGCGGCCCGTGCGACACTGGAAGAAGTGCGCGCCGTGATGGGCCTCAACTACCGTTAAGGCAGACAGGGACATGTCAGAAACCGTAGAGCCAACCGTCACCGACCAGGCACCACCTGCAGGGCAGCACGCCCAGCAGGCGGAAATGCCCTTCGGGCTGGTGTACGGCAAGGCCATCACCAAGCTACCGGACGATCTTTACATCCCGCCGGATGCGCTGGAGGTGTTCCTGGAGGCCTTTGAAGGTCCCCTGGATCTGCTGCTGTATCTGATCAAGCGCCAGAACCTGGATATTCTCGATATCCCGGTGGCCACCATCACCGCCCAGTACATGGAGTACGTGGAGTTGATGAAGGCCATGAATTTCGAATTGGCCGCGGAATATCTGGTGATGGCCGCCATGCTGGGCGAGATCAAATCCCGCATGCTGCTGCCACGCTACAAGGACGACGAAGAGGAAGAGGGCGAGGACCCTCGTGCAGAGCTGATTCGCCGTCTGCAGGAATACGAACGTTTCAAGAAAGCCGCAGAAGATATCGACGAGCTCCCCCGCCTGGAGCGTGACGTGTTCCCGGCCCAGGCCAAACGGCCGGAATACTCCCGGGAAAAGGCCCAGCCCGATGTGGATATGCGTGAGCTGCTGCTGGCGTTGAAAGAAGTGATGCACCGGGCAGACATGTTCGAGAGCCACCAGGTGTCCCGGGAGAAACTGTCTACCCGTGAACGCATGGCCAATGTTCTCGACAAGCTCAAGGGGCGCGAATTTGTTCCCTTTATCGAGTTGTTCAACCCCGAAGAGGGGCGCCTTGGGGTGGTGGTGAGCTTTCTTGCCATCCTGGAATTGGTCAAAGGCTCGCTGATCGAGCTGGTGCAAACAGAATCGTTTGCCCCGATTCATGTCAAGGCCAAAACTCTGGTAATGGAAGAATCGGAAGTGCTGGCTCAACTGGAAATCGATGATGAGCCCGGTTTTGATGACGACGCCCATGATGGAACCGAGGGGTAAGCGTGGACGCTGAACAGATAAAAAGAATACTGGAAGCGGCGATACTGGTCGCCGAAGGGCCGCTGGACCGTGATGGCATGCTGAGCCTTTTCGATGAAGAAGACCGGCCCAGCAAGCAAGAGCTGGCCAAGCTTCTCGAGTCCATCAGTGAGGATTACGAAGCGCGCGGCATTTACCTGCGCGAAGTGGCGTCCGGGTTTCGTTTTCAGGCGCGTCCGGAGCTGGGCCCCTGGGTCAGTCGTCTGTGGCAGGAAAAACCCCCTCGTTATAGCCGGGCCATTCTTGAGACACTGGCCCTGATTGCCTATCGGCAACCGATTACACGTGGTGAAATCGAGGAAATTCGTGGTGTTTCGGTAAGCTCCCATATCGTAAAGAGCCTGCTGGAGCGAAACTGGGTCAGGGTAGTGGGCCACCGGGATGTGCCGGGACGTCCGGCCATGTTCGCCACCACACGGCAGTTTCTGGATTATTTTGACCTGAAAAGCCTCGAAGACTTGCCGCCGTTGTCCGAGATTCGTGACCTGGACAAGGTCAACGAAGAACTGGAACTCACCGATGTTCCGCCGGTCAATGCATCGCCTGGTGATGACGATGAAGCGCCAGCCGGCGAAGATGGCCGCGGTTTGCTGGATGAAGAACGTGAACACCGCCTGCCCAGTGACCAGGAAAGCTTCCCGGGTCTGGAGCAGGAACCGGATATTGATGAAGAGTCGCTGATGAGCATGGACAATGTCGATGCCGTGCTCAGCAGCTTTGAGCAGGAATTCCGTCGCAAGCCGGCCAACGAGCAAGCTGACGACGATGACGAGCAGGCTGAAAGCCGCGCGGTACTTGCCGAGAGCGAGGCTGACAAAGCAAGTACTGAAGACCGTATAGAGGACAGCCAGAACCGTCATGACTGAAACGGAAAAGCTACAGAAAGTCCTGGCCCGTGCAGGGCTGGGCTCCCGCCGTGAACTGGAAACCTGGATCGAAGCTGGTCGGGTGTCCGTGAACGGCAATGTCGCCACCCTGGGAGACCGGGTGGGACCCGAAGACACCTTACGTGTGGATGGCAGGATTATTAAAGTGAAGGCCGAGGAAGACATCGTTCAACGTGTGATCATGTATCACAAGCCCGCGGGAGAGGTCTGTTCACGCAACGACCCGGAAGGTCGTGCCACGGTGTTTGACAACCTGCCGCGCCTTAATGGCTTGCGCTGGGTGCAAGTTGGGCGTCTGGATCTCAACACCACCGGCTTGCTGCTGTTCACCACCGACGGCGAGCTGGCCCACCGTCTGATGCACCCCTCCAATGGTTTCGTGCGCGAATATGCCGTGCGGGTTCGAGGTGATCTCACCGCGGAAAAACGCCAGGCGATGCTGGATGGTGTGCTGCTGGAAGATGGCGTATCCAAGTTCGAAAGCATTGACGATGCCGGTGGGGCAGAAGAAGGCGCCAACCATTGGTATAAAGTCACTCTGGTCGGCGGTAAATATCGCGAAGTACGCCGCCTGTTCCAGTCACAGGATCTCGAAGTGGCCCGTCTGATGCGGGTACGTTTTGGTGATCTGCGCTTGCCACCCCAACTGCGACAAGGCCGATGGATGGATCTGGACGAGGCCCAGATCAAGAGTCTGATCGACAAGGTCGAACTTAAGGGCAAGAAGTATACGGGTCTGTATGGTCGTGCTCGCCTGCGCCATCAGCGCAATGGCAACCAGCCTCCAAGAAAGGGCCGTCGAGGCCCCTATCGCCGTTAATCGTCAGGGATGTTGCTCTGTTCTGGCAGAGCGCAGCGGGGGCTGATCGTCAGCCCCTTTGTTTTGAAAGGCTACGGAAGTCGTATTACTCGGCCGACCAGGGCTGGCAGGGCGGTTTCCACTCTCAAAATACGTTCACCAAAACTGTGGCAGGCAAACCCCTTGTCGCGCAGCATTTCGACTTCATAGTCTGTCCAGCCGCCTTCGGGTCCAATCGCCAGCGTCACAGCGTCTGTCAGATCGGACGGCATGGCCGGAAAGTCACCCGGGTGGGCGATAAGCCGACGACTGTCACCCGCCCAACCATCCAGCGCGTCTTCAACAAAGGGCTTGAAGCGGGGGGCCAGGGTCAACTCCGGCATGTGCGTATCCCGGGCCTGCTCCAGTCCCAGCAGCATTTTTTCCTGTAACACTTCGGCTTTCAGATTCGGGGTCTGCCAATAGCTCTTGTCCACCTTCCAGCTGTTGATCAACACAATGCGTTTAATGCCGAGGCTGGTGGCATCAATCAGGATGCGTTTGAGCATCTTGGGGCGGGGGAGTGCCAGAAGAAGGTTGAGGGGGAGGGGATCTGCAGCTTCAGAGTCAGGGTTAAAAAAGACCTCTACACCATTGTTTTTAATGGATTCTATTTTTGCCTTCCCGGTGCCTCCATTGAGGATCCCGGTACGCAAGGTGTCGCCCACTGACAACTTCAATACCCCACAGACGTGGCGGGCCTGACGATCGCTCAAGCGCCACAGCCCTTCGGACAGGGCCTGCTCGGGGTGTAATAGCAGCAAATTCATGCCGCGATTATCGCACAGCGTTGACGCAAATCACTGTTTTATTGGCTTTTGCGGCACTATGACGCGGGAAGCCGGGTTGGTAGAGTGTGCGCCTGTCAGAACAACCGTATTTGTGGAGAAAAGCATGCAGTTTCAGGGTACTGATCAATATGTCGCGACAGATGACCTGAAAATGGCGGTAAATGCTGCCATCGCGCTGAAGCGCCCCCTGCTGATCAAGGGCGAGCCCGGCACCGGTAAAACCCTGCTGGCCGAGCAGGTTGCGGCGTCACTGGGGCTGCCGCTGCTGTCCTGGAATGTGAAGTCCACCACCAAGGCTCAGCAAGGGCTCTACGAATACGACGCGGTCTCCCGTCTGCGGGACTCTCAGTTGGGTGCTGAAGGCGTAGAGGACGTTTCCAACTACCTCAAGAAAGGCAAGCTGTGGGAAGCCTTTACCCATGAGGGTCAGGTGGTACTGCTGATTGATGAAATCGACAAGGCCGACATCGAGTTCCCCAACGATCTGTTGCAAGAACTGGATCGCATGGAGTTCTTCGTTTACGAAACCGGCGAGACTATCAGTGCCAAACAGCGCCCGATCGTGATCATCACCTCCAACAATGAGAAAGAGCTGCCCGACGCCTTCCTGCGCCGCTGCTTCTTCCACTACATCAACTTCCCCGATGCCCAGACCATGCAGGCCATCGTGGATGTGCATTTCCCGGAAATCAAAAAGACCCTGGTCAGCGAGGCACTGGAGATCTTCTTCGATCTGCGCAAGGTGCCGGGCCTGAAGAAGAAGCCTTCAACCAGTGAGCTGATCGACTGGCTCAAACTGTTGATGGCCGACGATATCCCGGAAGACATCCTGCGTAACCGCGACACCAAGAGTGCCATTCCGCCGCTGTACGGTGCCTTGCTGAAGAACGAGTCTGATGTGCAGCTGCTGGAACGCTTGGCCTTCATGAACCGCCGCGAAAGCTAAGCCCCATGCTGATCGGATTTTTCGAAAACCTGCGCCGCTACCGGGTACCCGTTACCCTTCGCGAGCTGCTGGATCTGTTTGATGCCCTGCAGGCTCATGTGGCCTTCGGCTCGGTGGATGATTTTTACCTGCTGAGCCGGGCCGTCATGGTCAAGGACGAGAAGTACTACGACCGCTTTGACCAGGCCTTTGCCAATTACTTCGAGGGGCTCGAAACCCTTGAGCCAGACTGGCTCAGCAAGGTGATCCCTGACGAGTGGCTGCGCAAGGAGCTGGAGAAGAACCTGTCCCCTGAAGAGTTTGAAAAGCTCAAGGGACTGGGCAGTCTCGAAAAGATCATGGAAGAGCTGCGCAAGCGGCTGGAAGAGCAACAGAAACGCCACCAGGGCGGCAACAAATGGGTCGGCACTGGCGGCACCAGCCCCTTTGGTGGACACGGTGCCAACCCTGAAGGGGTGCGCATGACAGGCCCGTCGCGCAACAAGCGGGCCGTGAAAGTCTGGGAAAAGCGCGAATTTCGCAATCTGGATGACTCGGTCGAGCTGGGTATCCGTAACATCAAGCTCGCCCTGCGCCGGCTACGCAAGTTTGCCCGCACCGGTCGTGACGAAGAGCTGGATATCGACGACACCATCTCGTCCACGGCCCGCAATGCCGGGCTGCTCGATATCAAGATGCGGCCCGAGCGGGAAAACCGCGTCAAAGTCCTGCTGTTCTTTGATGTGGGTGGCTCCATGGACCCGTACATCAAGACCTGTGAAGAGCTGTTCTCTGCCGCCCGGCTGGAGTTCAAGCACATGGAGTATTTCTACTTCCATAACTTCATCTACGAATACGTCTGGAAGGACAACCGCCGTCGTTGGGACGAAAAGGTGTCCACCTGGGATGTGCTGCACAAGTACGGTAACGACTACAAAATCATCTTTGTCGGTGATGCCGCCATGAGCCCCTACGAGGTCAATTCTGTGGGGGGCAGTGTGGAGCACTGGAACGAAGAGGCCGGTGCCGTTTGGTTCCAGCGGATCAAGGAAACCTACGAGAAGGTGGTGTGGCTCAACCCCGAGCCCGAGCGCGCCTGGCAGATGACCACCTCGACCCAGTGGATCAAGCAATTGTCGGAAGACAAGATGTTCCCGCTGACCATCGAAGGCCTGGAAAAGGCCATGCGGTATTTGAGCAAGTGAGGACGTCTGATACCTGACGAAAAAGGCCGAACAAATGTCCGGCCTTTTTTGTGGGGCTATTGAGCCTTCCCGTAGGAGCGTCGCT
>NZ_AXBZ01000019.1:0-39186 GCF_000475295.1 Alcanivorax sp. P2S70
GGGCCAGCCTGGAAGACCCTACGTACCCTGACGAGCATAAAGGCGCGGCCTGAAGCCCACATCTGCTGCGCCTTGCCTTTAAGAAAGGGAACCACCCTTACCGTCGAGGCAATACACAACAGCTGCACGCTTCAGGACACGCTGAGCATGCAAGGAGTTATTCAGAGGTTCCCCAGACCCGCCGCGACGGTTCCCTTGCCCGGCTGTGCTCATCAGGGTACCCCAATAACAAGAAAGGCAGCCAGATGGCTGCCTTCTCGGTCGATCAGGATGTCGCGCCGGGTTTACCCGAAGGCGGCCAGTCCGGTCTGAGCACGGCCAAGAATCAGGGCGTGCACGTCGTGGGTCCCTTCATAGGTATTCACCGCTTCCAGGTTCATGACATGGCGAATCACATGGTATTCATCGCTGATACCGTTACCGCCGTGCATATCACGGGCCTGGCGGGCAATGTCGATGGCCTTGCCACAGTTGTTCCGTTTCATCAGTGAAACCATCTCTGGCGCCCACTGCCCGGCATCCATCAAACGCCCCAGCTGCAATGCCCCCTGCAGACCCAGGGTGATTTCGGTCTGCATGTCTGCCAGTTTTTTCTGGATCAACTGGGTATGGGCCAGCGGGCGTCCAAACTGTTTGCGGTCCAGGGTGTACTGGCGCGCCGCCTGCCAGCAAAATTCCGCCGCCCCCATGGCGCCCCAGCTGATGCCGTAACGGGCCTTGTTAAGGCAGCTGAACGGACCTTTCAGTCCTTCCACATCGAGATGATTTTCTTCCGGCACGAAACAGTCATCCAACATGATTTGGCCGGTAATCGACGCACGCAGGGAAAACTTGCCTTCAATTTTCGGCGTGGTGAAACCCTCGGCACCGCGCTCGACCACGAAACCGTGGATCTTGCCCTCCAGGTTGGCCCACACCACCGCCACATCGGCAATGGGCGAATTGGTGATCCAGGTCTTGGCGCCATTCAGCAGATAACCGCCATCGACCTTTTTGGCACGGGTACTCATGGAGCCGGGATCCGAGCCATGATCCGGCTCGGTCAGCCCAAAACAGCCAACCCATTCGCCGCTGGCCAGTTTTGGCAGGGTCTTGCGCTTGATGCTTTCACTGCCAAAAGCATGGATCGGAAACATCACCAAGGATGATTGCACGCTCATGGCAGAACGGTAACCGGAATCCACCCGCTCTACTTCCCGGGCCACCAGCCCATAGCTCACATGGTTGACGCCAGCTCCACCGTATTCCTCGGGAATGGTCGGGCCCAGAAAACCGAGCGCCCCCATTTCGTTCATGATCTCGCGATCAAACACCTCATGCCGGTTCGCCTCCAGCACCCGCGTCATCAACTTGCTCTGGCAATAATCATGGGCAGCATCACGAATCATGCGCTCGTCTTCGCTCAGCTGGCCTTCCAGCAATAGCGGATCTTTCCAATCAAATCGTTGCATTACTAATCCCGTTCGTTTCATTCCGCAGGGCGGAAGTTTCCGACCTGCGGGTTTCGTTATTCATTATTAACTATTAATTATTCATTGCCTCTCAATCACCATGGCGACCCCCTGGCCCAGGCCGATACACAGGCTGACCAGGGCATAACGGCCACCACACGCTTCCAGCTGACGCAGCGCTGTCAAGGCCAGTCTCGCACCAGAGGCGCCCAACGGGTGCCCCACCGCAATAGCCCCACCGTTGGGGTTAAGTCGCTCATCATCACCGGCAATGCCCAGCTGTTTGCAACAACCCAGCACCTGGGTGGCGAAGGCTTCGTTGATTTCGATCACATCCATCTGTTCCAGGGTGAGGCTAGCACGGGCCAGCACCTTGCGGCAGGCTTCCACCGGGCCCAACCCCATCAAGCGGGGTGACACGCCGGCCACCGCGCCGGCCAGGATACGGGCTCGAGGCGCCACACCGGCGGCATCACCCGCTTCACGGGACCCCAGAATCAAAGCCGCCGCGCCGTCATTCACACCAGACGCATTACCGGCGGTGATGATACCGCCCTCCACAATCGACGGCAGGCCCGCCAGCTTGTCGAGCACCACGGCGGGGCGGGGATGCTCATCGGCAGTGACGTCCAGCGGCGGCTGCTTGCGCCCCTGAGGCACAGAAACCGCTGCCAGCTCCTTATCGAAAAAACCCCGCTGCCGTGCCGCTTCATAGCGTGCCTGGGAGCGAGCCGCAAAGGCGTCCGACTCTTGCCGGCTGATTCCCAGCGCATCAGCAATGTTCTGGGCGGTTTCGGGCATGCTGTCATCCCCGAATTCCGCTTCCACTCTCGGGTTCGGGAAACGGGCGCCAATGGTGCTGTCGAAAATACGCAGGTCGCGGCTGTAAGCCGCCTCGGCCTTGGCCATCACGAACGGAGCCCGGCTCATTGACTCGGTGCCACCGGCAATCAGCAACTGCCCTTCACCACAGCGAATGGCCCGGGCGGCATCCAGCACCGCCGCCAGACCACTGCCACACAGACGGTTGACGGTAATGCCCGCCACCGATTCCGGAAGCCCTGCCAGCAAACCGGCATGGCGAGCCACATTGCGGGCATCTTCACCGGCCTGATTGGTATTGCCGATGACGATGTCTTCATACGCGGTGAGCGCAAAAGGATTCCGGTTAGTGAGGGTACGAACCACGCCCGCCAGCAGATCATCCGGCCGTACCGGTGCCAATGCACCGCCGTGACGACCAAAAGGGGTCCTCAAACCATCGTAGATATAGGCATCAATCATTGTTGTTCTCCGTACTGGCAGCACAGCATTGGCGGCACAGATTGTCCGCTATGCGGAATTCAATTCCAAAACTTGACGGGCAGCATAGGCCGTGACAGAGTCCGGTGCAAGTGATCCACAGCGATCTCCTACCCGATCGACACGACAACCGGACCCCACCATGATTCGTGATCCTGAAACCCTCAACCAGCTCGTTGATACCATCGCCCGCTTTGTTCGCGAGCGTCTGGTGCCCGCAGAACAGTCCGTGGCTGAAAACGATGCCATACCAGAGGCTATCGCTGAAGAAATGAAAGCCATGGGCCTGTTTGGCCTGTCGATTCCAGAAGAATACGGCGGCCTGGGTCTGACCATGGAAGAAGAAGTGCTGGTGGCCTTCGAGCTGGGCCGGACCTCCCCCGCGTTTCGCTCTCTGATGGGCACCAACAACGGTATCGGCGCCCAGGGGATTCTGATTGATGGCACCGAGGCACAAAAACAGCAATACGTCCCCAAGCTGGCCACCGGCGAAGTGATCGGTGCGTTCTGCCTGACCGAACCGGATGTGGGATCAGACTCCGGTGCGGTAAAAACCCGCGCCGACAAGGATGGGGATCACTACATCCTCAACGGCACCAAACGCTTTATCACCAATGGTCCTCATGCCGGGTTGTTCACCGTGATGGCACGCACCGACGCCAGCATTCAGGGCGCCGGCGGCGTGACAGCCTTTATTGTGGAAGGCGATACCCCCGGTATCAGCCGCGGCAAGGCCGATGTAAAGATGGGACAAAAAGGGGCCCATACCTGCGACATCATTTTCGACAACTGCCGGGTCCCGGCGGAGAACATCATCGGTGGCAAGGAAGGCGCAGGCTTCAAAACCGCCATGAAAGTGCTGGACCGCGGCCGCCTGCATATCTCTGCGGTCTGTGTCGGCGTTGCCATGCGGCTGATTGAAGATGCCCTGAGCTTCGCCATGGAGCGTACCCAGTTTGGCAAACCCATTGTCGAGCATCAGCTGATTCAGGCCATGCTGGCCGATTCCCGTGCCGAAGCCTTCGCCGGCCGCGCCATGGTGCTGGAAGCCGCTCGCAGCAAGGACCGGGGCGAAAAAGTGAGTCTGGATGCCTCCTGCTGCAAACTGTTCTGTTCGGAGATGGTGGGGCGGGTTGCCGACCGAGCCGTCCAGATTCACGGCGGCGCAGGCTACATTGCCGAATATGCGGTGGAGCGGTTTTACCGGGACGTTCGCCTGTTCCGTATTTATGAAGGCACCACCCAGATCCAGCAGATTGTCATTGCCCGTGAGCTGGCCCGCCAGGCCGCCCATGCCTGACAGGGCAGGATCCTCACCCGCTGTGACGCCATGAGAGCCCTTTCTTGCCCCTGCTGAACGCAACGCTTCCGCTTTGCATGCTGGGCACGCTGCTGTTTCTGGTGTTCGACCTGGAAACCGGAGCGTGGCTGGCACGCGTAGCGCTGCTCATCTACCTGCTGGTGCAATGGCCCCGTCAGGCTCGCATGGCCAAAGGCATCCTGCTGGTGACCTTGTTATTGGCGGGCATCGTAGTTTGGCGGCTGCCGGAGCCGGTGCCGGTATTGCTTCAGGCGCTGGACCGGCTCTGTTTCTTTGCCACTTTCGTCTCGTCGCTGGGCCTGCTGCGTGTGTCTGCCATGCGCTCGCGGCTGGTCCGCGAGGCAGGCAACACCCTGATCCGGCAAAAACCGGCGTTACGCTACCCCACCCTGTCGCTGGGCACCGCCCTGTTCGGCTTGATCATCAATATTGGGGTGCTCAATCTGTTTGGGGCCATGGTCCAGCGCAGCAACACCCTGAAGGCCGCCGGCGGGCACAGCGATATTCAACTCGCCCGCGAGCAGCGCATGATGCTGTCGATTCTGCGCGGCTTTGCGCTGGCACCGCTGGTCTCCCCGCTGGGCGTCACCATGGCGGTGATCCTCGCCAACATGCCAAGCCTGACCTGGGCAACATTGGCACCGGTGGCACTGCCGACGGCAGCCCTGTTCTTCCTGCTGGGCTGGTGGCTGGACTGGCGACTGCGGCCACAACACCTGGCCAGCAAGGTACCCGCAACCCGGGCGCCGTCCCTGCGCCCACTATGGCACTTCAGTCTGCTGGCGCTGGCCATCACCCTGAGCGTGTTTGCGGTGGCCGGGCTGGGCGAACTGCGGCTGCCTGTGGCCGTGCTGGTAGCGTGCCCCGCAGCCGCCATTATCTGGATGGCCTGTCAGCGCCGACGCCTGGGAGGCGGCACCGGGCTGCCCCGTGCCCTGACACTGCTGGGCCGCCACTCACGACTGATATTCGGGGCAAGCCGGGGCGAAATCGCGGTACTCGGTGGCTCTGCCTGTCTCGGCGTCCTGCTGACGCCATTGATTGACGTGGACGCCCTGCACGCGCTGCTGATCTCCACCCACCTGCACGGCGCCGCCATGGCCATTGCCGCCATGCTGCTGGTCGTGGCATTGGCACAACTGGGACTCAACCCCATCGTGTCGGTCACGTTACTGGCCACCCTGCTGGGGGATGGCAGCCTGGCCGACCCGCGTTTGCTGGCGGTGGGCATGATGTGCGCCTGGAGCCTGTCGATGATTTCTTCCCCTTTCACGGCCTCAATGCTGGTGCTCAGCCAGCTGATCCGGCGTTCGCCTTACCAGATTGCCTGGCGCTGGAACGGGGTGTTTTTTGTGCTGGTGGTGCCGATGTTGGCGATCTGGATGATGGTCCTGGGACAGGGGTTATGAGCACATTGGTTTCGCCCGCAGCAACCGCCACCCCATGGCCGAATCAGGCGGCAAAATGCCAAACCCCTTCCTTGTCCTGGCGCTGCACCCGGCCCTGCTCCATCAAACAATTGAGGTGGGCAATGCTTTCCCCCATGGCAAACATGAGTTGCTGCACATCCAGTTTGCGATCAAACATCACCGGGAGAATGTCATGGGCGCTACGGGCCTGAGAGCGACACTCTTCCCACACCACCTCCAGCTGCCGTTGGTGATGGGCCACCAGATCATTGATACGCGACGTCATGCCGCGAAAAGGCAAGCCGTGGGCGGGCAACACCAGGGTGTCGTCTGGCAAGGCATCACGCAGCGCCGTCAGGCTGTCCACAAAGGCGGTGACCGGGTTCGCCTCCGGTGCGGACGGGCGCACCATCAGGTTACTGGAAATGGTCGGCAGCACCTGATCGCCACTGATCAACACGCGATCGCTGTCGCGGTACAGGCACAGATGCTCCGGGGAATGCCCTCGCCCAATGTGCACCTGCCAGCGCTCACCATGGATGGTCAGCGAGTCCCCCGCGCCGATCAGTTGCGGATTCTCCGGCATCGGCCGTACCACCCGGCGAAAGCCGTTGCCCTTGCCCGCCACCTGATCCAGCACCTCGCCCCCCAACCCATGGCTGCCAAGAAACGCCTTGAAGCCGCTGATGGACTGCTCATCGGAAGACGCACAGATCATACTGGCCAGTGCCCACTCGCCGGCACTGGTCACCACGGGGGCCTGGCAACGCTGCTGCAACCAGCCCGCCATCCCCAGGTGATCAGGGTGGTAGTGGGTCACCACAATGCGGGTCAGCGGTTTGCCGTCCAGCTGTTCGTTCAGCAAGGTATCCCAGATCTTCTGGCTGGAACGTACGCCAAGCCCGGTATCCACCACCGTCCAGCCGTCGCCATCTTCCAGCAACCAGAGGTTGATATGGTCCAGCGCGAACGGCAACGGAAACCGCAACCAATACACGCCCTCGGCGACCTTGAATCGCGTCCCTGCCGACGGCAGATCAGTGAACGGATACTGAAGAGACATAACCAACCTTGTGTTTTTCACAGAGACCTTTGCGCAGGAACGTCACAGGCGGCGCGCTTGCACAAAGGACGTCGTTTTTTTGAAAGGGAGCCCGCCCATGCGAGCCTGGATGATTGAAGACAAGCAACTGCAACTGGCGACCCTGCCGGATCCCAGCCCCGGGCCGGAAGAGGTCGTCGTGCAGGTTAAGGCCATCGGCGTCAACCGGGCCGATCTGCTGCAGGTGCAGGGTCGCTACCCTGCCCCGCCCGGCACCGACAGCCGTATCCCCGGTCTGGAATACGCCGGGGTCGTCATCGCCGTGGGGGAACGGGTGCAATCGCGGCGCGAGGGGGATCATGTCATGGGCCTGGTGCCCGGCTGCGCCTACGCGGAACAACTGGTGACCCACGAACGCGAGGCCCTGACACTGCCGGCCGGCATGGACTTTGCCCGCGCTGCCACACTGCCCGAGGCTTTCCTCACCGCGTATCGCGCCCTGTTTCTTGAAGGCGGACTGCAACCTGGCCAGTGGTGCCTGATTCGCCCGGCCACCGCCGGTGTTGGACTCGCCGCAACCCAGCTCGCCGCCGCATTGGGCGCGCGCCCCATCGGCAGCAGCCGCGACCTGAGCAAACTTGAGACCGCCAACGACATGGGGCTGGACGCACAGGTCAGCGACGACGACACCCTCAAGGCGCAACTGGATGCGGTCACCCATGGGGAGGGGGTGGCGGTGATTCTGGATATGGTCGGGCCGCAGTGGAATACCCTGCTGGGCAGCCTGCGTGTCGAGGGTACACTGGTCAATATCGGTATTCTCGGCGGCATGAGCACCGAGCTGAATCTGGGCGCCCTGTTGATGAAGCGGCAAACCCTGAAAAGCATGACCATGCGCAGCCAGCCGCTGGAAAAACGGATCATGATGAGCCAGATCTTCAACGACCGACTGGCTCCGCTGTTTGCCAGCGGCAAACTGTTGCCTCTGCCACTCGAACGCTTTGCCTTCGACAACGCCATTGCCGCCCATGAACACATGGCCGGAAACGCCTTCAGTGGCAAACGCGTGATTGTGGTTGGCGAGTAACGGCATCGGGCCCAACGTGCAACAGTATTCAAAACACTATTTCACGTTGGGCAACACCGCCTCAATGACCAAAAGACTCAACCGCAACCTGAGACAAGGGGGCACACTCCGGGATTAGAACGTAAACCCGGCCCCAAGGCTGAAGGCGTACACATTCATGTCCGCGTTGAATTCGGCATCTCCCACCGCCGCGTACTGGTACTGGGGCAGGCCCGGTGCCCGGATGAAGGTGCGCTCCATGGTCGCGGAGACATCTTCAACACTGATGTACTTGAAATCTGCGGCCAACCACCAGTAGTCGCTGATACGCCAGTCCACGCCAAGTTGCCCCACCCAACCGAACTTGTCCTCAATGTCGAGCTCAGGCTCGCCGACTTCGGTAAGTGTCGCGTTAGTGACATGGCTGTCATAGGTGAACAGGTAGACCACACCTAAACCCGCATAGGGACGAAAGTCACGATCATTACGGAACCGCTTCACCAAGGTAACCATTGGGGGCGCCACTTTGGTCTCGGCTACTTTCTCACCCAGTGCGGGCACCCCGGTGGGAATGCCATTGGCTTCCGTGACCAGTGGCACATCAGCAAGGCGTCCCTTGGCTTTCAACTCCAGTGTGGGAGGAAGCGCTGCCATAGTTTCCACTGACCAGCCACCGCCCCATAATTTCCAGCGTAGTTTATAGCCAATAGTTGCAGCCGGGATAGTCAGAGGATCACTGAAGGCCTCCCCTTCCTGCTCGCCCGGCTCAACGGCAACCTCTGCAATATCTGACAGGTTGCTCAGCGTGATGAAATTGGTCTTAACATCCGGGCTCATATAAAGCGCGCCCAATCGAAAATACAGCCGATCTTCACCAAAGATGTCCTGGGTGAATTTCACTCCTGGATAATCCGGGCCATACATTTCCTGGCTGGCACTGGCGTTGGCACTGAACAGGCCCAGCAACCCGGCCAGCACCACCCCTTTCTTGTTATAGCGACTCTTTGTCATGATTAACGCTCCCCCGCGTTTTCTTGGCCAGCAGTGGTCAAACGAGCATGGGTCGGGTTATTGACGACGCGAATGCGAAAGTCGTCCTTGTCGATCCCCAGTTCAAGTGATCCCACTCCTTCTTGGGGCAACACGCCACCAAGGATCAGATCAAGCAAATCTCCAACACCGGGTATCAATGCTCCAAGATCCACACTCAAATTCAGGGATGCAGCAATTGCAGAAGCATTGCTGGATTCCAGCGTAATTTGGCCATTGCGAAGGAACTTCACCGGACCGTCAGGTAAGCTGACACGGGCAGACTTCTTACATTGGCATCCGCCACATTTGGCAGTGCTTCGCCACCAGGGAGCAACGCGGAGAATAGACGCACATCCGGCGCGTCCAGCCACGCATCAAGACGGGTAATGAATACAGGGTCGTCAGTTTCTACACCGGTTTCCGGGTCGATGGCATTGATTACGAAACCTCGCAACGGTTGCGGAGCCATATCGTCATAAGGCCGAAAACGTAACACCAATGCGCCAGTTTCCAGCGGAAGCGGAATCAGATCACCCAGGATCGGAATGGCCAAGGTGGCATTGGCGATCAGGGAGGTACCCATTACATGCTGGGCATTGATTTCAACCGGGATGGCGGTGTCACCCAGGGTTGTAATGCAATAGATATCACCGTCCGCATCTTCCTGTGTTGCACACCAGCGGCCCGGCTCTTCTTCCACCAGACCGATATAACTGAGGTCCAACGGTGCCTTTGGCAAGAACGCCATCGGCAAGGCCGCATGAGTAAAGATCTGGTCACCGTCATCAAGATTGGCCCCGCCAATCAGCCCTCCGGTGCTTTTGACATGACCCCGAGCATGATTGTTGACCGCTTCGAATTCATCGTCATCCCAAACCCCATTGCCATTCACATCGGTGTACTCACGTGTCAGCACTGTAGCGTAGGCGGCGCCGACATCCGGTGTTGCCGTAAAGTCGATCAGGATCGATGGTCCACCTTCACAGGGCTCGTTCTTGAACGGTCCGCAAGTCCCCATGCCATTGAGAGGGTCAGTATTGATGGCCAGATTATTGAACCGTTCATGACTGCGGAACACCGGCTTGCCGTCGTCCCCTCCGTTGATCACCAGACGGTAATCATTACCCGCCACGATCGAATTCGGCGCAGGCACAGCCCGAATGCGCAAGCTGTTACGCCGCGCTGACAAGTCAATGTTCTGCCAGTTGCCATTGACCTCTTGGGCAAGACACATTGCACCGCCATCGCAAGACTGGCCATCAGCGGCAATCTGCCCGAACGTCATGGTTGTCAGGTCCATGGGCATGTTGAAGCTAACTTCAATAGGACGGCTGAGATCATAGAAAAACGGGTAGTACAACGAATCGTCTTCAAGACCACCGACGCAACGGCCGGCCATCTTCAAGGTGTTGCCCTGAGCATCCTGCTGTTCGACCCCGCGATCCTCGAGTGCACAGCCGATGCCTGGGTACAGCCCCAGCACTACCGGAGGCAATACCGGAGCGTCGTCATTGGCAGCATAGCTCGCGGTATCAAATACAATCTGACCAGTGCCGTCGGTAGCATCACCAGGGACAAACTGAAGATGGGATGGCTCATAGATATCCATGTCCTTCAGCTCGTCACCCAGATCCAGTTGATATCGCACGCCGGCGTCCAGTTCACTGAACGGGGTAATCACCAGGTTGGAGCCACTGCTACGTACCTGTATAGGCACGGGCTCGCTGCTGTCCTGGCGGAACAATTGCACCTGTTCCATGCCTTGCGCACTGACCGGTTCATTGAAGACAACAATAATGTTGTTGCTGGGTTCAACCTGTGTCTGGTTATGTTCCGGGAACGACCCGGTGGCTTGCAGCGGATCACGATTGATCTGGTCGAATTCGAAATCCACGTCGGCCCGCACACCCAACGCAAAATCCGCGCTCACCTTGGCGGCCCCGCTCAGCACATCCAGCTCCAGCGTCCGGAACACCTCGAAGGTCAGCGCACCGTCTTTGACATCGACTACACCCACGGCCTGGATATGCATCAGGTTCTGGTTCACCGAAGCATTGCCGCGTGGCTCCACCGCATGCATGGCAAGATCAAAATTCATGTGCACATACATTGGCGCAAAATCATCGTCGGGCTGAAAACCTTCCGGACGATAAGGATTGGTCGTCAGAAAACCGGTAACATCTGTGACGAAGGTGCCAATGATGTCGCCCGTAAACATGGGCGTGCGTACCTCACCTCCCAGCATGATCGGATCAATACCGGTAATGCGGAGCTGTTGCCCTGCCCGGGCAACCACAGGTACGGCCTCCACGTGCTCGTCCGGGCGGCCCATCCAGCCTTCCAACACCAGCGGACGGGCATCCACCTGGGTTATCCCCAACGCCTCAGTGACCAGATTGAATTGATTCAATGGCAAACCATGAAGCCGGGACATTTCCGGTTAGCCAGGATCGCCCAGCGCGGGCTGGGCTTTCATCAACTGTTTGATTGGGGGATTCAGATCCGCTACATCATCCTTTGACTGTCTGGCAGTCAACTCGAAGGTCACAGGGGCAATCACATCCTCGTCAAAATCTTCGAGTCCTTCCAGAGTCAACGTGTAAGTCTCACCGCCAATCAAATCGTCCTTTGGATCCAGAGTGATGTAGTGACGCTCGTTAAGAATCGCCACATCCACCAATTCCCCTGAGGCCTTGTTTTCAAGTTTGACGGTGTCACCATAACGGACGCTGGTTTCAACCAGCGGCTCGGTAAAGGTAATCCGTACGGGCGAAAAATCCATGAATGGAAAACGGGCGGAAGCTGTCGCCTCCGGCAGGTAAGTGCCCGGTTTTTCCTGATTGATGGACAGCACCGCAGGGGCCTGATTCGGCACTGGATGGTATTGACGGGTACGGAAGGTCACCAGGGGGCCCTCCTGCTTCAGGTTCACCACACCCGGCGCAATCTCGGGAGACACCCAAAGACTGTATTCTTTCCCCGCTTGCAAATTTTCCATGGAAAAGGTCAACGTGCGATCCCGGTTCGACACCGTCGCACTGCTCAGATCGACCAGATTGCCTTCATCATCCGCAAGACAAAGTGCCCCACTGAAGCTATCACCATCGGCCTGGCACCCTGATTTAGCCGCGGCTTCATCAATCCGGTTAGAGAAAGTCAGCAGCAGCTTGCTACCCAGCGGCAGATCCACCATGCCATCTGATGGATAGGCGTAGATCAGTGCATTGCCTGGCTCAGGAGGAACAAAGACATCCGGGTCTTCTTCACAGGCTTGCAGCAGCGGCAGCAGCAGCAGGCAGGAGATCGCGGGGAATTTTATTGTACGCATCATGTCACCCTGTTCTTGTTTTCGGACTACATAGTCACGGAGAGCGGGTCATGCGTTCGATGGTGCGCTGGTATCCAGGCGTTAGCGTTTGTAATTCAAAAGTTCACATAAATCAGCGTTTTATCTACACTTGGCGTATACACGGACAGATCGAGTGTTTCTGTCTCATTTCCAGACGCTATCTTTTAAGGGGTTTCCCTCCACCCACTTGAGCAGGTGTGAATATGCGTTTATCAATTTATTGCTTAACAAAAGAGTGACAAAAAAAACCGCAGCATGACGTTTCTTTTCATGCCGCGGCCTGATTGAAGAGTATTCAATAAGCGTTAAGCCGGTTTCTCCCTGATGTCCACCGCTTGTTCGTCCACAATCGGTTGGGCGCCGGCGTACCAGACACTGTCTGTGCTGCCATGGAAAACCCGTTTTGCCGTACGCCTGGCCATCTCCAGCAACAACAGCCCGGCCAGCAATGCACTCCCGTCTACTGCCAGGGGGCCCGGGGCGGTTTGCACCCAGGCCGGCACGGCGGGAATCAGCCAGGCCAACAAGGCAGTCATTGGCACGGTGAGCCAGGCCAGGCCGGCGAAGGCAATCAATTCCACCGCCCCCCGGCCTGGCCCACGCCAGAATGCCCAACCGACCGACGCCAGAAACACCAGGTAATAGGCCCACAGGTAAAGGGAGTCCGCAGCCATGGTGCCATGCAGCCATTTGCCGGCACTCATCGACAGGGCGATCCCGGCCACGGAGCCCCAGCACACGCCAACGGTCGCACTGGCCATCAACCGGGTGTTGCGCTTTTGCTCTACCGGCCCCCCGTTGCGGCGCTGTTTGCGACGCCGGGTTTCCACCCACAGCAGATTACCCGAATAGAAAATGAACGCCCCCGCCAGGCCCATGAAGACATAAACCCAACGCATGAAGTCGCCACCATAACTGCCAAAATGGAGCGCGAAGATACTGATGACAATCTCGGTCCAGGGATCTTCCTGGCCCGGCAAGTACTCCGTGCCTTCCAGTTCGGCAGTATAGGGATCCATGGCGGCAAAACCCCGATCGGCACCCCGCACCATATGCTCCAGATTCTCACCGGCAATGCGCACTTCCGCTCGCTCGCCAAGCGGCCCCATGTACATCATTTCGCGGGGGACAAAATCCGGGGCCTGGGTTTTCAGGTTGGCCAACAGCGCCTCTGGCGGTAACAGATTTTCTGCCACAGTGTCGACGCCACGGTCATGGTGCTCGTGCATTTCGAACAGCGGCCGTTCCTTGTAAACGGTGACGGAAAGCGCGTCGTACAGAAAGTCATGGAAAGCGAAGACAATCACCGTCAACGCAATCATCAAATGAAACGGCAAGCTGGTCAGACCCACCACATTGTGGGCATCCAGCCAGAAGCGTTTGAGGTTTTTGCCACGACGGACAATCAGAAAATCCTTTACCAGGGTCGGTAACAGCACGACCAAGCCAGACACGATGGCCAGCGCATACAAGATGGACACCGCACCCATCACATAAACACCAAAAAGATGGTGCCCATTCCCGGGGATGCCTGCGGTCTGATGCAGCATATCAATCAGATTCGCCATGGGAGACGTTTCAAAAGGCGCGGTAACCAACTCACCCCGCTCATTCAGCGTCGCGCCCCATGGCTCCTGGGGATCAAATCGGGAGCGCTCGGGATTGGCATCCCAGACCAGCGGTGCCCCTACGTTCTCTCCCGGCTGAAGATGCAAGGTAAACCCTTTGGCCGCCGCCGGATGAGCCGCCAATGTCTGCTGCATCAGAGGCAACCACTGATCCTCAGCCACCCACTGGATGTCATTCCCGGGCGGGGTCGCCCAGCGATCCAGGGGGCCCTTGAACATGGTCATGGCGCCCGCAAAGAACGCGATGAACAGTGCCATGCCGGCAATCAATCCCGTCCAGGTATGGAGGGTCTTGTAGGTCTTGATAATATCGGCTCGCAATTTAGCTGGCTCCAAGTATCTGCGGTGTCACAAACAAGGCAACATGGGCCGCCGCGGTGACGGCACCCAGCACCAGCCACGCTCGCAACCCGGTACGGAACAAATAGACCAGACTCCATACGGTCATCCAGTACAGCGGAATCACCCACATGTTGAACTGCACCTTGTTGGGGGCGTCCAACCCACCCGGCCCCCACCAGGCAAACAGACCGCTGATGGCCACAGCCAGCCCGAGGCCGAGCAGTGCACCGGCCAACGTCTTACTGATCCAGTCCGGCTGGATGGTCGCCGCTTTCGACTTTGCCATTATTTACCCTCCGCGTTTTTCAACAGGGACAACAACGGCAACACGCCCAACACCAGCATCAACATCACCAGCGCAGCAAAGAACCCTGCCTTGTCATCCATGACCCACATCCACGCCCCGACACTGGCCGCCAGAGCGATCAGCGCCAGCGGCCGAAGACCGGCGGGCAACGGTTGTTTCAACCACTGCTGATTGCTCAGGGTCAGATAAAACAAAAGGCCCGCGCCAACCGTGGCGAGGCCTGTAAAAAGGTATGTCATAACCTGTCCATTCTTTCGTGCCGGCCCGCCAAGGCGGGCCGGTTAACGGCGATCAATCACCAGCGATAGCTAACGCCAGCGGTGACATGACGAGCCGTGCCGTAGGAGCAGCCGTACTCGCTGCAGGAGCTAAGAAACTCTTCATCTGCCAGGTTGCGTCCGGTCAGAGAGAACATCACACCCTGCAAACCTATGTAGCGCATGTCGTAGCGAAGGGAAGCATCATAGAGTGTGTAGCTATCTACCTCGTAGGTGTTGGCCGCATCACCGTAGAGACTGTCCGTAAAGCGCGCACCGGCACCCAGGCCCAAACCACGCAAGACCCCTTCTTGCCATTTATAATCCAGCCACAGGGCTGCGCTGTTTTCGGGCACAAATTCTTTCACGTTGCCTTTCAGTTCGGGGTCCGTTTCCTTGCTGATTTCGGCATCCAGGTAGGTGTAGCTTACCGTGACACTCAGGCCATCTTCCTGCCAGGCCTTACCTTCCAGCTCTACGCCTCGAGTACGGGTTTCGCCGGTCTGACGCTGACAGGAGTTATCTGCGGTACAGGCGGCGCCGGCAGGTGGAGCAGGATCGGACACCACCAGATTGGTTTGGGTGAGATCGAACACGGACAGGGTCACCAAACTGTTGCGGCGCGGCGGCTGGTATTTGATGCCCAGCTCGAACTGCTCGCCCTCGGAAGGATCAAAAGCACTCTCACTGGAATCGAATCCGGTCAGCGGCTCGAAGGAGGTTGCATAGCTGGCATAAGGCGCCGCCCCGTTATCAAACAGGTAAGTGGCTCCGGCACGCCAGGTGAAAGCATGATCATCAGAACTGTCTTCAGAAGCGATCACTGTGCCCGGTGCCGCCCGGTTCATGCTGCCCTGATCGGCTTCATAGTCAAAAAAGTCCTGGCGTGCGCCCAGAGTGAAACGCCAGTTATCCAGGGAAATCATGTCCTGCAGATAGACCCCGATTTGTTCATCACTCACATCGGTGAGAATTTGCGGTATCAGAGCATCCTCAAAACCAGCCGTGCCGCTGTACACTGGATCAAACACATCAATCGGCGCTACCGGGGTTCCCGGGTCTGGCGACATGGGCCATACCAGATAGCGATCATGGTTCCAGTCGGTGCTCAAGTAATCGAGCCCCATCAGCATGCTATGGCGCATGGCGCCTGTGTTGAACACCACCTTGAACTGGTTATCCACGGCGATACTGTCCAGTTCCCCTTCGCCACGAACAGCCCTTCGTAGCATGGTGCGATTATCCGCCTGAAGGCCGTCATTAGGGTTGGCACGAGGGTTGGAAACAACCGTATCGAACAGGGATTCCACATGGCTGTACTTGGCGTTCTGGCGGAATGACCAGGCATCATTGATGTAATGGGTCAGGTCATAACCGATGGCCCACTGTTCACGATCATAGGTATTCCAGTCCGGCTCACCGAGGAAAGTACTGCGGTCAATGTAGCCGTACGGTGTGGGCTCAAGCATGCCCTTGATCGGCGAGAACTGGAACGTTGAGCCACCGTCGTCCTTCTGGTAGTAGGTGAGGAATGTGATCTCGGTGTCATCGCTGAGGAGCACCGTGGCACTGGGCGCAAGGTACGTGCGGCTAAGCTCGGTCTTGTCGACCTGGGAATCCCCTTCGTTGTAGCTACCGACGAGACGGCCAATGACCTTGCCGTTCTTGTCCAGATTACCACCCACATCGAAGGAGGCTTCGTACTGGTCGAAACTGCCCGCTTCTACAACGACTTCATTGGTTTGTTCAAACGTCGGGCGCTTGGCCACCATGTTTACCAGGCCACCTGGGGCTACCTGGCCATACAGCACGGCAGCCGGGCCCTTCACGACTTCAACGCGCTCCAGCCCCCAGGCGTCAACCTGGGGGGTCGTCCACTGGCCGCCACGCGGCATCCGCAGCCCGTCCAGGTAAAGGTTGTTACTCCAGCTGGACGCATCAAAACCCCGAATACGAATGTCGTCTACACGGCTATCGATCCCCTGGGTTTCGGTTTGCACTCCCGAGGTATAACGCACCGCATCCATGACGGTTTCAGAACCCCGATCATCCATCTCTTGACGGGTAACCACAGAGACGGACTGAGGAATCTCCACAATACGTGCATCCGTCTTGGTGCCGGAAGCACTGTGTGTCGCCATATAACCGTTGCTTGCCGCCCCCCAGGCGGACTCTTCCACAGTGGTCTGGGCAGACACTTCCACCGCTTCCAGGGTGTTGGCATCGGCCACCTCGCCAGCCTTGGCCCCCACCAGCACGCTGCCTGCTTCCGTGAAGGAGTAAGGCACCCCGGTGCCGGCCAGCAGGCTGTCCAGCGCTTCCACCAGCGGCAAGGTGCCGTTAACGGCGTTCACGGTGACGCCCGCATCCAGCCCCGGCGCTTCGACAAAACGAATGCCGGTCTGTCGGGAAAACTGTGCCAGAGCGCGTCCCAGTGCCTGGGCAGGCAGCGCAATGCGCACCCGCTGTTGTTGATGCGCACCGCTGGTGTCACCGGCCTGTGCCAACACGACAGGAGACAGCAGTGTGCTCCCCACGCAAACCACCCCTGCCAACAACCCGACACGTGCCGGGCGAGCCGATAAGATCATTATCTTCCCCTATCAATAATGAGAATGGTTCGCGATACTACGCTTGTTGCGAATGACATTCAATTACAAACCTGACAAATATCCGATCATGGTGACTTGATAGGGGCAGGCTAAGGAGAGAAATGTGCGGATCAGGGAGGAGTAGAAAACACGCCGCGGGCGACGGGCGCCAACGGCTTTCAGGAACGTGTCAAGACGCTACGCCTGACGCATGCGCAACGCCACCAGAATCGTCTGCAGATGGGGCACCGGCACCTGATGCTGCCGGGCTATCGCCACCACGTTCCCCAGAATGGCATCCAGTTCAATGGCACGCCCCTGCAGATAATCCAGTGCCATGGAATTCTTGTACGCGCCCATCTTGCGCGTACCCTCCAGGTTCTTGTCGATAATGCCGTCTGGCATGGGGTAACCATCAGCTTCTGCCACGGCGATGACTTCTTCCATCAGCGTGCGAATCAGTGATTCGCCACCAGGAGCATCCAGCATGCTGAGCGTGTCTGCACCGTTAGCCAGCACACTCAGGGGATTAAACGGGGTGTTCCAGACACACTTGCGCCAACGCTCCCCCACCACCGCATCGGTCTCATCCACCTTGATACCCCCCTGTTGGAAGAGCTCACTGAGGCGAGCGCAATGTTCATCAAATCCACGCGGGAAATTGCCCATCACCAACTGGCCGTAGGCTTGATGATTCACCTCCCCCGGCCCGGTACGGCTCACGGCAATAAAGGCCAGACAACTGACCAGAGGATTGGTCGGGAAAGCGTCGGCCAGCTCACGTTCAATATCCAGCCCGTTTTCGATCAACACCAACCCGGTATGCTCGCCCATCCAGGGCCGTACCAGGGCTGCCCGATCCACGCCCGGCAACACCTTGACGCACAGCAAGATGTAATCAGCGGTCTGCACCGGAGTATCGTTCGGGCCATAGACCTGATCCGGCCGCCAGGACAAATCGCCAAGGGAGCTGGTAAAGCGAAAACCGTTGGCGTTGACGGCCTCATAATCGGACCGCAACACCACAGCCACTTCGCAACCGGCCCGTTTCAGAATCGCACCGTAAAAACTGCCAATGGCACCGGCGCCAATCACCAGTACCCGTGGAAACCTGTTCATCCTCTCTCTCCCTTACCTGTCAGCCCCCGATGCATGTACCACAACGGCATCAACGACAGCAGGAAAATTATTAATAACAACCCGAAGGCACGATCGAATCCGTACTCCCAGTGCTGCGCCAGAGCCGCCGACGGGAAACGATTCGCATGCTGGTGACTGAACCACTGAATGGTCAGGGCGCAAAGATTCACCCCCACTGCACCACCGATCTGGCGGGCAAAATTGAACACCCCCGAGCCCTGGGGAATCAGCCCCGGGGGAAGCAACCCCAACGCCCCGGTAGACGACGGCGGCATCATCAGCCCCAGGCCCACACGTCCCAGCAAAGTCCACCACACCAGCCACACCGCAGAAGTGGCCAGACTGGCCCCGGCCATCAAGGCCATGTTGAGCACAAACAACACCAGCCCGGCCACGATGAGTCGGGCTTCAGGCAGTCGGTCAGTCAGGTGTCCGGCCACGGGAAAGGTAAAGGCCATGGCGAGTCCGGCGGGCATCAGCATCAGCCCCGCACTGGCGGCACTCTCCCCCAGCACCTGCTGGAAATACAATGGCGTCACATAGGTGGAGGCAAACACACCCGCACCGATCACCATGGACATGATGAAACTGCCGGTGAAGCCGCGATAACGAAACACCCGCAAGTCCATCAGCGGGTGCCGAGCCCGGCGCTGCCATGCGACAAAACACACCAACAGCAGTGGGCCGACGAACAGACCGGCCAACAGCACGGGATCCTCCAGCCCTCGCCGGTGGCTATTGGCCAGCGCCCAGAGCAACACCGTGATCCCCACGCTCAACTGCAGCAGACCTATCCAGTCCAGGGTCACCGACCTGGCCTTGGCGTCACGTCCGGGCAAAAATCGCCAAGCCATGACCATCCCCACAACGCAAGCGGGCAAGACCACCAGAAACACCGCCCGCCACGACAGCGTATCCACCAACACCCCACCAATGGCCGGTGCCACTGCCGGCCCCAACACCACCCCCAGGCCATAGATCCCCATGGCCTGACCCCGACGGTTCAGGGGGAACACCTGAAAAATGGTGATCATGGCAAGCGGCTGGATCAACCCGGCCAGTAACCCTTGCCCGACCCTGGCCGCCACCAGGGTGACAAAATGCTCACTGACCGCACCGATCACCGACACCACAATGAACGCCGCCATGGCGAGCAGGTAGGCCCCACGGGCACCAAAGCGGTGAGTACACCAGGCATTGGTGAGCATGCCCACGGTCATGGCCGCCAGAAAGCCGGTGGCCAGCCAGTGCACCTGATCCTGAGCCAGCTGGAACTCCACCATGATGGTAGGAATGGCCACATTGATAATGGTGGATGCCAGCACCACCGACATGGTGCCCAGCATCACTGTGACGGTGGCCAGCCACCGATAACGGGCGCCGTGGCGCTCAAACAGCTGTTCGACCTGGGCTTCAACGTGGGTCATTAACGGGTGGGATCTTCACTGATGCGTACCAGCAGCTTGCCGCGATTGCGGCCTTCCAGCAGCCCCTGAAACGCCTCGACGGCATTCTCCAGTCCGTCCACCACATCTTCCTGATACTGAATCTTGCCCGCCTGCATCCAGCTGCTCATGTCCTTGACGAAGTCTTTCATCAGGTGGGCATAGTCAAACTGGATAAAGCCCTTGATCAGCACTCGTTTGACCAACAGTTTGGTCAGGAAGGCCGACAGCTGATCCGGGCCCTGTGGCGCCTCGGTGTCGTTGTAGTGGGCGATACGGCCGCACAGGGGAATGCGCGCAAAATCATTCACCAGCTTCATGACCGCATCAAAGACCTTGCCACCCACGTTTTCAAAATAGATATCGATACCGTTGGGGCACGCCTCGGCCAACCGGGTTTCAAAGTCGTCGTCCTTGTAGTTGACGCACGCATCAAAACCGTAGGCCTCGACCACATGACGACACTTGTCTTCTGCTCCGGCGACACCCACAACGCGGCAGCCCTTTAACTTGGCGATCTGCCCGACCACCTGACCCACCGCGCCACTGGCAGCAGAGACCACCACCGTCTCGCCCTCTTTCGGCTGACCGATTTCCAATAGCCCCGCGTAGGCAGTAAACCCTGGCATGCCCAATACCCCCAGCGCCGTGCTGATCGGTGCCTGGCTCGGGTCCAGTTTGCGCAGGGTGGTTTTATCCTGCACTGCGTAGTCCTGCCAGCCACCGAAGCCGAGCACGAAATCCCCTTCAGCGAAGCCGTCAAGTTTTGACGACACTACCTGCCCCACGGTACCGCCTTGCATGGCAGTGCCCAAAGGCACCCCGGCAGCATAGGATTTCGCCTTGCTCATGCGGCCACGCATGTAAGGGTCCAGTGACAGATAGATATTTTTCATCAGCAGCTGCCCGTCCTGAAGTTCAGGCAACGCCGACTCCTGCAAGGGCAGATCCTCAGCCGTGGGCATTCCCACCGGGTGATTCGCAAGAATAATCTGGCGATTACTTGTCATAATGCTCTCCCGTGTTTCGTTTTCACCTCAGCAGCCACACGGCACAGAGAAATGCTCTCCGTTAATCCCGTGCCCTGTTGGGTAATGTGTTTTTATCCTCGCCCGGGCTTGGTATCGCCTTGCAAGCAAGGCGCCTACAGCCCGTATCCTGTTTCAGGAACAGCATTTGAACCGCCCCCCCGGTCCATACAGAGCCGGAAGAAGGATAGCGTCAAAAAAGGCGGCCGAGGCCGCCTTGTTTGTCTGCAGGGTTACGCAGCGTCTTCATCCACATCCAGAAGACTTTCCAGCATCTGCATGTGGTATCCCAGATCGCCCAACTGATGATCAATCATCACGATACGCTTGGCGTAATGAGATACGGCCGTTTCTTCCATCATGCCCATCCCACCGTGAAGCTGAATGGCTTCTTCTGCCACCTTGCGACCGGATTTGCCAATAATGGCCTTGGCCGCGGCCAAACGCTTGGCGCGCACCTGCGGTGCAGCATCCAGCGAGCAGGCTGCCAGAATGGTCATGGAGCGGGCCTTTTCCAGTTCCATGCGCATTTCCACCATGCGGTGCTGCAAGGCCTGGAACTTGCCGATGGCCACGCCAAATTGCTGACGCTCCTTGATGTACGCCAAGGTCTGGTCGCATGCCACTTCCATGGCGCCGGCCGCTTCTGCACACAGCGCCACAATGCCCAGGGCGAGTGAGGCTTCCAGTGCGTCCGCTGCGCCCCCTTCTTCACCCAGCAGCTCGCCGCTGGCATTGTCAAAATGGATCTCTGCGGCACGCAGACCATCGATGGTTTCATAACCGCGACGGGATACGCCGCTGGCATCCGCGTCCACCACAAACGCCGACAAACCCTCACGGCCGCGAGTCTCGCCACCAGTGCGGGCAATCACCACCAGTTTATCCGCGCTGTCGCCGTGCAATACCACCGCCTTGCGACCGGAAATCACATAGCTGTCGCCCTGTTTTTCCGCCTGGGTGGCCACATGGGTGTGGTCGTAGCGGCCCTCCGGCTCGTAGGCAGCCAGGGCCAGACGCAGCTCGCCACCCACGATGGCGCTGATCAGGGATTCTTTCTGGGCATCGTTGCCCAGCGCATCGATCAGTGTGCCGCTGAGTACAACGGTCGCCAGGTAGGGCTCCAGTACCAGGCCACGGCCAAAGCCTTCGGCAACGACCATCAGCTCAGGGCCACCACCATTAAAGCCACCGAAGTCTTCGGCGAACGGTACACCCAGCAGGCCCAGTTCGGCGAACTGCTGCCACATCTGCGTTGAATAACCCAGCTCGCTGGTGCGGGCCTTTTCACGTGCATCGAAGGGATAACCATCGCGAACCAGACGGCCCACGGTTTCTTCGAGCATGCGCTGTTCGTCGTTCAGTTTAAAATCCATGCTCATTCACCTCTTACAAACCGAGAATCATCTTGGCGATGATGTTCTTCTGAATTTCATTGGAACCGCCGAAGATCGACAGCTTGCGCATGTTGAAGTACTTGGCAGACACGGTATTGGCGAAGTCCGGACCGACACTCTCGCCGTCGTAATCGGCTTCAAAGCTTTCCGGCAGGAAGGGCTGCGCGTACGGACCCGCCGCGCGGCGGAACAGATCGGTGATCTCCTGACGCAGCTCGGTGCCCATGATCTTGAGGAAGGAACTTTCCGCCCCCGGTACGCCACCGGCTTGCGCCGCCGCGACGGTGCGCAGGTTAGTCATTTCCAGCGCCATCAATTCCATTTCCACGTCGGCAAGACGATTGCGAAACAGCGGATCCTCGATCAGCGGTTTGCCATTTTGCTGCACCTGGCGCGCCACGGTTTTCAGATGCTTGAGGGCGGCCTTTGACTGGCCCACACCGGCAATACCGGTACGCTCAAAGGTCAGCAGGTACTTGGCACAGGTCCAGCCCTTGTTTTCTTCGCCAACCAGGTTTTCCACCGGGACTTTCACATCGTCGAAGAACACTTCGTTCACTTCGTGTTCGCCATCCAGGGTGATCAGCGGACGCACGGTGATTCCGGGTGTTTCCATGTCGATCAGCAGGAAGGAAATACCTTCCTGTTTCTTGGCGTTCGGGTCGGTGCGCACCAGACAGAAGATCCAGTCGGCGTGCTGACCCAGCGTGGTCCAGGTTTTCTGGCCATTCACAATGTAGTGATCGCCCTCGCGTACGGCCTTGGTTTTCAGGCCTGCCAGATCAGACCCGGCACCCGGCTCGGAATAACCCTGACACCACCATACGTCACTGTTAAGGATCTTCGGCAGGTAGGTTTGCTTCTGTTCCTCGGTGCCGAATTTGATAATGACCGGCGCCACCATGTTCACCCCGAACGGCAGCACAGTCGGAGCTCCGTACTCGGCACACTCTTCCTCGAAGATATGCTTCTGGATCGGCGACCAACCGGTGCCACCGTGCTCTACCGGCCAGTGCATGGCCATCCAGCCCTGCTCGTTAAGAATTTTTTGCCAGCGGACGGTATCGTCCTTACCCAGGTGCTGACCGTTCTTCACCTTGCTGGCGATGTCTTTGGGCAGCTTGTTATCCAGGAAAGAACGCACTTCATCTCGAAACGCCAGTTCTTCCGGGGTGTAGTTGATATCCATCTTCAAACCTCTTCAAAGGTTGTTCTTTGCTACGCAACCGCCGTTAGCTCTTTAAGGAAAAGCACCGACGGCGGGTTGCCACATTTTTAGCGGTTAAAACCCTTCCCCTGCTCGGCCAATTCAGCCAGCCGCGCGGACGGTTTCCAGACTGGATCGCCAGTCTGCTGATAAATCTCGCTGATCTTGTCGTGGATCTTTTTCACGCCCACCTGGTCGGCCCAGAACATCACGCCGCCGCGATACACCGGGAACCCGTAGCCGTAAATCCAGATCACATCCACGTCCAGCGGACGCGCCGCGATACCTTCTTCCAGAATCTTGGCGCCTTCGTTGACCATCACGTACATACAACGCTCAAGGATTTCCTGATCACTGATGGCACGAGGGGTAATGCCCTTATCACTCCGGTATTGTTCAATAATGCCGTCGACATCCGGTGAAGGGACAGGGGTGCGGTCGCCCTCTTTATAGTCAAAAACGCCAGCCTGGGTTTTCTGGCCAAGACGACCGGCTTCCACCAGCTCGTCGGTCCAGTTACGGGCGGGCGCATTGGCGGGATCCTCTTTGCGCAATTCTTCACGGATACGGTATCCCACATCCATGCCTGCCAGGTCTGACATGGCAAACGGCCCCATGGGGAAGCCAAGGTCAAACAGTACCTTGTCCACCTGTTGCGGGCTGGCACCTTCGTTCACCAGTTTGATCGCTTCTGCCTGACGCTTGTGCAGCATGCGGTTACCCACAAAACCGTGACAGACGCCAACCAAAACACCGACCTTGCCAATACGACGACTCAGGTCCATCACGGTGGCAATCACATCATCGGCGGTCTTTTCACCGCGCACGTTCTCCAGCAACTTCATGACGTTAGCCGGGCTGAAGAAATGCATGCCCATCACGTCCTGGGGGCGCTGGGTAAAACTGGCGATACGGTCCACGTCCAGGGTCGAGGTGTTGGTGGCGAGAATGGCGCCGGGTTTACACACCCGATCCAGCTCGGAGAACACGGCCTTTTTCACGTCCATATTCTCGAACACGGCTTCGATCACCAGGTCCACATCCCCCAGTTCGTCATAGCTCAATGTGGGCTGGATCAGCGCCATTCGCTGTTCCACCTGTTCGGCCGTAATACGGCCTTTTTTAGCGGTGTTTTCGTAGTTTCTACGAATCACAGCCAAGCCCTTTTCCAGCGCCTCCTGCTTCACCTCAAGCATCTTCACCGGGATACCGGCGTTGGCGAAGTTCATGGCGATGCCGCCACCCATGGTGCCCGCACCAATCACCGCCACCGTGTTGATGTCACGACGCGGAGTATCCTTGTCGAGCCCCGGCACCTTGGCCACTTCGCGCTCGGCGAAGAAAACATGACGCTGGGCAGCGGATTCCGGTGACAGCAACAGCTCGACAAACAACTCCCGTTCGCGCTGCAACCCTTGCTCGAAGGGCAGCTCAGCGGCAGCCTGTACCGCCTTGATGCAATGGAAAGGCGCTTTGAATCCCCGTTGGCGACGGGCGATGGATTGCTCAAAGCGGGCAAAAACGTCAGCCCCGCTGTCGCCAGGAATGGGCAGATCACAGAGACGACGCAGCGGCGCCTTTTCGTCAATGACGTTGCGGGCAAAAGCCAGGGCGCCCTCCAGCAGATCGCCACTGACGACCTCATCGACGAGCCCAAGCGCCTTGGCCGCCGCCGCTTTCACCGGGTTGCCACCGACAATCATGTCCAGAGCGGCTTCAATGCCCACCAGCCGTGGCAACCGCTGGGTGCCCCCCGCACCGGGGAGCAAACCCAGTTTCACTTCCGGCAATCCCAGACGGGCACTGTCCAGCGCCACCCGGTAATCACAACCCAGTGCGACTTCCAGTCCGCCACCCAGCGCAGTGCCATGAATGGCAGCAATCACGGGCTTGCTGCTGGCTTCATATTCATTGATCACATCGGGCAAGGCCGGCGGTTGCGGCGGTTTACCGAATTCGCGGATATCCGCGCCGGCAGGAAAGGTCTTGCCCTCACCGGTCACGATCACTGCCTTAATCTGGTCATCTGCCAGGGCCTCCTGCAAGCAACGCTGCAGGCCCTCACGGACACCCTGCCCCAGTGCATTGACGGGGGGGTAATGGATTCGGATAACGCCAATGTCATTGTCACGACAGAGGCTAACCGGGCTACTCATAACGACTCTCCTCGTTGACTGCGACGTGTCACCACGCCAAAGGCAGTGTGTCTCCGGTACGGGAACGGAGCTGCCGGTGCAGGCCCTACACTATAGCCCATTACCGACAACTTTCAATTATTTTGGAATTGAATTTCATTATTTAAAAAGGGCCGAAAAACAGGGCGCCTGGCGCCCCGCTTCCGGCCGGAGAGAATCAGTCCGCCAGCACTTCCGAAATACGCTGCAGCACGACTTTGCCATCCTTCACGGTGGCAATGTTGGGGTCGGCCTGCATGCCGCCATTAGCATCAATCTCGGTCACACCGTAGGGGTTGTTTTCCGGCGCCAGGTTTTTCAGCGCCTGCCCCATGGCCGCACGAATCGCCGTGGCATCTTCTACCGTGCCGGCTTCCTGCATGGCCTGAACAACGGAATAGAGGGCAAAGTAGTTATAGGCCACTTCCGTGGTCGGATCCTTGCCATCGTTTTGCTGGTGATACTTGGCGACAAACGCCTTGGCACCGGGCTCTTCGTACAGCGTCAGCGGCACTACGCCCACGGAACCTTCCAGCATCTTGTAACCACCGATGATCTTGGCCATTTCACCCATCTTGGCCTGATCCATGATCACGAAACCGCCTTTGAAACCAAGCTCACGGGCCTGCTTGGCCACCAATGCGGTTGGCTCGGAAGCGCCGCCGATGAACATCACGTCAGGCTTCTCTGCCAGCACCTTGCTCACACCGGTGTAGAAGTCCGCAGACTTGTTGTAGTCCATGGGGTTATCAGCAACCACGGTACCGCCCATGGCTTCCCAGGTGGGGACAAACGCTTTGGTCCAGTATTTGGCGTAGTCATGGGTGGCGTTGGCGATGGCCACTTTCTTGCCGTTCTGGGCCATGGCAATTTTGGTGAAGGGCTTCATATAGCCAGTAAACGTCGGCGGAATACGCACGGTCAGCTCGTTGCCCTTCTCGGTAACCGTGGGCACCGAGGTGTAGGACATCACCACAAAGCCATCGCGTTCATTAAAGGCTTGCAGCGCAAAAGTGCCACCGGAGTGCGGCGTGAAAATGACCGGCGCATTGTACTGCTGCACCAGGCGCTTGCCGTTCACCGCGGCCTGGCTGGGGGCGTACTTGTCATCCAGAGACACCACATTGATTTCGTAGGTCTCACCATCGACCTGAAAGCCGCCACTACTGTTGATTTCTTCGGCCGCCATTTGCAGACCTTCCAGCGTGTTCTGGCCGTACAGGGCCGCACCGCCACTCAATGGCCCGGTGAAACCGATATTCAGGGTTTCTGCAGCCTGGGCGCCTGTCGCCGCCAGGGCGATGGCGCTGGCACAGGCCAGCCGGCAGAAGCGTTTAAGGGTTCCTTTGCTCATGAATCTCTCCCGATTATTGTTTTCACTGTTGTAGCGTCTGTAACGTGTCGTTGTGTTGTAGCGTCGTAGCGCACACGCTGTGGGTCAGGCTCCGATGTAAGCCTTGCGAATTTCTTCGTTACCCAGCATCGCGTCCTTATCACCCTCCATGACCAGGCGACCGTTTTCGATCACGTAGGCACGGTGGGCAATCTTCAGTGCGGCGAAGGCATTCTGCTCCGCCAGCAGTACCGTGGTGCCCTGCTCGTTGATGCCCTTGATGGTCTCGAACATCTGCTTTACCACCAACGGTGCCAGGCCCAGTGAGGGCTCATCGAGCAACAGCAATTTGGGGCGCCCCATCATGGCTCGCCCAATAGCCACCATTTGTTGCTGGCCACCACTAAGGGAACCCGCCGCTTCGTCCTTCTTCTCATCAAGAATCGGGAACAGGGCAAGGATCTGGTCCAGCGTTTTCTTCATGCCCGCCTTGTCACGACGATGCACATAGGCGCCGAGCATCAGATTCTTCAGCACTGACATTTCCGGGAACAGTTTGCGGCCTTCCGGACACTGCACCACCCCGCTCTGCACCAGCGCAGAGGGTTTCAGGCCTGTCACATCCTTGCCATTCAGGGCAATGGATCCGGCAGTGGGTTTCAGCAAGCCACTGATGGTGTTGAACAGGGTCGATTTGCCGGCACCGTTGGCACCCAGCAAAACCACCAGTTCGCCCTGCTCCACTGACATGGAGACATTTTCCAGGGCCTTGAAGCTGCCGTAACGGGCTTCGACTTGATTAAGCTGCAGCATCTTCATCACTCCCCAGATAGGCTTCGATGACCACCGGATTGTTGCGGACTTCTTCCGGGGTGCCTTCGGCAATTTTTTCACCGTGATCAAGCACCATGATCTTGTCAGCGAGACTCATGATCATGTCCATCTTGTGTTCGATCAGGCAGACGGTGACCCCGTGGTCCACCATCTTGCGGATCAGGCCCGCCAGGTTTTCGGTTTCTTCCGGGTTGATCCCGCCCGCAGGTTCATCGAGCAACACCAGTTCCGGATCGGTCGCCAGCGCCAGCGCAAACGCCACCCGCTTCTTTTCTTCCTGGCTGATGTCTGCCGTGATGCGATGGCCAATGTGAGACAGACCGACGAAATCCAGCACTTCCTGAGCGCGGGCACGGCACTTGGCCTCTTCATCACGAAGTCGTCGGGAATTGATGATCACATCCCAAAGGCGCGACTGGGTTCGCAGGCGATGACCGACGATCAGGTTGTCGAGTACCGTGGACTCTTCAAACAACATGGTGGTCTGAAACGTCCGGGCAATGCCAAGCCGGGCAATGCGATCACAAGCCATGCCGGTGATGTTCATGCCCTGGTATTCGATGGTGCCCTCGGTGGGAGGCATGGCGCCGGCCACCAGATTGAAGAACGTACTCTTGCCTGCCCCGTTGGGACCGATGATGGCGTTGATCTTGTTGGCTTCGAATTCAATGCTGACGTTGTTCACTGCCGCCAGCCCGCCAAAGCGCTTGGTCAGGTTATTGATCTTAAGCATGGTTACCTGCCTCCCTGTTGGTGGCTACCGGGCTGGTCGGGGATTTTTTTTTAGCGTTTTCCTGTGATTTTCCAGCATCCTGTGCCGCCGCCATCCGGCGGGCACGCCAGCCAAGGAACGACCCCACCACACCACGCGGGAAGAAGATCACCAGCACCACCAGCAGCGGGCCAAACACGATCATCCGGTACTCTTCCAGGAACTGCAGGGACTGGGTCAGCCAGGTGATAACCATGGTGCCCACCAGCGGCCCCATCAGCGTGCCAATGCCCCCCACCAGCAGGTAGGTGATCATGTCGAAGGTATGCACCACGTCAGCTTCCGCCGGGCCGATAAACCGGACCAGACCGGCATACAGCGCCCCCGCCACACTGGCATAGGTGGTGGACAACACAAACGCCAGCACCTTGTTGCGCATCAGGTTGATACCCAGCGACGCGGCCAGATCATCACTGATACGAATGGCCCGGAAGCTGCGGCCCAACAGGGAGTTGGTAATACGCGCGGCCAGCCAGACCGATAGCACCATGAAGGTCAGCGCCAGGTAGTAGAACGGTGTGGTCTCGGTGAAATCCACCAGCCCGAACCCGTTAGGCGCCGGAATGTTGATAATGCCCAGTGCACCATGGGTGAGCTCTTCCCATTTATCGATGAGCAGATAAATGATGAACCCTACACACAATGTGAAGATCGCAAAGTAATGCTCTTTCAGGCGCAAGGACACGATCCCTGCCAGAAAGCCAAACCCCGCACCGGCCACGCCGGCAGCCACAAAGGCCCACCAGAATCCCCAGCCGTGATCCACAGTGAGAATCGCCAGAACGTACGCACCAATGGCAAAGAAACCGCCATGAGCCAGGTTCAACTGACCGCACAGGCCGGTAATAATGTTCATTCCATACACCGCGATAGCCCATACAAATGCCAGTGCCATCACATAAATCTGGTACTCGTTACCCGCCACAAACGGGAACAGTACCGCCGCCACAATCAACACAATCTTCATTGCCGGCGTCATGAAAAAATCGGAAATCTTCTGCAGGGCATTCATTAGCGCACCCCCTTGGTAAACAGGCCAGTGGGCTTCACCGACAGAATCAGCACCAACAGGGCGAAGGCGATGATGTCCTTGTAATCAGTGGAGATATAGAAGCCGCCAAACGCTTCGGCAAAACCGATGATCAGGCCGCCGACAATGGCACCCGGAATCGAGCCCATACCGCCGAGAATAATGATCACGAAGGCTTTCATGATCAGCAGGTGCCCCATGGCCGGGTACACCAGATTGATCGGCGCAAACAGCGTGGCGCCCACTGCCGCCAGCACCCCGGAAATGGCAAAGGTCATCATCGCTACCCGGTTGGCATCGATGCCGACCAGGAACGCCCCTTCCCGATTCTGGGCCATGGCCACAATGGTAGAGCCGGTCATGGTTTTCTTGAGGAACAGGTGCAGCACTGCCATCAGGGCAAAGGCGCCGATGATGATCAGTACCCTCTGGGCCGGGATGGTCATGCCGGCCACATCGAGAATATCGGTGTACGGCGTCGGCATACGGCGGAACTCCGCGCCGAATTTCATCTGCACCATGGCTTCCAGGAACAACATGATGCCAATGGCCGCAATCTTGTCGTGGATTGGCGGCGCTTCGCGAAGCGGATTGAATACCAACCGTTCACACAGTACCGCCAGCACCGCCACGGAAATGGCAGAGGCGATCATGGCGATCCAGTAGTTGGCACCAAAATCCACCATGGTGATGTAAGAGACATAGGCGCCGACCATATACAGCGCCCCATGAGCAAAGTTCGGTACGTGCAGAATGCCGTAGACCAGGGTCAGCCCCAGGGCGACCAGCCCGTAGATGCTGCCCAGGGTCAGGCCATTGAGCACTTGTTGCAGAAACAGATCCAAGGCAATGCCTCCTCTGTACTGGGATGCGGCCACGCTATTGGCGTGGTCCTGCATCCCGTTTCTCTGTTGTTATCCAGCCTCTGCGGTGTAGCGCGACCGCGGTATTGTTAGTGTGAGACTGTCCAGATCCGTCGGCTATCCGACAAACCGCTACGTCCTGTCAGGACGCCTGTTGTTGATGCCCTGCCCACTCCTGCTCCTGCAGGGCTCGCCACATCACCTTGCCGGTGGGCGAACGGGGCAGCTCATCGCGGAACTCCACCACCTGGGGCACCTTGTAGGCCGCCATTTCTTCCTTGCACCAGTCGATGACGGCCTGCTCGGTGAGCGTGCCTTTCATGTCGTCGCGCAACACCACACACGCTTTTACCGATTCTCCACGGCGCTCGTGTGGCGTGGATATGACACAGCTCTCCTGAATCGCCGGATGTCGGTACATCAGGCTCTCCACTTCTGCCGGCCAAACCTTGAAGCCAGAGGCGTTGATCATGCGTTTCACCCGATCGACGATGAAGAAATACCCTTCTTCGTCGTAGTAACCGAGATCGCCGGTGCGAAAGAAACGCTTGCCATCCAGTTCCAGAAACACCTTTTGGGTTTCCTGGGGACGCTTCCAGTAACCCTGGAAGACCTGCGGACCGTGAGTCACGATCTCGCCCACTTCGCCCGGGCCCAGCTCCTTGCCGCTCTCCACATCGATGATGCGCGAGTCGATATCGAAAACCGGGATGCCCAGACACTGGGACTTGGGACGATCCGTCGGGTTGATATGGGTGCCGGCAATGGTCTCGGACAGACCATAGCCCTCCATGTAACGCAGGCCCGTCAGGTGAAAGAGCTTGTCGGCCACCGCTGCCGGCATGGCCGCCCCGCCACCACCGATATTCTCCAGTGACGACAGGTCATAACTTTCCACCTCGGGGTCGGACAGCAGATCGATGGCCATGGTGACGATGTTCACCCAGCGACTCACCCTGTAGCGCTCGATCAGTTTTGCCGCGACCTGACGATCCCAGCGCGTCATCAGCACAATCAGCGAGCCGCCATAGATCGGAGAGTTCATGGAACCCTGCATACCGGTCACATGGAAGTACGGCAGTGTCGCCAGGGTGACCGATTCCGTCGTGCCGTGGCTCCACACCGCACCCTGCACGCAGGTCGCCATCACAGAAGCATGGGTATGCATGCATCCCTTCGGCGCGCCGGTGGTTCCGGAGCTATAGGGGAACACCGCCAGATCGTCCGGGCCCACCAGTAACTCACTGGGCTGCTTGTCGGCATCCATCACGGTTTTCCAGCTGATATGCGCTGCGTTATCCAGCGTCACCGCCGGGGCCTGCACCTCTGGAGGCAATGGCAGATCGGTGTCACGGGTGATGTAGTCATTGTAGGCCGCCACGATCACATGCTTGAGATTGACCTTACCTACCACCGGTGCGATGGCCGGCAACAGTTCCTGTCCACAGATCGCGACAGCGGCTTCAGTGTCTTCCAGGTAATGCTCCAGCTCCGCCGCCCGATTCATCGGGTTCACCGGCACCACAATGGCGTTGGCACGGAGAATCGCGTAGTAGCCGATAATGAATTGAGGGGCGTTCTGCATGAACAGCAACACCCGATCTCCCTTCTCCACACCCAGTGCCTGCAGATACCCGGCCAGGGCATCCACCTGCTGCTTGAGCTGCGCAAAGGTGATGGGGCTGTCGTAATAGTTAATTGCGTCCCGCTGCGGGTAACGCAGGGCAGACACCTCCAGATTGGTATAGAGGCTGGTCTGCGGCAGGCTGAGGTGGCGCGGCATATTCTCCGGCCAGACCGCATGATGCCGATCAAACATGTTGTGCTCTCCCGGTCGGCTCCCGTCAAACCCTGAGGTTTGGGGGCCTTTTATTGTTGATGCTGTAGCGCAAGCCGCCGGCAAACAGCGGCGGAAAGTTTTGACTCGGCAGTCAATCTGACACGGCTTCAGGGGGAGGTCAATACTATTTTGGAATGTAGTTTCATTTTTTGAAACGAAATAAAAGACAGGAATTAACGGCTGGGAAACGGGATATTTACCCAACATACCACTGAGTATGTGGGGTGCCCATACCGATTATCGGATCCTGATTTCATTCGGGATAAAAGGTTAGGAAATGTTTCCAGCAGGCGGTTGGAGGCAAACGCCCGCCCCTTCAGGCTGAAGAGACCTGGCGGGAAGCATGCAGATAGGGCGCATTCGCCAGGGAGAACAGACAGGTTTCAACAAAACCCTCCGCATCCCTGCCAAGATCCATGCTTTCCGGGTCTAGCAGCCAGAACATGATGACGCCGGTGAGCTGACTGTGTAGCCAGTTAACGGCGCGGGCGATATGCAGGGTGGCCGGCAGTTGCTGCCGGGCCACCGCATTGCTCAACACCCGGCCCATGCGCGCGGAAGACTCACGGCACTTGTCTCGCTGCTTGCCCAGCAACTGCAGGTTTTCGCCGCTGAATTCGCACTTGTGAAACATGATCTCGAAAATACGGCGCTGGTGCTGGTCTTCCACCACTTGGCGGAGCAAAGTACACATGAAGTCGCCGAGGCGGCCCAGCGGGTCTGGCTCTGCGGGATCCTCTGCCTTTTCTGACAGGGTGTCGAAAAGCAGGCGGTTTCGCTCGACCATGGCCATGAACACGTCATGCTTGTTTTCAAAATGCCAATAGATTGCCCCTCGAGTCACCCCGGCTTCCTTGGCAATATCATTGAGCGTGGCCGACAACACCCCCTTGCGGTGAAACACCCGCTCGGCAGCATCCAGAATCTCTGCCCGGGTTTCCATTGCTTCGCTTTTGGTGCGTCTGACCATGGTGAGATCCGCAGTGACAAATCAGAAAAATCGAACAAACCGCGTTGTTGGATATATACATACACGCGAGAATGTATATATAATGAACGTGATTCACTCTTTTTTCAAGCCCATCGATCTGCCTTCCGTGCAGCGGTACTGGGGTGTTTGCAAGGACAGAAAACTATGCGCAGCGGTATCCTTTATTCCATCGTGACAGGACTTCTGGCGTTCCAGCTGGCAGCCTGCGGCGACAGCGGTCCAGCCCAACAACAGCAACAACAAGCCCCGGACGTGGGCTTTGTGACCGTCAAAGCCAAGACCGTCACCCTTAATCGCGAACTCCCGGGCCGCACCACCGCGCACCAGATCGCTGAAGTACGCCCACAGGTGAGCGGCGTCATTGAAAAGCGGCTGTTCGAGGAAGGCCAGGAAGTGAAAGCGGGACAACCGCTCTACCAGATTGATGACCGCACCTATGAAGCCACGGTGGCCACTGCTCGCGCCGAGCTTTCACGGGCTCAGGCCACGCTGAAATCCAACGGGCTGCGCGCCAAGCGATTCAAGAAACTGCTCGACTACAAAGCCGTAAGCCAACAGGAATACGACGAAGCCCAGGCCCAGCTGGACGAAAACAAGGCTGCGGTGGCCGCGGCCCGAGCCAACCTGCAAAGCGCCCAGATCAATCTGGATTACGCCATCATCAAGGCGCCTATTAGTGGTCGCATCGGTCGCTCCAGTGTGACCGCAGGCGCCCTGGTCACCGCCAACCAGGCTCAGGCGTTGGCAACCATTCGTCAACTCGATCCGATCTATGTAGACCTGACCCAGTCCAGTAATGACTTGCGCCAGCTTCGCCAGGCCATGGCCGCCGGCGAACTGCAGCAAGTGAGTGAAGATGAAGCGCGTATCACCCTGATTCTGGAAGACGGCTCGGCCTACAACAAACCCGGCGCCTTGCAGTTTTCCGAGTATGCCGTGGATGAAAGCACCGGTTCTGTCACCCTGCGTGCCCTGTTCCCCAACCCGGACGGCGAGCTGCTACCCGGCATGTTTGTGCGTGGCCGCCTGCCGGAAGGCCAGCGCGAAAATGCCATTCTGGTACCGCAAAAGGGCATCACCCGCGACCCCACCGGGCAAGCCTTTGCCATGGTCATCGACAGCAACAACACCGTGCAGAAAGTGAAAGTGGAAACGGAGCGTGCGGTGAAAAGTCAGTGGCTGATTTCCCGCGGTCTCAACGATGGCGACCGTCTGGCGATTGATGGACTGCAGATGATCCAGCCCGGCATGCCGGTGAATCCGGTCAATACCGAGCAGGCGGATGCCCAGCAAGATGCCGCACCCCAGGCCCCCGCCAACGGCGGGGATCAAAACGCAGCACAGTAATAACGCAGCCTAACCACAAGCGGGATTTTCATGGCCAGATTCTTTATCGACCGACCGATTTTCGCCTGGGTGATCGCCATCATCATGATGATGGCCGGTGCGCTGGCGATTTACACCCTGCCCATTGAGCAGTACCCCACCGTCGCACCACCCGAGGTCTCCATCTCGGGTAACTACCCCGGTGCATCGGCAAAAACCGTGGAAGACTCGGTCACCCAGGTGATCGAGCAGCAAATGAACGGCATCGACAACCTGATGTATATGAGTTCCAGCAGTGACTCATTCGGGAATGCCCAGATCAGCCTGACATTCGCCCCCGGTACCGACCCGGACATCGCCCAGGTTCAGGTACAGAACAAGCTGCAACTGGCCACCCCATTGCTGCCGCAGGAAGTGCAGCAACAAGGGATGCAGGTAACCAAGTCCTCCGACTCATTCCTGATGGTAGTGGGTTTCACCTCCGAGGACGGCAGCCTGACCCGTGCCGACCTGGCCGACTATGTGGCTTCCAACGTTCAGGACCCGATCAGCCGGGTTGCCGGCGTCGGCCAGATCCAGCTGTTCGGTTCACCCTATGCCATGCGTATCTGGCTGGACCCGAACAAGCTGAACAAGTACGACCTGACCCCGCAGGATGTGACCCAGACCATCCAGGTGCAGAACAACCAGGTGGCCAGTGGTCAGCTGGGGGGGGCACCTGCCGTGGAAGGGCAGCAGCTGAACGCCACCATCATCGCCCAGACTCGCCTGGAAGATACCGAAGAGTTCCGCAACATTCTGCTCAAGGTGAACCCGGATGGCTCCCAGGTGTTCCTTGAAGATGTGGCGCGCGTGGAACTGGCCGCTCAAAGCTTTGACGTGCAAGGCCGCTACAACGGCCAACCCGCCGCCGGCCTGGCGATTAACCTGGCCACCGGCGCTAACGCGCTGGATACCGCCGAAGCGCTGCGCGCCCGTCTGGCAGAGCTGGAGCCGTTCTTCCCCGACAAGATGCAGATGGTGTTCCCCTACGACACCACTCCCTTCGTGAGCATCTCCATCGAGGAAGTGGTCCACACCCTGTTCGAAGCCATCATCCTGGTTTTCCTGGTGATGTACCTGTTCCTGCAGAACTTCCGTGCCACCCTGATTCCCACTCTGGCCGTGCCGGTGGTATTGCTGGGCACCTTCGCGGTATTGGCCGCCTTCGGTTTCTCCATTAATACCCTGACCATGTTCGGTATGGTGCTGGCGATTGGTTTGCTGGTGGACGATGCCATCGTGGTGGTGGAAAACGTGGAACGGGTGATGCACGAGGACGGCTTGCCGCCCAAAGAAGCCACCCGCAAATCCATGGGCCAGATCACCGGCGCGCTGGTGGGGATTGCCCTGGTGCTATCGGCGGTCTTTATTCCCATGGCCTTCTTCCCCGGTTCCACCGGTGCCATCTATCGCCAGTTCTCCATCACCATCGTGTCTGCCATGGTGCTGTCGGTACTGGTAGCCATGATCCTGACCCCGGCCCTGTGTGCCACCATGCTCAAAGCCAAGGACGGGGAGCACCAGACCAACAAGGGCTTCTTCGGCTGGTTTAACCGCAGCTTTGACAAGAGCAGCCGCTCCTATCAAGGCAGCGTGGAGAAGATCCTCGGTCGTCGTGGTCGCTACCTGTTTATCTACGTGGTCATCGTCGGGGTATTGGGCTTCAGCTTCATGCGCATGCCGTCCAGCTTCCTGCCGGAAGAAGACCAGGGGATCCTGTTCACGCTGGTGACCTTGCCTGCGGGCTCCACCCAGGAGCAGACCGTAGACGTGCTCAAGAAAATGGAGAACTACTACCTCACCGAAGAATCCGATGCGGTGGATGGTCTGTTCACTGTGGCGGGCTTCAGCTTCACCGGCCGCGGCCAGAACGCCGGCATGGCGTTCGTTAACCTGAAAGACTGGTCCGAGCGGGATCTGTCGGTGGACGGCGCCAATGATGTGGTCGGGCGCGCCATGGGCTACTTCTCCACCATTCGTGAAGCCATGATGTTCGCCCTCAGTCCGCCGTCAATTCCGGCGCTGGGCAATGCCAGTGGCTTCGACTTCCAGCTGCTGGATCAATCCGGCCAGGGCCACGAAGCCCTGATCAATGCCCGCAACATGATGCTCGGTATGGCGAGCCAGGACCCGCGTCTGACCGCCGTACGGCCCAATGGTCTGGAAGACAGCCCGCAGTACCAGATCGATATCGACCAACAGAAAGCCAAGGCCCTGGGCCTGTCGATCAGTGACATCAACAACACCCTGCAAATTGCCTGGGGCTCAAGCTACGTCAACAACTTCGTCGACCGTGGCCGGGTAAAACGGGTGTACGTACAGGCTGATGCGCCGTACCGGATGCTGCCGGAAAACATCAACGATTGGTTCGTGCGCAATGCCCAGGGGGAAATGGTGCCGTTCTCGGCCTTTGCCACCGGGCACTGGACCTACGGCTCGCCCAAGCTGGAACGCTACAACGGGGTGTCTTCGGTGAACATCCAGGGGAACGCGGCCCCCGGCTACAGTACCGGTGACGCCATGGACGCCATGGAAGAACTGGCCGCCAAGCTGCCTGCTGGCTTTGGCTTTGAATGGACCGGCCTTTCCTATCAGGAACGCCAGTCCGGCGATCAGGCACCAGCACTTTACGCCCTGTCGCTGCTGGTGGTGTTCCTGTGTCTCGCCGCCCTCTATGAAAGCTGGTCGATCCCGTTTGCGGTGATGCTGGTGGTTCCGCTGGGGGTACTGGGTGCGGTTCTGGCCGCCACCTTCCGCGGGCTGGACAACGATGTGTTCTTCCAGGTGGGCCTGCTGACCACTATCGGGCTATCGGCGAAAAACGCGATCCTGATTGCAGAATTTGCCCTGGAACTGGAACAGAAAGGCGAACACCTGCTCAAGGCAACACTGGAAGCGGTCCGCATGCGGCTGCGCCCGATCCTGATGACCTCACTGGCCTTCATGCTCGGCGTCACCCCGCTGATGATCAGCACCGGTGCTGGCGCGGGCGCCCGTAACGCCATCGGCACCGGCGTGTTCGGTGGCATGCTCACCGCCACCGTGTTGGCGATCTTCTTTATCCCGCTGTTCTATGTGGCGGTACGCAAGCTGTCCGGCGTGCCGCTCAACGGCAAGAGCAAAACGTCGGAGACCTAAATGCAACGTTCCCCGCTGACGCTCGCCCTTTTGGGCGGGCTGATGCTGGGTGGCTGCACCCTCGCCCCCAGCTATGACGCCCCGGATTCCCCGGTCGCCGCCCAGTTGGGCGACAGTCAGCCGGCCAGCGAACTCACCCTGCCCGGCTGGGAAAACCTGTATCGGTCGGAAGAGTTGCAACAGCTGATACGTACCGCTCTGGAAAACAACCGGGACCTGCGGCTGGCGACACTGGACGTGGCCGCCCTGCGTGCCCAATACCAGATCCAGCGTGCCGACCTGTTCCCGTCAGTCACGGCAGAGGGCACTGGTACCCGCCAGCGCCTCCCCGGCGACCTGTCCAGCACCGGTCAGTCCACCCTTAGCAGCCAATACGGTGCGCAAGTGGGGGTAACCGCCTGGGAACTGGATCTCTTCGGCCGGGTGCGCAGCCTCAAGGACGCCGCCCTGGAAAACTATCTGGCCAGCGAAGAAACCCAGCGCAGCAGCCACCTGGCGCTGGTCGCCCAGGTCGCGCAAAGCTATCTGACCCTGATGGCAGACCAGCAGAATCTGGCGATCAGTCGCGAGACCGTGGCCGCCCAGCAATCCTCACTGGATCTGATCCAGCGCCGTTATGAAGGCGGGCTCGGCACCGAGCTGGATGTCCGTCAGGCGCAGATCGCCCTGCAGGGCGCCCTCGCCAATCAGGCCAGCTTCGAGCGGCAGGTCAGCCAGGACTACAACGCCCTTGCCGTGCTGGTAGGCGGCCCTCTGCCCGAGCTGCAGCCGGTGTCGCTCAGCGACGACGCGCTGGATCTGGTGGCACCGGTGCCCTCGGGTCTGTCATCGGACCTGCTGACCCAGCGACCGGATATTCGTCAGGCAGAACATCAACTGCGCGCCGCCGATGCCAACATTGGTGCGGCACGTGCCGCGTTCTTCCCGAGCATCACGCTGACCGGCGCCTACGGCTCCATGAGCAGCGAGCTGTCCGGGCTGTTCGAGAGCGGCTCCAAAGCCTGGTCATTCAGCCCCGCCATTTCCCTGCCGATCTTCACCGGTGGCAGCAACAAGGCCAACCTGGATCTTGCCTGGGTGCGCCGTGACCAGGCGGTGGCGAGCTATGAAAAAGCGGTGCAGGTGGCATTTCAGGAAGTGGCGGATGCATTGGAAGCCCGAGACAGTCTGAGCCGTCAGGCACAGGCACAGCAGGCGCTGGTGGAAGCCACTCGCCAAACCCTGACACTGGCACAACAGCGCTATGAACAAGGTGCCGACGATTATCTGGCGGTTCTGGATGCCCAGCGCACCCTGCTGTCCGCCCGCCAGCAACGGGTCAGCCTGCAGCGCCAGCAACTGAGCAATGAAACCGATCTGTATCGGGCACTGGGCGGTGGCTGGGAAGCACAACAGGCCACCCATCTGGTGGCAGGCCGCTAGGGAGCCTCTGAATAACTCCTTGCATGCTCAGTCTTTCAGGCTGGCTCACAATCTAGGCGCGTTTTTGAAGGTGTATGTCCATCCATCGAGAAAGCGCAACAACGAGT
>NZ_AXBZ01000020.1:0-40523 GCF_000475295.1 Alcanivorax sp. P2S70
GGCCATAATCACGCCAGCCGCAACACGCAACATGCCTGACGCTAAACCCCAAACGCACCCCCGCGCCAACAGAAAAAACCGTCACGTCGGAGCCTGCCCCCAACACCTCAATCGTCATACAAACATGGCTCCACAAGCATATATGTGGCTCTGTCACCAAACCGAAAAACCGTGGTCATCAAGCATACCTATGCCGTCCCCATGATGGGTGGTCAGACCAGAGATGACGGAAGATGCCCGATGATCTTTTATATATGCATTTTGGTGGCAGCCCTGGCGTTCCTTGCCTATCGCTACCATAAACTGATGTACCACTTTCGATCTGTAAAAGCGGGAAAGCTCTACCGCAGTGGTACGCTTGGTCCTGTCGGCTTGTGGGTGATGCACCGGATTTTCCGGGTGAATACGATCGTCAATCTACGACTCGAAAATGAATATGTGAAAGGCGGCTGGTACCACCGCCAGAAGCGTTATTGTGAGCGCAATGACATTCGCCTGGTCAACATTCCGATGGCCCAGGATACACCGCCTAGCGAAGCCCAGATTGGCCAGATGATGGATGAGCTTGATCGCGAGGGCAGCCGTTGCCTGGTGCATTGCGAAATGGGCGTTATCCGTACCGGCATGATGGTGGTGGCGGTTGCAACGCGCCGTTATGGGGTGCGGGATCAGGGGGTTTGGAAGCATTTCCCCCTTTTTGGTCATAAACTGGATAACCGTCGCCAGCGAGTGCGTGAGTTTATCCTGCGCTGTGCGAGGTCAACGGAAACCTCTGCCTCGATAGCCTCACCCCAGTAACGGGCAATCTTCAGGGAGGTGCAGCGCGATACGGTTGCGCACCACAGCTACATCAAAGCGGGTGTCCTTGAGGGGCTCACCATCCAGATTGAAGTGCATGGCTGAGGGAGTCTCGACGGTCAGTGAGTCGACTCTTGCCCGAATGAAGAGCCCATCGTGATCAGGGTCCTGTCGTGCTTCGCTATCAAACAGTTCACGAACGCCAGCCAGTAGATCCATATCGGCAGGCAAGATCGCCACATCCATCAGTCCATCATTGATTACGGCATCCGGACAGAGTTGTTGGCCGCCGCCGGCCTGGCGACCATTACCGAGCCCGGCAGCCAGGAATTCGCCTTCCCATTCGAAGTCACCGTTACTAAAGCGACCTTTGGCGGCCGTGATTTCCGTGAATTTGCTCAGACCGGTTAGAAAGTAAGCTGCCCCGCCGAGCAGTTTTTTCAGTTCTTCGGAGGTTTGGGTGGTGACTTCGGTTCCAAACCCGCCGGTAGCCATGTTCAGGAAATAATGATCGTTAATCTTGACGGCATCGCAGGGAGAAGCCCGCCGGCTAACAAGAGATAGTGCCTCTTCCATGTCCTGGGGGATTCGGGCCGCAGTAGCGAAATCGTTTGCTGTACCAAGTGGCATAATTGCAAGAGACAGATCCTCACGACCACTGGCAAGCATGGCATGAGCAATATCACGGATAGAGCCGTCGCCCCCACCTGCGATCAGCGTACGGTAGCCCGCGTCCAGGGCTTCTTCGACATAGCGTTCCGCATCTCCTCCTTCCCAGGTCACGCGCACAGCAATTTGATGGCCTTGCTCCCGCCATTTCATGACGGCGTTGCGAACTGCCTCGTTGGCAGCTTGTTTGCCATGGAGAATAAGAAGGCTGTTGGTGGTCATCCCGTATCCTGCCAAAGTGATCAGAAGGACAGAGTAGCCCGGTCGAGAGGCAAAGAGGAGACCCGAGAGCGCCGCTTTACAAGGATTAACCTTGGCTATAGTTTGTGGCTATCAAAATTATAAATTAATAGCGCTTAACTATTTTTTGGGCGATTATGATAATCAGTATCACTTAGCGAGGTGGTTATCATGATCAAGACAGTCAGCTTTGGGGTAATGCATATTTCGGTGGCCTTTCTTGTCGTCTGGGCAATGACCGGAGACTGGCGGATTGGAGGGGCGACAGCCTTGGTTGAACCCTGCGTGAATACCGTGGCGTATCATTTCCACGAGAAGATCTGGAAACGCTGGAAGAACGGCCAATCTCTGAGCAAAACGGTCATGGCGAAGGATAAACTCAGTGTTTACTCTGCTTGAACCGTTGGTTAAGCTAGCGAAAAGTATACATTCTCAGGGGTATTTGTCAGGTGCAGAACAGAAGCAGTGACATTGATGCAATCCGTCAGGTGGTGAACCAGGTACTTGAGGTTCACGCCCGGGAAGAAGGGGGGCAGCGATCTCAGGCCCGTGCAGAGATCCTGATCCATTCCATGCAGGTCTTTGCCCAGCGAGGACTGCAGCGTACGACTGTACAGCACTTGCTGGATGCCTCCGATGTGTCGCGTCGCACCTTTTACAAGTATTTCCGCAACAAGATGGATGTACTGGAAAGCATCTACCGCATTTTTGTGGACAATATGCTGCTGCACTTCCACAAGGAAGTGAAACAGGCGGGCTCAGCCAAGGATATCATTCGCAACACGACCAAAGTGTACTTCGCCTATCATGTAAGCATGGGCCCGATCATCAAGTTGATGATGGAAGAGGCGCGTTCATCGGCTTCAGCCCTTGCGCCGCATCGGGAGCGTGCCCAGGCAATTTCGTCTGAAGTACTGACTGCCCAGATCAGTCGCTTTACAGGCCGTGATTATGACCCGCTAGTGTTCCGTACCATGTTATGGATGATGGAAAACTATTCCCTGTACATCTTTGAAGATGGGGGCTTTTCCCAAGAGCGGCTTGAGCAGTGCCAGCGAGTGGCGATTGGTATTGCCGAGTCGCTGGTGCTGGGTGAGGCGACGTCGGGGATGCTGGAACGACCTGTCGCCTGATCCTTGTCCAGCCCCGACCATGCCGGAGATTACTCCGGCTTGATAAACTTCAGTGTCATCCGGTCGCTTTCGCCAATACCCAGATACTTGTCCCGATCCGTATCGCCGAGGCGCAAGCTGGGTGGGAGCGTCCAGACCCCGGCGGGGTGATTGGTTTCGTCTTTTGGATTAGCGTTGATTTCAGAGCGTTCGACCAACCTGAAACCGGCTTTTTCCGCCTGTTCGATAACATAGCCTTCACTCATGTAGCCCGTCTCGATCTGCCGGCCCAGCGGACGAACTTCCGGTGCCCGGTGCTCGACAACTCCCAGAATGCCTCCGGGCTTGAGTGCAGAGTAGAAACTGGCAAACACCGCTTCGGTTTTACCGGCTTTGGCCCAATTGTGCACATTGCGAAAGGTAAGTACGCGGTCCACGGTGCCAGCTGGGGCAATTATGCTGTGCGCAGGTGGATTGAGAGCTGTAATGCGAACGTGATCATAAAGGCTTGGCGTTTGCGCCAGTCGTGTCTTGAAAAGGGTCAGAGAGCGACGATAAAAAGGCACGGCGCTATCTTCCGGGAAATGGGCAGCATAGTAGGTGCCATTGTCGTGTAGCCAGGGCGCAAGGATCGAGGTATACCAGCCCGCGCCAGGCCAGATTTCCACTACCGTCATGTCTGCTTGAACATCAAAGAAAGTCAGTGTTTCCACTGGGTGGCGGTATGCGTTTCTGGCTTTTTCTTCTGTGCTGCGGTGTGCCCCATCCGCCAGTTCAAGAAGTGAGGCTGTATGGGCAAGAGGTGTGGCCAGCAGTGTAATCAAAACCGCAATAATACGCATTGTATTGTCTCGTCCTATCTGAGGCCGCGGATCAGCACCTTCATGTAATCTGCGGCTTGGGCTTCCAGGCTGCCCTCGCCGGTGAGGGCCCATGTGTAGGTGGTGCCGATAACCAGATTTACCATTAACAGGATGGTATCGCGAGTGGGAAGGGCAACGAAGTAGCCATCTTTGCGAAGTTCGTTGAAAAAGGCGTCGGCCACGGGAAGGTTTTGTTCGATCAGCGCGAGATAGTTGCGCTGGATGTCGCCCATGAAATCCCCGGCTTCCTGAATCAGCACCCGTGAAAAGGCTTGGTTCTGTTCCAGATAACGGGCCACATTGCGACACAGGTTTTCCAGTCGCTCAAGGGGCGGTTCTACGCTCATCAATGCGGAAAGAATGATGTCGCGGATATCGTTGAGGTTCTCTTCCACGATGGTCAGCAGCAGGGCTTCCTTGGAAGAAAAGAACTTGTAGATCGTGGCCTTGCCCACAGCCGCCTGTTCCGCAATGGTTTTCACTTCTGCGGTACGGAAACCTTCGCGGGCGAAGACGTCCTGGGCGGCTGTCAGGATGCGGGCACGACGCGGGTCATCCATGACTCGGATTCCTGTATTTAGGGTCAGAGATATTTGATCTTTTCGAGCTGCTCTTCGAGTTTGGCAAGCTGTGAACGGTAATCGTCAAGCTTGGCCTTTTCCTTGTCGACGACGGCCTGGGGGGCCTTGTCGACAAAGTTCGGGTTTTTCAGCTTGCCTTCTCCGCGTCCTACTTCCTTGCGAAGCTTGTCGATTTCCTTGCCCAGGCGCTCAATTTCCGCATCTTTGTCGATCAGGCCGGCCATGGGCACCAGGATCTCCATGTCACCGACCAGCGCGGTAGCCGATGCCGGGGCGGAGTCGTCCGGGGTCAGCCAGGTGATGGATTCGAGTTTGGCCAGTTTACTGAGGAAGTTGCGGTTGGCATCGAGCAGCGCCTTGTCGCTGTCCTTGCCGTTGTGCAGATAAAGCGGCAGTGCCTTGCCCAGTGGAATGCCCATCTCGCCACGGATATTGCGCACCGCGGTGATAACCCCCTTGATCCAGGCGATACCGGTTTCGGCGTCGGCGTCGATACGGTTGGTATCGGCGGCGGGGTAGGCCTGCAGCATGATAGTACTGCCTTCACTGGCATCTTTGCCTGCCAGCGGAGCCACCTTTTGCCAGATCTCTTCGCTGATGAATGGCATAAACGGATGGGCCAGCCGCAGAATGGCTTCCAGTACCTGCACAAGGGTGCGACGGGTGCCGCGCTTCTGGGCGTCGGAATAGTCGTCGCCATACAGGACCGGTTTGGACAGCTCCAGGTACCAGTCGCAGTACTCGTTCCAGATAAACTCGTAGGCGGCGTGGCTGGCCACATCAAAGCGGAAGCTGTCCAGGGCGTCACAAACTTCCTGCTCGGCACGCTGCAGGGCAGAGATGATCCAGCGGTCGGCCAGTGACAGCTCGACTTCACCTTCAAGACCGCAATCCTGGCCTTCGGTGTTCATCATCACGTAGCGGGCGGCATTCCAGATCTTGTTGCAGAAGTTCCGGTAGCCTTCGATGCGGCCCATGTCCCATTTGATGTCGCGTCCGGTGGAGGCCAGCGACAGGAAGGTAAAGCGCAGCGCATCGGTGCCGTAGGCGTTGATACCGTCCGGGAAATCCTTGCGGGTGCGCTTGGCAATCTGCTTTTCTTTCTGCGGCTGCATCAAGCCCTTGGTGCGTTTGTCGACCAGTTCTTCGAGCTGGATGCCGTCGATCATGTCCAGAGGGTCAAGGACGTTGCCCTTGGACTTGGACATTTTCTGGCCGTCGTTGTCGCGGACCAGGCCGTGTACGTAAACCTTCTTGAAGGGCACCTCACCGGTGAACTTCAGGGTCATCATGATCATCCGCGCAACCCAGAAGAAGATGATGTCAAAGCCGGTGACCAGCACATCCGTGGGGTGGAAGGTGCGCAGGGTTTCTTCATCGTCCGGCCAGCCGAGAGTCGAGAAGGTCCACAGGGCAGAGCTGAACCAGGTGTCGAGGACGTCATCATCCTGGCTGAGGGGGGTGTCGCCCAGGTTGTTGTCGGCGCGCACTTCCTCTTCGCTGCGACCCACATAGACATTGCCGTCTGCGTCATACCAGGCCGGGATGCGGTGGCCCCACCAGAGTTGCCGGGAGATACACCAGTCCTGCAGGTCTCGCATCCAGGAGTAGTACATGTTTTCGTAGTTCTTCGGCACGAACTGGATATCACCGTTCTCTACCGCGGCGATGGCCGGCTTGGCCAGTTCTTCTACCGCCACAAACCACTGGTCGGTCAGGTAGGGTTCGATGATCACCCCGGAGCGGTCGCCACGGGGCACCTGCAGGGTGTGATCGGCTACCTTTTCCAGCAGGCCGAGGGCATCCAGGTCGTCGACCACTTTCTTGCGGGCGTCCACGCGGTCCAGCCCGCGGTAGGCTTCCGGGACCTCGTCATTGAGGGCCGCATCGATGGTCAGGATATTGATCATCGGCAGGTCGTGGCGTTTGCCTACTTCATAATCGTTGAAGTCGTGGGCGGGGGTAATCTTCACGCAGCCGGAGCCGAAGTCCGGGTCGACATAATCATCGGCAATGATGGGGATGTCGCGATCGGCCAGGGGCAGGCGAATGGTCTTGCCGATCATGTCCTTGTAGCGGGGGTCTTCCGGGTGCACGGCAACGGCGGTATCCCCGAGCATGGTTTCCGGGCGGGTGGTGGCGACCACCAGATGCCCCGAGCCATCAGAAAGCGGGTAGCGGAAGTGCCACATATGGCCCTGCTCTTCCACGTTTTCCACTTCCAGATCAGAAATGGCGGTGTGCAGCTTGGGGTCCCAGTTCACCAGGCGCTTGCCGCGGTAAATCAGGCCTTCCTTGTGGAGGCGGACAAACACTTCACGCACGGCATTGGACAGGCCTTCGTCCATGGTGAAACGCTCACGGGTCCAGTCCACGCTGGCGCCCATGCGGCGCAGTTGGCGGGTAATGGTGCCGCCGGAATCGCCTTTCCATTCCCAGACTTTCTCCAGGAATTTTTCGCGGCCCAGTTCATGGCGGTTGGTGCCCTCACCCGCCAGCTTGCGCTCTACCACCATCTGGGTGGCGATGCCGGCGTGGTCGGTGCCCACTTGCCAGAGGGTGTTGCGGCCCTGCATCCGGCGGTAACGAATCAGCGTATCCATGATGGTGTCCTGGAACGCGTGGCCCATGTGCAGGCTGCCGGTCACATTGGGGGGCGGGATCATGATGCAGTAGGAATCACCCTGGCCGGAGGGCTTGAAATGACCGGCTTTTTCCCAGGTTTCGTACCAGGATTGCTCAATGCGATCGGGTTGGTAAGTCTTGTCCATGATCTGCGCCTGTTGCCTTTGGATGCTGCATCAAAAAAAGAGGGCGCATTATAGCGAAGCCGGGCGGTGCCGTCGTGGGTTCACTGGTGTTATTCGGAGGCTCCCTAGTTCTTGCGACGCAGGGCGTCGCGCAAACGCAGACGCAGGGCTTTTTCCAGCTTGGGTAGGGCTTCGGCCACCAGCTCGTCAATAACCCTGTCGATATCGGTATTGCTCAGGGTCGGTCGGGGCGCTGAGAGGGTGGGGGGTGCCGGGGAGGCCGTCGCTGGCGCCGGGTGCGTGGTGGGCGGGCTTGCGGTGGGAAGGAACGGATTGCTGCGCTCGCTGGCCAGCTTGCGAATCTGATCGCTGTTTAGTCGGTTATTGACGGGTGCAGCCTGGGGAGCTTCGGCAGGTTCGAGCAGCGGGGGCTTATCCATGTCATCCAGCAGGGACTGGACATCGCCCAGCTCCCGCAGCAAGTCCTGTTTGCGTGTGTCGCGCTCGTTGTTCATGTCTGCCCCCGCGCTGCTGTCAGCCCAGTTCATGGGTGGTGACCGGGAAACCCCGTTCACGGTAGAAGCGGAAACGGTCCCGGCCTGCTTGTCTTTCGGGTTCGGCGCCACTGATCATTTCCGCGACTCGCTGGAAGCGGGAGGCGAAATCCGGCACGTGATCCGTCAGGTTGATGAGTACGTCGTGGTATTCGCCCGGGTCGCCGTTGTGGCCCAGAATCACCGGCGCCTGCCCTTCGTGATGAATGGCATGGGGCAGGAAGCCCGTCTTTGGAGCTTGCCAGAACTGGCGGTCCAATTGCCGTGCATGCTCCTCATTCCTGCAATGAATATAGACCAGGCGGCCCTGTTTCATGGCTTTGTCGGCAATTCGCCAGGCCAGCGCCTGGCGAACGCCATCCCCGGCCTTGCTGCTGAGATAAAAGGTAACTTCGGTCATGAAAATGCTCGCATGCGTCTCGCACCACGCATCACGCTCAAAGCATGCCGCGTGGTGCGAGGCGGATCAGGCCAGATCCATCAGGAAGCGGGTAAGCATGGGGACCGGGCGGCCTGTGGCGCCCTTGCTCATGCCGCCACTGATCCAGGCGGTGCCAGCGATATCCAGATGCGCCCACTTGACGTCTTTTGCGAAGCGGGACAGGAAGCAGGCAGCCGTAATGGAGCCGCCCTTGGGTCCACCGATGTTTTGCATATCGGCAAAGGGGCTATCGAGCTGGCTTTGATACTCATCCCACAGCGGCATGGGCCAGCCCCGGTCCCCTGTCGCCTGACCGGCGGCCAGTAGTGCCTGGCTCAGATCGTCGTCGTTGGCATAAACCGCCTGGGCATGGCTGCCAAGGGCGACCACACAGGCGCCGGTCAGGGTGGCGATGTCGATGACGGTGTGAGGTTTGTGCTTCTGTTGCACATAGGTCAGCGCATCACACAACACCAGACGGCCTTCAGCGTCGGTGTTGAGGATCTCCACGGTCTGGCCGGACAGGGTCTTGACGATGTCGCCCGGGCGAGATGCCCGGCCATCGGGCATGTTCTCTGCCGCTGCGACGACCGCAACCAGGTGAATCGGCAGATCCAGCTCACAGACCGTTTTGACGCTGCCGAATACGCTGGCGGCGCCGCCCATGTCGTATTTCATCTCGTCCATGTTGGCGCCGGGTTTCAGGGAGATGCCGCCGGTATCAAAGGTGATGCCTTTGCCCACCAGTGCCACGGGGCCCTGCTTGGTGGGTTTGCTGCCTTTGTATTCCATGACGATGATTTGCCCCTGGCGCTCAGAGCCTTTGGCAACAGCGACGAAAGCTCCCATGCCCATCTTTTCGGCCTGGGCCTGACTGACCACTTTGACGGTCAGCTTTTCATACTGCCCGGCCAGTTCGCGGGCAACCCCGGAGAGATATTCCGGATAGCAGTCATTGGGGGGGAGGTTGCCCAGATCGCGGGCAAGATTGACGCCTGCCGCGACGCCTTTACCGGTCTTGTGGGCTTTGCCCAGGCTGGCATCTTTCTCTGCATGCCAGTACGTCCACTTGGTGAGTTTGCTTGCCGCTGCCGGATGGCTGCGGTACTGGTCAAATCGATACAAGCCTTCTTCGGCGATGCGTGAGCCCTCGCGCACCTGCCACTCCAGTGTCTGTGCAAGGGTGCTGTCGAGCAGCCAAACGGCGTGCTTGACCGGCGCGTTTTGCAGTGTTTTCACGGTGCCGCGCAGTTGCGCTTGCCACTGCGTATCGCTGGGGGTGTTGTCGCCCATGCCGACCAGCAGGATGCGAGCGGCAGCCATATCTTCCGGGCCATGCAGCCAGGTGTGTTGGCCCTTGCTGCCATTAAAGTCGCCAGCCTTGATAAAGGCAGAAATTTGCTTGCGAGTGGCGTCGGGGAGCGCCTCAGGCAGGTCGCTCTTCTTGCCCAGGCCGATAACGAGGGCATCAGCTTTGATTTTGTCCAGTGGACGGTTGCTTACGGCGAAATCCATGTTGTCTCCAAGTTGATCAGGGCTGCCAACAACCTGAAATAGTGGGGCCTTGGCAGGGGAAACGCAATGTGACAAACACGAATGAGCTGGGAAACATTGCGACTGTTTGCTGTCTTCTGGTGCAGGAATTACCGCCTTTCATGATCGGTCAGTTACACTAGGCAGCATTCTGCTATGTGTGTGGGTGTGGTGCCGCAGGCTAACGGCCTGCCTTTACGGGTATCGACTGCAAAGCTGGCACGCATCAGCGACGTTTAAACGACAAGGACGAATGGGCCAGCCCTTGATTCTTCATCGCTACATTAACCGGCAAGTGTTCCTCAGTACCGTCATGGTCACCTTTATTCTGGTGATGGTGCTGGTCAGTGGCCGGTTTATCAAATATCTGGCAGAGGCGGCTGCCGGCGAAATTGCCGCTGATGCATTGTTTCTGGTGATGGCGTTCCGGATGCCGGAATTCCTGCAAATGATTGTGCCATTGAGCCTTTATATTGCCCTGCTGCTAGTGCTGGGACGAATGCACATGGATAACGAGATGGTTGTCCTGCGTGCGGGAGGGCAGGGGCATGGACGGATTGTTCGTTCGCTGGTAGTACCCGTGTTGATGGCGACCACGTTGGTGGGGTTGTTTTCGCTTTACGTGACTCCCCGCGGCGACGCGGAGGTCAACCGTATTTTCGAGGAGCAGAAAGACCGTTCGGTGCTCGAACTGCTGACTCCTGGCCGTTTCCACGTAAAGGGATCCAGTAACAGTCAGCGTGCCACCTATGCAGAGCACCTCAATCGTGAGAAAGGGGTGCTGGAAAATGTCTTCGTGGCGGATGCCCGTTTTGAGGGGCAGGGGGAAGCCAACCGGTTGCTGACGGTGTGGGCAAGGAGCGGCAAGCTGGTTCAGGAAGAGGGTATCAGTTATCTGCTGCTGACAGATGGGTTCCAGTATCAGGGTAAACCGGGCCAGCGCGATTACAAGGAAATTGGATTCAAGGAAGCGCGAGTGCGCATCGGTGGTGAAAAATCCGACAGTCGCCCGCCCAAAGTGCGTGGCCGGTCGACCCGGGAGTTGATCGCCGAGCGAGAGAATAACCACGAAGCGCTGGCGGAGCTGCAGTGGCGACTGTCGCTGATTCTTACGGTGCCTATTATGGCCCTCGCGGCGATCCCGTTAGCCAGAGTGAACCCGCGCCAGGGGCGCTTTTACCGTCTGATTCCTGCGGTGCTGGGTTATATGATGTATGTGGGTATGTTGTTGGTGACCCGTAGCGCCATCGAGGATTATTCCGGTGTGTTGCCCTGGTATCTGAATATGGCCTGGATTCACTTGATGGCCGCCACCATTGTTTTCCTGCTCTATTTCGGCAGCCGGATTTTCCGGCGGAGGGCCGCAGCATGAGATTGCTCAAGCGGTACTTCTGGCGGGCAGTGATGGTGCCAACGTTAGCTATCCTGGCGATCATTGTCGGCCTGGATTGCCTGTTCGGCTTTATCTACGAACTGGAGTTCCTGAGGGGTAATTACCAAACCCTTCAGGCCTTACAGTTTATTCTGACCACTACGCCCCGGCGAGTGCATGAATATCTGCCCATGGCGATACTGCTGGGAACGTTGATTGGTCTGGGGCTACTCGCCAACAGTGGCGAGCTGTCGGTGATCCGGGCGGCGGGGGTGTCTACATTACGCGTCAGCTGGCTGGTGTTGCGACCGGTGTTCCTGTTGATCATCCTGTCGATCCCGTTGGGAGAGTACCTCACCCCGTACACCGAGCAGGTGGCCCAGAGTAACCGCTCGATGGCGGAAGGTGGCGGCGAGGCCTTGCGCTCAAAATACGGTTACTGGCATCGGGAAGGCGAGGAGTTCATTCATATCAATGCGGTGCAGCCCAATGGCGTGTTGCATGGACTGACCCGCTATCGTTTTGACGAGCAGCAGAAACTGACAGAAACCCAGTTTGTGGCGCGGGCAATTTACCAAGGGGATTTCTGGTCACTGGAAGGCATCACAGGTACCCGTCTGTTCGAAGATCACACCGAGACCTATGAAAAAGATAACGGCGAATGGCAAACACGCCTGACCCCGCAGTTGCTCAGTATTGTTGTGCTCAAGCCCGATCACCTTGCCATGGCCAAGCTGCTGGAATACACCGCGTACCTCAAGCGGCAGGGTCTTGAGACGGCCGATTACATGCTCAGTTTCTGGCAGAAACTGTTTATGCCGCTGGCGACCATCGGCATGGTGCTGATCGCGATTTCCTTTGTCTTCGGCCCACTCCGGGAAGTCACCATGGGACTGCGTCTAACGGCAGGGATCGTGGCCGGGCTGATCTTTCATTACGGCCAGCAGTTTTTCGGTCAATTGTCGCTGGTTTTCCATACCGAGCCCTTGATGGCGGCGGCTGTGCCCCCCGCATTGTGTCTGGTGTTGGGGATCTGGCTGCTGCAGAGGGTGCGATAGCGGATGACAATCTGGCGGGGGCAAGGACGCACCCACAAGGGCAGACGAGCAACCAATGAAGATGCCCTGGTGTGTCGAGACGGAGAAGGCCTTTGGGCCGTGATTGATGGTATGGGTGGCCATGACGCGGGTGATCTGGCCGCCAGCATGATTCGGCAATGCCTGGAGGGGTTGTCTCTGGGGGGCGGCATGGCCCATCGACTTCTGGCGGTGGAAACCGCACTGCAAACCGTCAACCATGCGATACGGCACCATGCCGCCATGCACATGCGCAGCAAGCCCATGGGGGCGACTGTCGTGGTCGTGCTGATTCAGGGCGAAGAGGCGGCCGTGCTGTGGGCTGGTGATGCCCGTCTTTACCGTCAGGAGGGCGAGCGGCTCGACATGCTCACCCGCGATCACACCCCCGTGCAGGCCCTGTTGGACGCGGGTGAGCTGACAGAGGTTGAAGCCATGCAGCATCCCCGCGCCCACGTGATTTATCAGGCTGTCGGCACCGGGGATAAACTGCAGTTGGAGCAGGCCCGATTTCCTGTCGCTCAGGCGCAGCGTTTTTTGCTGACTACCGATGGGATTCATTCTGTGCTGACCAAAGATGACCTGTTGTCGTTGATGCGTCACCGGGTGTCCGAGTCCGGTATTCTCAAGGCCGCCCTGGATAAGGGCAGCCGTGACAACGTGACGGCGGTGCTTGTGCAGGGTAATCCTGAATAATGGGCTGGCAAAGCAGCGACGGGCTGGTATACTCGCGCCCCACTGCCAGAGTGGTGGAATTGGTAGACACGACGGATTCAAAATCCGTTGCCTTCACGGGCGTGCCGGTTCAAGTCCGGCCTCTGGTACCAAACGATGAAAAAGCCCGCTTCGAGCGGGCTTTTTTATGTCGGGCGTCTGGCGCTGAACCGGACGTCTGCAGCGGAGAAGCGTTGGCTTCGGAGTGAATGATGACCGATTATGCCCCGCCTGCCGGTTTGCTGAAGCGCTTGATGGCGCTGGTCTATGACGGTTTTCTGGTACTGGCCTTGTGGTTTGTGACCACCGGGATCTTTGTGCTGGTCTACCCCAGGACCGGTTTGCCCATGGAGGACATCAATGGGGTAACCCGCGCAGCTCCGGGCTATCTCAAGGGGATCCTGCTGCCGTTGTTGCTGGTAGAAACCTGGCTCTTTTACGCCTGGTTCTGGATGCGCGGTGGTCAGACGCTGGGCATGCGTGCCTGGCGCCTGCAGGTTCGCCATTACCGAGGTGGGCCGGTCAAACTGTGGCAGACCGCCGCCCGCTTTCTTGGGGCGTGCCTGTCCTGGGGGCTGTTCGGGGCGGGGTATCTGGTTGTCCTGATCGCCCCGCACCAGACTTTGCATGATCGTTTGTCTGCCACCGCAACGGTGGAGTTGCCGAAGAAACCCAAGGGCAAGAAATAGCCTCGGAGCACAAACGCAAACAGCGGTGAAAACCGGACTGTCTTCGTGTCCAGGTGCTCTCCGAGGGGAAACAGCTTTTGATCCTGCTTTCGGTGCCGGGTATCCTTGCCCTCCCTTGAACTTCCGTGCCGGTACAGTACGTGAACGTCGACGATTTTGACTTTGAACTCCCGGACGGGCTGATCGCCCGCCATCCCCCCGCGCAGCGCCGTGATGCCCGTTTGTTGGCGCTGACTCGTGACGCCCTCCAACACCAGCAATTTCCTGACTTGCTGGGCCATGTGCGGCCCGGTGACCTGCTGATCTTCAATGACACCCGGGTGATCCCGGCTCGCCTGTTCGGCCACAAAGACAGTGGCGGCAAGGTGGAAGTGCTGATTGAGCGGGTCGTGGATGATCATGAAGCGTTGGCCCATGTGCGTGCTTCCAAATCCCCCAAGCCGGGCAGCTGGCTGCAGTTTGATGAGGGCGTACGGGCCCAGGTCACCGGTCGCCGCGATGCCCTGTTTATTCTCCAGTTCCACGGCTGCGAGACCCTGCTTGGCGCGCTGGAAACGATTGGCCATGTGCCGTTGCCGCCCTATATCGATCGCCCGGATGAACAGGGGGACATGGAGCGCTATCAGACCGTGTATGCCCGCGAGCCCGGTGCCGTGGCGGCTCCCACCGCGGGGCTGCATTTTGATGAGGCGATGCTGGCGGCCCTGCAGCAGCACGGGGTTGATATCGGCTATGTCACCCTCCATGTAGGAGCAGGGACGTTTCAGCCCGTGCGTGTGGACAAGGTGGAAGACCATCACATGCACAGCGAACGCTACCAGATTCCCGAAACGCTGGTGGAGCAGGTGGCGCAGGCCCATGCCCGTGGCGGACGTATTGTGGCTGTGGGCACCACCGCGTTGCGGGCGCTGGAAGCCGCCAGCCAGTCCGGTAGCTTGAAGGCCGGTCAGGGGGAGACCGATATTTTCATCTATCCCGGTTATCAATTCCGGTTGGTGGAGTGTCTGCTGACCAATTTCCACCTGCCCAAGTCCACGCTGCTGATGCTGATCAGTGCTTTTGCCGGGCAAGAACGCGTCATGAGCGCGTATCAGGCGGCGATCGAGGCAGAATACCGTTTCTTCAGCTACGGCGATGCCATGTTCATTGAAAGGGTGGATGTGTCCACCGCAAAGGGGGACTGATGTCTCGAATGCAATTTTCCCTGAAGACCACGGACGGTGATGCCCGTCGTGGCGAGATTACCTTCCCCCGCGGCACGATCCAGACCCCGGCCTTCATGCCTGTGGGGACCTATGGCACGGTGAAGGGCATGCTGCCGAAAGACCTGGCCGATACCGGTGCCGAGATCTGTCTGGGCAATACCTTCCATTTGATGCTGCGCCCGGGCACCGAGGTGATCGAAGCCCATGGGTCCCTGCATGGTTTCATGCAATGGGACAAACCCATCCTTACCGATTCCGGTGGCTTTCAGGTCTTCAGCCTGGGAGAAATGCGCAAGATTTCCGAACACGGCGTGGTGTTCAAGAACCCCATCAATGGCGACAAGGTCGAGCTGACGCCCGAGCGAGCCATGCAGGTACAGCGCTCGCTGGGCAGTGATATCTGCATGATCTTCGATGAATGCACCCCGTTTCCTGCCACCGAGCAGCAGGCCCGAGATTCCATGGAACTGTCCCTGCGCTGGGCACAACGCTCCAAGGATGCGCACCAGGGCAACGATGCGGCCTGCTTCGGCATTGTGCAGGGCGGCATGTACGACAACCTGCGCCGGGAGTCGCTGGCCGGTCTGGTGGATATCGGCTTTGATGGTTATGCCGTGGGTGGTTTGAGTGTGGGTGAGCCCCAGGAAGAAATGCTGCGTACTCTGGGTAACCTGACGCCGCATATGCCTGCAGACCGTCCCCGTTACCTGATGGGGGTCGGCAAGCCGGAAGATATCGTCGAGGCGGTTCGGCGCGGAGTCGACATGTTCGACTGTGTCATGCCCACCCGTAATGCCCGCAACGGCCACCTGTTTACCTCTCAAGGGGTGATCAAGATCCGTAACGCCAAACACCGTCACGACCTGGCGCCACTGGAAGCCGAGTGTGACTGCTATACCTGCCAGCATTTTTCCCGCAGCTATCTGCACCATCTGGATCGCTGCAATGAAATGCTTGGCTCCCAGCTCAATACCATCCATAACCTGCGCTACTATCAGCGCCTGATGGCTGGATTGCGGGGGGCCATTGAAGGGGGTACATTGTCCGCCTTTGTGGACGACTTCTATGCCGCTCGGGGTGAGCAGACTCCCGCGCTGTAGCTTATTGAAAACTGGAGTAATTAATGAAAATCGCAATGCGTTCCCTGCTGGCCCTTCTGGCCACTGCCCTGGTCTCTCCGGCGTATGCCCAGGCGGCCCCGGCCGGCCCCGGTGGTGTCGAGCTGATCATGCTGGTGGTGATGATGGTGGTGTTCTACTTCTTCCTGATTCGTCCGCAGCAAAAGCGCGCCAAAGAGCACAAGAATCTGGTGGAAAACCTGAACAAGGGTGATGAAGTGGTCACCAGCGGTGGCATTCTGGGCAAGATCGCCAAGGTCACCGACGAGTTCGTGGTGGTAGAAATCAGCAACAACCTGGAAATCAAACTGCAAAAGCAGAGCATCCAGGCCACCTTGCCCAAAGGCACCATCAAGTCCATTTAAGACTCTCAGCCCCGTTTCTGACGGGGCTTTTTATTACACCGGACACCACCGGAATAAACACCGGAAAGAGCTATGACCCGCTATCCACGCTGGAAATTTTTCCTGCTTCTGGCCGCCCTCGTTGTTTGCGGCCTGTATGCCCTGCCCAACTTGTACCCGGACGCTCCTGCCATTCAGATCAGCCATGCTGATGCTGGCGGTGAAGTCTCTGACGTGGCCCGTCAGAGAGTGCTTGGCGCTCTGGATGAGGCCGGACTCAGTCACGGCCCCGGCGAATCCGTCGGCTCCTCCCTGTTGGTGCGCCTGAACGATACCGAAGCCCAGCTGCGTGCCCGCGATCTGGCGGCCTCTGAACTGGGGGATAACTATGTGGTTGCCCTTAACCTGGCCGAAACGACGCCGGACTGGCTGCGATCCATCGGTGCCAGCCCCATGAATTTGGGTCTGGATCTGCGCGGCGGGGTGCATTTCCTGTTGCAGGTAGACATGAATGCGGTGGTCGACAGCCGCATGGAAGCCTGGGCAGGTAATGCCAAGCTGACCCTGCGTGATGCGGGAGTCCGTTATCGTGATGTTGCGGTGGATGGCACGACCCTCACGGTAACCTTTGCCGACCAGGTCGCCGCCGATGCGGCACGAGCTCCCCTGCGCCAGGCGCTGGACAAGTTCACCATGAAGCCGGCCGGAGATACCCCGGAAGCCGTTCTGGTGTTGAACGACAGTGCCCTGAAGGAAATGCAGGACTACGCCGTCGACCAGAACCGTACTGCCCTGAACAAGCGTGTCAACGAACTGGGTGTGGCGGAAGCGGTGGTACAGCGTCAGGGAGCTGACCGTATCGTGGTGCAGCTGCCGGGCATTCAGGATGCTTCCCAGGCACGCCGGATTCTGGGGCGTACCGCGACGCTGGAATTCCGCTTGGTAGATAACAATGTGTCGTCGGCGCGGCTGCGCAGCGGCATGGCGCCTCCGGGCGTGGAATTCTATCCCTTCAAGGGGCAGGAAGGCCGAATCGTGGCCATGAGCAAGTCCAAAATTGCCACTGGTGATCAGGTGATTGATGCGCGCATGGGCTTCAGTCAGGACTCCGGTTCACCGGAAGTGAACGTCACCCTGGATTCCGATGGCGCCCGTCGTATGCAGCGCATTACGGGCAAGAACGTCGGTAACCCCATGGGCGTGCTGTTTATTGAAACCAAGACTGACGTGAAGAAGGTCGAGGGCGAAGACGGCAATCTGGTCGACAAGATGGTCAGTACCACCGACAAATACGTGATCAACGTTGCCACCATTCAGGACACCCTGGGCAGTCGATTCCGGATCACCGGGCTGGATAATCCCGCAGAGGCGTCCGAGCTGGCCCTGCTGCTGCGGGCGGGTTCTCTGGCGGCGCCGGTAAGCATTGTGGAAGAGCGCACCGTCGGCCCGAGCCTGGGTGCCGAGAACATCGAGGCGGGCCTCAAGTCCATGGCGCTGGGTTTGTCGCTGGTGCTGATCTTCATGGTGATCTGGTACAAGCTGTTTGGCCTGATTGCCAATGTGGCCCTGCTGGGTAACCTGGTCATCATCGTGGGCATCATGTCGCTGATTCCCGGTGCCACCATGACGCTGCCGGGCATTGCCGGCATCGTGTTGACCGTGGGTATGGCGGTGGATGCCAACGTATTGATCTTCGAACGTATTCGTGAGGATCTGCGTCGCGGACTTAAACCCCGGCAGGCCATCGAAGAGGGTTATGGCCGTGCCTTTACCACCATCCTGGATGCCAATATCACTACCCTGATTGTCGCGGTGATCCTGTTCGCGGCCGGTACCGGTTCGGTGCAGGGCTTCGCGGTTACCCTGTTTATCGGCATTCTTACGTCCATGTTCACGGCGATCATTGGGACCCGTGCCATGGCGGAAATGGTTTACGGGCGCGGCGCCCGTGCACCGGCGAAACTGAGTATCTAAGGCGGTGATGCGATGAGTAAAGCAACCATGAACATTAACTTTATGGGTGTCCGCAAACCGCTGGGCATCCTGTCTGTCCTGCTGGTGATTGCCTCGGTGGTATTGCTGGTCACCCGGGGGCTGAACCTGGGGCTGGACTTCACTGGCGGGACCACAGTGGTAGTGAAAAGCCCGGTAGACGTGGAGTTGTCGCAGGTTCGTGCGGATCTGACTGCGGCGGGCTACGGCGATGCGGTGGCACAGCACTACGGTTCGCCAAAGGAAGTGAACATTCGCGTGGCGCCAAAAGAAGGCGCGGACGCGGATGAGGTGGGCCATAACGTCTACGCGGCGCTCAAGGCGCACAATGGTGAGCTGGAGTTGCTCAAAGTGGAATTCGTGGGCCCACAGGTGGGTGACGAGCTGCGCGATGAATCCGGCACCGCCATGTTGCTGGCGCTGGGTTTGATGATGCTCTACGTCTGGTTCCGCTTCTCCAACAAGTTTGGTGTTGCCACTGTGGTGGCGCTGTTCCATGACGTGATCATCGTGCTGGGGATTTTCTCTCTGGTGCAGTGGCCGTTTGACCTGACGGTGCTGGCGGCAGTTCTTGCGCTCATTGGTTACTCCCTGAATGACTCCATTGTGGTGGCGGACCGGATTCGGGAAGATTTTCGCAACTCGCGCAAGAGTGACCCTGAACAGATCATCAATGATGCTGTGAATGCGACCTTCAGCCGAACCATCAATACCTCTCTGACAACGTTACTGGTATTGGTGGCACTGTTCTTCTTCGGTGGTGAGGTGATGCGTTCTTTCTCGGAAGCGCTGTTGGTGGGTATCGCTGTCGGTACTTACTCTTCCATTTACGTGGTGAGCAACATCCTCTTCATGATGAATGTGAGCAAGGAGGATTTCATCATTCCGGAGCCGGAAGAAATTGATGAAATGCCATAAGAGCAGTTAACAGTTAACAGCTAAAACAAAAAAGCCGCGATTCTTTCGCGGCTTTTTTTATTTTGGTGTTGCTGTGGGAACCTGCCTGCAGGCGATTTTTTTGTGTCAGGCATCTGGCGTTTAACTAAAGTTCTGCTTTTTCATCCACGGAATAATTCGTTCGAAGGCTTCCTCGATCTGATCCAGGGAGGTCGAATAGCTGATGCGTAATGCGCTTTTGCCGGCTTCGCCGAAGGTGTCGCCGGAGATGGTGCAGACGCCGGTTTCCCGTAGCATCTTCAGGGCCACGTTGGCGCTATCCACGCCTTCGGGGAGCGAGGGGAATAAATAGAAGGCGCCTTCCGGGCGGTAGCCGGTGAGGTGGGGTGTCTGTTCCACCAGTTCCACCAGGCGGTCACGGCGTTGCTGGTATTCCTCTACCATGCTGTCAATGAATTGGTTGCTCCCGCGCAGGGCGGCCACACCGGCCCACTGACAGGGCGTGTTGGCCACGGTGGTGGTGAACATGTGGTAGCGGCGCAGTTTCTTGATCGCGCCTTGGCTGCCAATCATCCAGCCAACTCGCATACCGGCCATGGAGAAGGTTTTTGAGAAACTGCTGACCACCATGACATGGTCAAGGTCAGAGCAACAGGACAGTACGCTGGGATATTCCCTGCCATCATAAATCAGATGGTCATACACTTCATCGCTGATGACATGAATGCCCCGGTAGGCGGCTTCTTCGACAATGGCTTCAATCGTTTCCCGGGGATAAATGGTGCCGGTGGGGTTGCTGGGAGAGTTGAGCACCACGGCAAAGGTGTTCGGCCCCATTGCATCGATCACTTCTTGTGGGTCGAGCTGGTGATTGTTTTCGGGGCGGGTTGCAATGCTTTTGACTGTGCCGCCATTCATTCGAATCAGTGGGCCGTAAAGCATGAAGGAAGGGTCGGGAATGATGAACTCGCGTCCAGGTGCCGAGGTGGCAGTCAGAGCCAGGTAGATGGCTTCCGTGGCCCCCGTGGTGATCATCAAATTTTCCGGTGACAGCGGGCGGCCATAGCGCTTGCTGTAATACTCCGCCAATGCCTCCAGTAATTCCGGCAGCCCGGCATCCATGGTGTAGCCGGTTTGGCCAGCCTTGAGCGCATCCACACCCGCCTGAATGACATGGTCAGGTGGTTTGAAGTCCGGTTGGCCGATGGAGAGATGGATAACGTCGTCCATGTCTGCGGCAAGATTCACCATGCGGCGAATTCCCGGCACCGGAATGGTGAGCAACGCCGGATTCCAGATCGGGTCTTCGTTTTCGTAGAAATCCGTGTCCAGATTGATATTGCCCATCATGTTCTCCTTCCTGAAAAACTTTTCGCGAGGGTGCGGTGTGCGCCACCAAACCCGTTGCCCGCTTCTTGCTGTGGTTTTCGAGCCGACTGCGATGCTCCTGCAGAAAGAGGTTATTCCTGTAGCAAGGGCGGCAAGTCTGTGAATGGCTTTGCCTGCTCGAAGGCGTGACCTGCCGCCAGTACCCGGGCGTCATCGAAACGGGCGCCGATGATTTGCAGGGCCATGGGCAGCCCATTGCTGTTCAGGCCCATGGGCACCGACAACGCCGGCTGCCCGGTGAGGTTGAACGGGTAGGTAAAGGGCGTCCAGGTCGGCCAGCGGGTGCTGGGCCAGTCCACCGGCACTTCGCGGTCGGAATCAAAGGCTTCGATGGGCAGGGTCGGGGTGATGAGCAGATCGTACTTGGTATGGAATACCGCCATGCGTTCGCTCACGGCCATGCGCTCGTTCATGGCACCCAGATAGTCCAGCATGGTGAGCTTTTCGGCCTTGCTGGCCACTTCGACCAGCGCCGGGTCCATCAGGCTGCGCTGGCGGTCGCCCAGGTCGCGCATGGCGTTGGCGGCGCCGCTGTAGAACAGATGGCTGAAGGCGGCCAGCGGGTTGCTGAAACCGGGGTCCGCTTCGGTCACGGTGGCGCCCAGGTCCTCGAACACCTTGGCAGCGTCCTTGAACGCCTTTTCGATTTCCGGGTCCACGTCTACATAGCCGAGAGTCGTGCTCATGGCGATGTTGAGGCCTTTCATGGGCTGGTTCAGGGCTGCCACATAATCAATATGGCGGCGCGGTGCGGCCAGACTGTCGCGGGCATCGGCTTCGCACAGCACGTTCATCATCAGTGCGGCATCGGCTACGGTTCGTGTCATGGGGCCTGCGTGCGCCAGGGTGCCGAACGGGCTGGCCGGCCAGTGTGGGACTTCGCTAAAGGTGGGTTTATGGCCCACGATGCCGCAAAAACCGGCCGGGATGCGAATTGAGCCGCCGGCATCCGTGCCCAGCGCCAGGGGCGCCATGCCGGCCGAGACCGCCGCTGAGCTGCCGCCGCTGCTGCCGCCGGCAGTGCGTGCCGGGTTCCAGGGGTTGTTGGTCGGCCCGCACAGGGGGCTGTCGGTGATGCCCTTCCAGCCGAACTCCGGGGTGGTGGTTTTGCCAAGCGGGACATAGCCATGCCGTTCCAGGGCGGCCACGGCGGGGGAGCGTTTGTTGAGGGTCGCGTCGGGGTCGATGGTTTTTGACCCTTTCACGGTTGGCCACATGGGCGTCAGGAACACATCCTTGACCGCCACCGGGATTCCATCGAGCAGGCCGTCTGCCTTGCCATCCTGATAACGTTGCTCCGAGTCACGGGCCCATTGCAGGGTGGTGTCGCGGTCGATCAGGCACCAGGCATTCAGCGCCTGGTCGTGCTTTTCGATATGGTCCAGCAGGCTGGAGCACACTTCCACGGGGGACAGCGCGCCGGTCTGGTAGGCGGCTTTGAGCGCCTGGGCGCTCATGGTCAGTAGTTCCTTGCTCATCGGCTTACCTCCTGGTGTGACGTATGCCTGGTCTGAATGGATCCGAACTCAGGCATTGCTGACATAGCCATGTTCCTTGCTGACGGGGTTGGCGAGCGCCTCGCCCTGTTGCCAGCGTTCAAAGTTGTCGACAAATTGCTGCCCCAGCGCAGCGCGCCAGCCGATGAAATCCCCTGCCATATGGGCGGACAGCATGGCGTTGGGTTGATCCCACAATGGGTGATCGGCGGGCAGGGGCTCCTGTTCAAATACGTCCAGTGCGGCCCCGGCCAGATGACCACTCTGCAAGGCGGCCAGCAGGGCGTCGGTGCGAACGATGGGGCCGCGGCCGACGTTCACCAGGACCGACCCGGCTTTCATGCGCTGGAACTGCGGCTCATCGAATAATCCTTCGGTGTCCGGGGTCAGTGGCGCGGTGATGATTACGTAGTCCGCCTCGCCAAGGAGCCCGGGCAAATCGTCTTGCGCATACACCTTGTCAAAGGCTGCATCGTCACGGGCATGGCGGGCGGTGCCCACCACGTTCACGCCCAGCGCGCCCAGCAGACGGGCCACTTCCCGGCCGATCGAACCCGCCCCCACGATGACGGCGAGGCTGTCACGCAGCAGGCGGGTTTCACGGTGTTGCCAGCGATGCTCGCGCTTCAGTGACAGGTTGGTGAGCGTGTCTTTGGCAAACATCAGCACCGCACCCAGCACATACTCGGCGATACCCCGGTCGAATATGCCGCGGGCGTTGGTGACGACGATGTCGCTGTTCCTGATCGGGTCGATCATCAGTGCATCCACGCCGGCGCTGGTGGCATGGACCCAGCGCACCGGGCAGTTGTCCGGCCACACTTGCGCCAGCACATCGGTGCGAAAGTCGGTGACCACCAGTACCTCGGTGTCCGGCAGGGCGGCTTTCAGCTGCTCCGGTGTCCGTGCTTCCTGCACCCGGGCCTGGCCGGCAAGGGCTTCCAGGCCGGGCAGGGAGGGCTCGTCTTCGGCAAGCAGCACGGTCACAACGGTTTCGGTCATACAAGATCCTTGATTCAGTACGGCGCTCAGGCGGTGGCCTTCAGCGCCTTGGCAAACAGGTCAACGGCCTGATCGATTTCTGTCTCGCTGACCGTCAACGGGGGCAGCCAGCGTACCACCTGTCCCTGGCTGCCGCAGCGCAGCATCAACATGCCGTTCTGCTCGCAATGTTTGAGAATGCGGCCAGCGCGGTCGCCGTCGGGAACGTGCGGCGCGCTGACCATTTCCACGCCCAACATCAGACCGGCGCCGCGGATTTCATCGATGCCGCCGTCCTCTTTCTGCAAACCTTCAAGATGCTTTCGCAACCGGGCACCTAGGCTGTCGGCCCGGGCGACCAGCTGTTCATCCTCGATGACATCCAGGGTGGCAAGGGCCGCTGCGCAGGCCACCGCGTTGGCGCCGTAAGTGCCGCCCTGGGAGCCTGGATAACCGTGGCTCATCAAGTCCTTGCTGGCGGCGATGGCAGACAGCGGGTAACCGCTGGCCAGCCCCTTGGCAGTAATAATCAGGTCGGGCTTCACATTGAAATGCTGGTGGCTCCAGAAACGCCCGGTGCGGCCATAGCCCGCCTGGATTTCGTCGGCAATGAGCAAGATGCCGTGCTTGTCGCACCGCTCGCGCAAGCCTTCCATGAACCCGGTTGTGGCGGGGTAATAACCGTATTCACCCTGCACCGGCTCAATGATCATGGCGGCGGTGTCTGCCGGATTGCACTCGGTGGCGAAGATATGGTCCAGCTCGTGCAGGCAGGCCGCCACGCATTCGTCCATGTTCTGTTGATAGCGGTAGGCATGGGGGAAGGGGGCGATGCTGACCCCGGCCATGAGCGGTTGCCAGCCGGTGCGGACCTTGCTGGTGGAGGTGGTCAGGGAGGCCGCCGCCAAAGTGCGGCCATGGAAGCCACCGCGAAAGGCAATCAGATTGGTGCGTCCGGTGGCCTGACGGGCCAGCCGCACGGCGGCTTCGACGGATTCGCTGCCGGAATTGGAAAAGGCCACCGCATCGAGTCCTTTGGGCAAGTGCTCATAGAGCCTGTCCGTCAGTGCCAGCATGTTGGGGTGGGTGACCGTGGCGTATTGAGCATGCACCAGCTTGGCCACTTGTTCCTGGGCAGCCGCAACGACCCTTGGGTGGCAATGGCCTGTGGCGGTGACGCCAATCCCGGACGTGAAATCCAGCCAGCGGTTGCCGTCCTTGTCATAGAGCCAGCTTCCTTCGCCGCGCTCCGCACAAATGCCGCTGGACTGGACCAGCAGGGGGGACAAATGACTCATGGCGCCTCCGTTTACCAATGCTTGCGATGTGTTTGCTTTGCTGTCGCGGTTTTCCTCATCAATGGCGCTGCCCTCAGACGGCAGCGGCCATACGTTGACTCAATCGTTGGCCGGTTTCCCGGGTGCCTGTAAAGGGCTGTCGTAAATCCTCTGCTATCAGGTCATGCAGATGTTGTGCCGCATTGCCGATGGCCGGATGGTTCGGCGCCAGGGTGTCCAGCAGCATGGCCAGGCTTAACAGGGTGGCACGGGGGTCCGCCAGATTCTTTCCGGCGATATCCGGGGCACTGCCGTGTACCGGCTCAAACAGGGCTGGCGTGTCGGCGTCAGCCGGATTCAGGTTGGCAGACGGTGCCAGGCCCGGCCCGCCACACAGCACTGCAGCCAGGTCGGTGAGAATGTCGCCGTGCAGGTTGCTGGCCACGATCACATCGAACTGCCAGGGACTTTGCACGAACTTCATGCAGGCGGCGTCCACCAGCTCGTGATGGGTGTCCACCTCGGGATAGAGAGCCGCGATGCGGGCGAAGGTTTCGGTGTACAGATCTCCCCAGAAGGGTTGCGCATTGCGTTTGGTGATCAGGCACACCTGGGCGGCTTTGCCGTCCTTGAACTGGCGTGGGGTGTCGCGCAGTCGGGCACGTTCTTCGGCACGTTCGAAGGCATGGCGAATCAGCCGTTCTGTGGCCGTGGCGGTGAAGACTTCGACCTGGGTGGCGATTTCGTCTGCCGTGCCGGCCCGCAGGCGGCCGCCCTGATTGCTGTATTCGCCTTCACTGTTTTCCCGAATCACCAGCATGTCGACGTCTTTGGCGCGTGGGTCCGCGAGGTATTGGGAAGCACCAGCCAGCCAGCGGGCAGGGCGCTCGCAGGCCCATAAATCCAGCTGTTTGCGCAGGGCCAGCAAAGGCCCCAGTGAAATACTGTCAGAGAGGACAAACCGCTCAGGATCATCCAGTGGGCCGGGATCACCCAGTGCCCCGAGAAGGATGCCGTCGAAGCGGCGCAATTGCGCCACGCCATCCTCAGGCATCATCTGCCCGTGCTGCTGGTACCAGGCATGGGATGGCCAGGGAAACAGGGTCGCAGCGAGGGGGAGCTGATAGCGTTGAATCAACTGTTCCAGGAGCGCGTCCGCCACATCCATGACTTCCGGGCCAATGCCGTCACCGGGCAACAGGGCAATGTTCAGCGTTTGTCCCATTCCGTCTCCTTTCTGGCCGGCGCGGTTCTGTCTTCAGGCCTCACTCAGGGGTGGGCCGCGCCAGGCGACCGTTCAGGGGTATCAGCTACCCATGCAGAGATATTTTTCTTCCAGGTACTCATCCATTCCCTGATGGGAGCCTTCCCGGCCCAGGCCGGATTCCTTGACGCCGCCGAAGGGGGCCGCAGCATTGGAAATCAGGCCTTCGTTGACGCCGACCATGCCGCTTTCCAGTGCTTCAGCCACACGCCAGCAGCGGTGGATGTTATTGCTGTAGAAATAGGCCGCCAGGCCGTACGGGGTGTCGTTGGCAATCCGGATGGCGTCTTCTTCGCTCTTGAACGGGATGACGGCGGCCAGTGGGCCGAAGGTTTCTTCCTGGCAGAGCTGGGCGTCCTGGCTGACACCGGTGATCAGGGTAGGCTGTACAAAACTGCCGCCGCGTTCATGTCGCTGCCCGCCGGTGATAACAGTGGCGCCCTTGCCCAGGGCATCCTCGATATGCTCCATGACCTTGTCGGCGGCACCGCGATTGATCAGGGCGGCCTGGGTCACGCCATCGTCCATGCCATTGCCTACGTTCATGGCTTCGATGGCGACCTTGAGCTTGTCCACGAAGGCATCATGCACGCTGTCCTGTACCAGGAAGCGGTTAACACACACGCAGGTCTGGCCGGTGTTGCGGAATTTGCTGGCCATGGCGCCCTCCACCGCCTTGTCCAGATCGGCATCATCAAACACGATGAAGGGCGCATTGCCGCCGAGTTCCAGTGAGACCTTCTGGATATGTTTGGCGCATTGGGCCATCAGTTTGCTGCCCACTTCGGTGGAACCGGTAAAACTCAGCTTGCGAACAATGGGGGAGTCGGTCAGGGCGGTGGAAATTGCCCCTGCACTACCGGTAATGACGCTGAAAACGCCGGCCGGAATGCCGGCCCGCTGGGCCAGCTCTGCCAGTGCCAATGCCGAATAGGGGGTGGCGCTGGCCGGTTTGACGACCATGGTACAGCCGGCTGCCAGAGCCGCACCCGCCTTGCGGGTAATCATGGAGGAGGGGAAATTCCAGGGGGTGATCGCGGCGGTGACACCGATGGGTTGTTTGATGACCACGATACGCTGGCCGGGTTTTGGTGCCGGGATGGTGTCGCCGTAGGCGCGACGGGCTTCTTCAGCAAACCATTTCAGAAACGAGGCGGCGTAGGCAATTTCGCCTTTGGCTTCGGCCAGGGGTTTGCCTTGCTCCAGTGTCATCAGCAGACCGAGGTCGTCCTGATGTTCCATCATCAGGTCATGCCAGGTTTCCAGCAGGCCGGCCCGTTCTGCGGCAGTTTTGTCTCGCCACGCAGGGAAGGCGGCATGGGCGGCATCAATGGCGCGGCGGGTTTCGGCCTCGCCCATGCGTGGCGCAGTACCCAGCGTCTCTTCAGTGGCCGGGTTGTCCACCGTGAAAGTGCCACCGTCGTCCGCATCACACCATTGACCGTCGATGTAGCACTGCTCACGGAAAAGTGACGGATCCGATAGCGTTACTGAGCCCATTCCATGTCTCCTTGCCAACGTGTCTGTCTTTCACGCTAGCAAAGCACACACAGATGTCCATGCCGAATTGCAAAAATCGGTTTGGGGTCTAAGGAAATCAGCGGCGAGCGATTAGCGGTGAGCTGCGAGAAAAAGCGGAAAAGCAGAAATCGAAGCGCTTAACAGGAAGGAAGCTGACATGGAAGGCAATGGGGTGCGGCTCAAGAGGTGCTGGTTGGCACCTGGCTTGGGCCGCGTCATGGCTGGAAGCGGATAGCTCGAAGCTGTCTTTATCTTCGCAGACCGTCGGTAAGATGGGGTTTGATTTTTTGCAGCAGGCCTTTGAACACCTTGGGGCTGCCAGCGACCACGCCGCCGCTTTCCAGGTACTTGTGACCACCGCTCAGGTCGCCAACCAGCCCGCCGGCTTCGGTGATCAGCAAGGCGCCAGCAGCCATGTCCCACTCGGCCAGACCGAATTCAAAGAAACCATCCAGGCGGCCTGCGGCCAGCCAGGCCAGGTCCTGGGCGGCAGAGCCCGGGCGGCGCAAGCCTGCGGTGCTGGCGGCGATGTCGGCAAACATGCCCAGGTAAGCGTCCATGAAGGGGGCTTGATCCTTGCGGAACGGGAAACCGGTGCCGATCAGGCAGCCGTCCAGGCCGGGACGGTTGGTGCAGCGAATGCGGCGGCCATTGAGGGCCGCGCCCCGACCACGGCTGGCGGTGAATTCCTCATCGCGGTTGGGATCGTAAATCACCGCATGTTCCACTTTGCCTTTGTGCTTGAGGGCAATGGAAACGCAGTACTGGGGGAAGCCATGGATAAAGTTGGTGGTGCCATCCAGCGGGTCGATTATCCACTGATAATCGGCCCCTTCGCCCTTGCCTTCGATGATGCCGGATTCCTCGGCGAGAATGCCGTGGTCCGGATAGGCTTTCAGGAGGGTTTCGATAATGCGCTTTTCAGCCGCACGATCCACTTCGGTAACGAAGTCGTTCATGCCCTTCTTGGTGACAGACACCGGGTCACTGCTTTCGGCAGCGCGTCTAATCAGGTTACCCGCGGAGCGGGCGGCTCGCAGGGCGATATTCACTTGCGGCGCATGCATGCATCTGTCCTCAAAAATTGACTGTAAAAGAGCTCCGGCAGCAGGGCAGGCCTGACCGGGGCGCGGATTGTAGCAGAGCCTAAGCAGTCATTAATACACTCTCATGATAACATTGCCGTCTTTTACGACCAGACCTGTTACAGGAACGCTGATGCTGGAAAATGTGCGTATCGTGATGGTGGAAACCACCCATCCCGGTAATGTGGGGGCTGCTGCCCGAGCCATGAAAACCATGGGGTTGTCGGATCTTCGCCTTGTAAAACCGCAGGGCTACCCCAATGTGGAAGCCACTGCCCGGGCGTCAGGTGCCGGCGATGTGCTGGAAGCCGCGCAGGTATGTGACAGCCTGGATGAGGCCCTGGAAGGCGCCACGCTGGTGATTGGTACCAGTGCTCGCCAGCGACGGATTCCCTGGCCCTGTCTGACCCCCCGTCAGCTGGCGGCGCAGTTGTCCCACGAGCCGGAAGAAACACGCATTGCGGTGCTGTTCGGCCGTGAAGACCGCGGGCTGACCAACGACGAGCTGCGTCGTTGCAACCTGCACGTGAGCGTCCCGGCCAACCCGGATTACGGGGTGTTGAATGTAGCCTCGGCGGTGCAGCTGATCTGTTACGAGTTGCGCCTGGCGTTGCTGGGAGAGGATTTCGATCTCAAGGAAGCCCGCTCGCGCCGCGAAGCGATGCCCTTGCCCGAGATGTTCTGGGATGAGCCGCTTGCTACCAACGAGGCGGTGGCCGGTTTTCTGGATCACCTGGAAACGGTCATGGAGCAGAGTGGGTTCCTGAATCCGGAGCAGCCGGGGCAGGTCATGACGCGCATGCGCCGTTTGTTTATGCGCGCCCGACCCGACAAAATGGAAATGAGCATTTTGCGGGGTGTGCTGGTGGCGCTGGAGAAAAAAATGAAGGAGGGCGGCAACCCGTAACGCAGACCGGGTTGGCGCATCCATAAGGACTCAGGTCCTGGACGAGGTAGCTATGTTTGATCGAGTACGCGAGGACATTGCGTCGGTATTTCATCGGGACCCGGCGGCCCGCAACACGCTGGAAGTGTTGCTCAACTATCCCGGCCTGCATGCGGTGCTGTTTCACCGTCTGGCCCATGGCCTGTGGCGGCGCAACTTCAAGCAGTTGGCGCGCATTATTTCCACGTTTTCCCGCTGGCTGACCGGTATTGAAATCCACCCGGGTGCCAAGATTGGTCGTCGGTTCTTTATCGACCACGGCATGGGGGTGGTGATCGGTGAAACCGCAGAGATCGGCGATGACGTCACCTTGTATCACGGGGTGACCCTGGGCGGCACCAGCTGGAACAAAGGCAAGCGCCACCCGACCCTGGAAGATGGGGTGGTGGTGGGGGCCGGCGCCAAGGTGCTGGGCCCGTTTACCGTGCGCAAGGGCGCCAAGATCGGTTCCAACTCGGTAGTGACCAAAGAGGTACCGGAAGGGGCAACGGTGGTGGGGATCCCGGGTCGTGTGATCAACAAGCCGCTCACCGAGAAAGAAAAGACCCGTCAGGAAATGGCCGAGAAAATCGGATTTCAGGCCTATGGGGTCAGCAACGACATGCCCGACCCGGTGGCCGAAGCCATTCACTTGCTGCTGGATCACATGCATGCGGTGGACAACAAGCTGGATCGGGTGTGCACCAACCTGAAAAAGCAGGGCATTCAGGGCTGTGATGAGAAGCTGCCGGAGTTGAAGGATGAAGACTTTGAGCCGGTGAATGCGGGTGGCACTGATTAAATCAGTTAACAGCGAAAAACGAAAAGGCCGCCCCTCGGGCGGCCTTTTCGTTTTAGCGTGTTGCGTGCCTGTGGCGTTTACACGTTGAAGCGGAAGTGCACTACATCGCCGTCCTTGACGATGTATTCCTTGCCTTCCAGGCGCCATTTGCCGGCATCCTTGGCGCCGGACTCACCGTTGTGCTCGATGTAGTCATCGTAGGCAGTGACTTCGGCACGGATGAAGCCTTTCTCGAAATCGGTGTGGATGACCCCGGCGGCTTGTGGCGCGGTGGCGCCCACTTTGACGGTCCAGGCGCGGACTTCCTTCTTGCCGGCGGTGAAGTAGGTCTGCAGGCCGAGCAGGCTGAAACCCGCACGGATTACCCGGTTCAGACCCGGTTCGTCCATGCCGAGATCAGACAGGAAATCCGCCTTCTCTTCGTCGTCCAGCTCGGCGATTTCGGATTCAATCTTGGCGCAGATCGGCACCACGGAAGAGTTCTCTTTCTCGGCCAGCTCGCGTACGGCATCCAGCAGGGCGTTGTCTTCGAAGCCGCCTTCGTCCACGTTGGCAATGTACATGGTCGGCTTGAGCGTCAGCAGGTTGAGGCTCTTGAGCACCTTGCGCTCGTCGTCATTGAGCTCCACGGAGCGGGCAGGCTCGCCCTCGTTCAATGCGGGTAATACCTTGTCGAGAACAGGAAGGAGGCCTTTGGCATCCTTGTCCTGGCCCTTGGCGGCTTTGGTGGCACGCAGGTGGGCCTTTTCCACGGTATCCAGATCCGCCAGTGCCAGCTCGGTATTGATCACGGCGATATCGTCCAGCGGTGAGACCTTGCCGGCCACGTGGATAACATTTTCGTCGTCGAAGCAACGTACCACATGGGCGATAGCGTCGGTTTCACGGATGTTGGCAAGGAACTTGTTGCCCAGGCCTTCGCCTTTGGAGGCGCCGGCAACCAGGCCGGCAATGTCCACGAATTCCATGGTGGCGGGCATTACGCGCTCCGGATCCACGATGGCGGACAGTTTGTCCAGACGCGGGTCGGGTACCGGGACCACGCCAGTGTTGGGCTCAATGGTGCAGAACGGGAAGTTCTCGGCATCAATCCCCGCCTTGGTGAGCGCGTTGAACAGGGTGGATTTGCCCACGTTGGGCAGACCGACGATACCGCATTTGAAACCCATGACAGACCTCCAGTTTTCGAGGCCGCAATGCTACTGAAAGCGGGCCGGAAAAGCGACCACCGGCAGGCGGAAAGCGGGGTTGCTGGGGGGACGGCATGGCAGGGCGCTGATGCCGATGTGCCATTTTGGGGAGGGGCTAGACTGCGGCCATGATCCTGACTGGCGCACCATCATGACTGACCGCATTCTTTACCAGTTTCCGATTTCGCATTATTGCGAGAAAACCCGCTGGCAGCTTGACCACAAGGGGCTGGGTTTCCGTATCCATAACCTGCTGCCCGGGCCGCACCGTATCCGCACCCGCTTGATGGCCCGGATCGATACCTTGCCAATTCTTCGTGACGGCAAGCGGACGGTGGGCGATTCCACCCGGATTGCCTATTACCTGGAAAAGACATACCCGGAACGCCCCCTGTTACCGGAAGACCGGGAGCTGCGAGCCCGGGTGATTGAGCTGGAGCAGCAGTTTGACCGCATTGGTGTTCATGTCCGCCGTTGGCTCTATGGGCAGATCATTGACCGGCCGGAAGTGATGGATGCCATGCTCACGCCCTACGGGCTGCCGGCGATGGTGCAGAAAGTCATGACACCCGTGACCCGTGAGGCGGTGCGTCGCCTGTACCGGATCCAACCCAAGGCGGTGATGCGTTCCGAGCAGCGTGTGGAGGAAGGGCTTGCCCTGGTGGAGTCCTGCCTTCAAAAGGGCAATGGGCACTATCTGGTAGGGGACACCTTTACGTTGGCGGACATTGCCGCAGCCAGCCTGTTGGCGCCGCTGCTGAGCCCAGTCGGTACCCCTTGGGATATTTTCGACGAGAGCACCCTTTCCCCGGCTCTGCAGGCACAGCTGCATAAGCTCAATACCCGGCCGGCTGGACAATGGGTGCTGGCGCGTTACGGGCAGGATCGATAATGCGGGCAACACGCGAACGGGTCAGGGAAGGCTGAACCTGTCCTCTACGCCTTGAACCCATTCAGTTGATTCATCGCGCTGTTCAGTTCCCCGCGAAGCATATCCGGGGTGTGATACACCGCTTCGTCGATGGCGCGGTCAATCAGATCACGGTCGGCTTTCGACGGCTTGTTGAGCACATGAGGCGTGACCTGGGCAGCAGAGCCGGGATGGCCAATACCAAGCCGCAAGCGGTAGAAGTCGCGGCTGTTGCCATGCTTGCTGATGATGTCGCGCAGACCATTATGCCCACCGTGGCCTCCGCCCAACTTGAAGCGGGCAGTGCCTGGAGGCAGGTCGAGTTCGTCGTGGGCGACCAGTATCTGCGTGACAGGGATCTTGAAGAAATTGGCCAGTGCGGCCGTGGCTTGACCACTGCGATTCATGAAAGTGGTCGGGACCAGCAGGCGAATGGTTTCGCCTTCAAAGGTGAAGGTGCCGGTCAGGCCGAAGTACTTCTTGTCTTCGGAAAGGAAAACGCCCTGGCGGCGAGCCAGGGCGTCAATGTACCAGACGCCGGCATTGTGGCGGGTGTCTTCGTATTCGCGGCCCGGGTTACCCAGGCCTACGATCAGTCGAACAGGTTCCGCCACGGTGCGTCTTATTCTTCGCTGGCTGCTTCTTCGCCGCCTTCTTCGTCGTCAGACTCGGAAGCACGTACTTTCGGCGCGTGGATAGCAGCAACCGGCTGGTCGTGGTCGTCGCCCAGCGCCAGCTGAGTCAGTTCCACGCCTTTCGGCAGTTTCAGGTCGGACAGGTGAACGATGGCGTTCATTTCGACTTCAGCCATATCCACTTCGATGAACTCAGGCAGATCCTGCGGCAGACAGCTCACTTCCACTTCGGAAATGTTGTGCTGGATTTCGCCACCCTGCTTCTTCACGCCAATGGAGCCGGCTTCGTTGATGAAGTGCAGCGGTACGTTCATGGTGATCTTGTGGGTCTTGTCCACACGCAGGAAATCCGCGTGGGTCGGAACACCTTTGGCCGGGTGACGCTGCAGGTCACGCAGTACCGCCTGTACATCCTTGCCGTCGACTTTCAGGGTCAGGATGTGGCTGTAGAACGCTTCGTTTTCCAGGGCTTTTTTCAGCTCGCGCAGCTCAACGCTGATCATCTGCGGTTCGGCTTCGCCACCATAGAGGATGCCAGGTACGCGATCTTGCAGACGACGCAGGCGGCGGCTCGCACCTTTCCCCGCGTCGCTGCGGATTTCTGCATTCAGCAGGAATTCATTGGACATGTTATGTCTCCAGTCTGCTCTCGGGCTTCCCGCGACCAGGTCGGCCAGAGAGGTTGATAAAACCACGGAGGATTCCGCGGGGGCGCGATTATGCATGAAATCTGGCCGGGAGGCCAGCAGGGCAAGAGTTGAAAGTCCAAAGTTTAAAGTCAAAACGTGGTTATGGCGTGGGGGCGACCCCAAAAAGCAGGAGGCCGCGCCCAAAACTGGTGCGCGGCCTCCGCGGCGGCGGTACAAGATGGTCTTGCCCGCGTTTCAACTTTTAACGTTCATCTCGAAACCGGGGTTACACCAGCTCCAATCGGTCGAACATGGCGCTGAGCGACTCTTCGTTGTTCACCCGGCGAACGGTCTCTGCCAGCATCGGCGCCAGGCTGAGCACGCGAATCTTGTCACAGGCGCGGCCAGCTTCTGACAGCGGGATGGTGTCGGTCACCACCAGTTGGTCCAGAGAGCTGCTGGCGATGTTATCGATGGCCGGGCCAGACAGTACCGGGTGGGTAATGTAGGCGTAGACCTTGGATGCGCCATGATCCTTCAGTGCCTGGGCGGCTTTGCACAGGGTGCCGGCGGTATCGACCATGTCGTCTACCAGGATGCAGGTGCGGCCTTCCACTTCACCGATGATATGCATGACCTGAGAGACATTGGCCTTGGGGCGGCGTTTGTCGATGATGGCCAGGTCAGCATCGTTGAGTTGCTTGGCCAAAGCGCGGGCACGGACTACGCCACCCACGTCCGGGGACACGACCATCAGGTCGTCGTGTTTCTGGCGCTCGATGTCTGCCACGATCAGCGGGGTGGCGTAGACGTTGTCTACCGGAATGTCGAAGAAGCCCTGGATCTGATCTGCATGCAGGTCGACGGTTACCACGCGGTCGATGCCCACGGTGGTGATCATGTCGGCCACCACTTTGGCGGTAATCGGCACTCGTGCGGAGCGCACGCGGCGATCCTGACGGGCGTAACCAAAGTACGGCATCACAGCGGTAATACGGCCGGCGGAGGAGCGACGCAGTGCGTCGGCCATGACCAGCAGTTCCATGATGTTGTTGTTGGTGGGGTTGCAGGTGGACTGGACGATGAAGACGTCCTTGCCGCGCACGTTTTCCTGAATTTCCACGGCGACTTCACCATCGCTGAACGTGCCAACGTCGGCATTGCCGATGGGCAGATTCAGGTGGTTGACCATGGCGCGGGCCAGTTCGGGATTTGCGTTACCGGTGAAAACGACGAGCTTGGACACTGGCGCCTCTCTTCTCTTCGTGCTTCGTATCGTGAATTTCTGGCCCCGGGAAGGGAGGGCCGGGAAAGAAAATGGCTGGGGTAGCAGGACTCGAACCTACGAATGACGGGATCAAAACCCGTTGCCTTACCAACTTGGCGATACCCCAACACGCTTTTACAGGTCTGCACTACTTATGCGTTTGTGCAGATTCGCCTGAATTCTTTGTCTCTCGAAACTTCGCCAGTGTCTCTCCAAGCGTTTGATGGAGAGGAGAAGTATTACCGCTTCGAGCGACGAAACCTGTCCAGTGTTGTGGCAACTGTTGCAGCAATTGCTGCCCCTGTTGCGATCCGGTGAGGCGTGCAAAGCAGCAAGCGCCGGTACCGGTCATACGGGCATTACCCGTATGTTGCCTGAGCCAGTCGAGGGCCTTGCCGATCTCCGGAAAGTGCCGCTGTGCCACCGCTTCACAGTCGTTGTGAAAGTCGCGGGTCAGCACCGCCTCAAGCGAGGCCGGTAATTTACTGATGGGGGTATCCCTTGTCAATTCCCGGTCGCCGAAAATTCGAGCAGTTGATACATGAATTCCGGGGTGAATGACTAAAAAATGGGCATCCGGCAGGGAAACCGGTGTAATTTTCTCTCCCACCCCCTCGGCCCAGGCGCTGCGGCCGCGGACGAAGACGGGCACATCGGCGCCCAGATGGAGGCCAAGTTCGGCGAGGGTGTCCAGCGACAGCCCCAGGTTCCACAGCTGGTTAAGGCCCAGCAGGGCGGTGGCAGCATCGGAGGAGCCTCCGCCTACGCCGCCCCCCATGGGGAGGCGTTTTTGCAGACGGATGCGCGCGCCGTTGCGCGTTTGGGTGTGGTGCTGCAAGACCTGGGCGGCGCGCAGGATCAGGTTACTGCTGTCGCAGGGGACTTCCGGGTCATCGCATTCCAGACTCAGGCTCTCAGCAGGTTCGAAGTGCAGCGTGTCTCCGTGATCCAGCAGGGCGAAGACGGTCTGCAGGCAGTGGTAGCCGTCTGTCCGCTGCCCGGTGATGTGCAGGAACAGGTTGAGCTTGGCCGGGGCGGGCAGGGTCAGAATGGCAGCCATCATTGTCCGAGGCCGGGTTGCCAGTCCTTGATCAGCAGGGTGAAGCGGTTGCCGTTCTGGGTGGCCTTGATACGGAATGGCAGTTCAACGCCGGCCACCGTTTCATAGCGGTCAAAGGTGAGGGTCCAGCCCAATTGCTCCAGGCTCTGCAGGCGTTCAAGGTCATCATAGCTGGCTTCGCCCGGCGCGCCAGGCCAGGGTAGGCCCCGTGCCCAGTATTGCAGGGCGGATACCGGTAACCAGAAGCCGGTCAGGTGCCAGGCCAGTTCGCCTGGGCTGCGGGCCTGATATTGCTCTTTGGCGGTAATCAGCTCGGCACGGCCGGTGTCCCAGCGAAGGTCGGCGCTGCCGAAGCCCAGCGGGCCGGAAAAACGGATTTCGCCTCGGGCGGGTTGCTGGCGCCATTCAAAGGTGGCGCTCCCGCCATCATTGGGGGTGCGGTAGCCGAGTTTGCCTTCCATCTCCCAGCCCTGAATCTGGCTGGGGTGGGTGAAGGTGGTGAGTTCCGTGGTGGGCGTCTGACAGGCGCTCAGGATCAGCGGGATGCAGAGCGCGATAAGCACACGGCTAAGGCGGTGTTTCACAGTTTGGCTCCCAGCCGGTCCATGGTTTCACGGATATGCGGGGCATCGGGGTTGCTGTCCAGGGCGTCGCGCCAGACTTCCCGGGCCTGCCCCTGAGCGCCCAGCACCCACAACACTTCGCCGTAATGGGCGGCCACTTCGGGGTCCGGGAATTTTTCATAGGCCCGACGCAGATAGTCGCGAGCCCCTTTCAGGTCGCCGCGTCGGTACAGAACCCACCCCATTGAGTCGAGAATGGCCGGATCTTCGGGCCGCAGGGCCAGCGCACGGGAGACATATTCCAGGGCTTCGTCCAGCCGCAGATTGTGGTTGGCCAGGGTGTAGCCGAGTGCATTCAGGGCGCTGGCATCATCCGGTTCCAGTGTCAGAATGCGCCGCAGGTCGCTTTCCATTTTCTCCAGATCGCCGGCTTTTTCCGCTTGAGTGGCGCGGCTATAAAGCAGTTCGGTATTGTCTGGGTCGTCTTGCAGTGCATTGTCCAGAAGCGCAAGGGCGCCTTGCTGGTTGCCATGGCTGCTGATGATTTCCGCTTCGGTAATGGCGAGACTGGTAGACAGTTCCGGATGGCTGCGTCGCAGTGAGCTGATCAGGGCATGGGCCTGGGCGGGGTTGCCCTGGCGGACCATCAGTCGAGCAGCCTGTACCCGTGAGCGCATCCCTTGTGGGCCATCCACTTTCAGGTAGTGGTCGATGGCAAGTTCCAGATCTGCTTGCTGTTCGGCGGCCTGGCCCAGATACAGATGGATCTCGTTTGGACGGTAGTTCTCGGCGAGCAAGGCGTCGAGCTGGTCAGTGGCGGTGTCGGTGGCACCTGCCTCCAGTGCCAGCAAGGCCAGTGAAAACTTGAGATCCAGATCCCCCGGGTTCTGTTCAGACAAAATGGCAAGCTGCTTTTCGGCCTCGGCGATACTGCCAGTGGCCAGCAGCAAGCGGACATAGGTGATGCGCGGTCGGCGTGCTTTGGGGTACTTCTTGACCACCTTTTTCATGTGGCGAAGGGCGTCGCGACTCTCCCCCATTTCGAACAGTAACTGAGCCTTGAGTAGCAGGGCATCTTCGTGCCGAGGCATCAGTTTGATGGCGCGCTCATCGGCGTCCAGGGCGGCTTGCAGCTCTCCTTCGTGTTCCTTCCAGACGGCCCGGGCATACCACAGCGGTGCCTGATCCGGGTATTGCTCTGTCAATTGGGCGAGGGCCTTGACCAGCTGCAGGTTGCCCTGGGCGTCCAGGCCGCGGGCCTGGCTGACCATGCGGCCAAGGGATTCCTGTCCATGGCTGCCAATCAGGGTATCCAGGTATCGGGTGGCGGCATCGGTATTGCCGAGGCGAATTTCCGACAGGATCGCCAGTTGCAGAGCCTCCTCGTTGCCGGGATCCTGTTCCAGCCACTGCTCGCTGAGGGCCAGGGCTTGTTGGTGGTCTTCGAGATAGCTGGCCAGCTGGGCGGCCTGGCGGATGACGGTGGGGTCGCCGGTGGTGTTGGCGGCCTGGCCGTAATAGCCAAGGGTGACACCTAGCGCCTGCCGCTGGGCGGCCACTTCGGCTACCAGCAGGTCAGACAGGGTCTCGCTGTCATATCCGGGTGGCAGCGGCGTGCTGTCAGTCTGCTCGCTCCCGGCCGCGGGTTCAGGAGAAGGTTCGGCGGGTTGATGGGCACAACCGGTGAAGAGCAATGCGCCGCAGAGCGGCAATAGTGACCAAGGCGACATCAAAAGGACCTGCAATGTGTTTCCGTTATGATGGCACAGGCCTCTGCAAGCCGAAAACCTTATTGCAGCCATAGAAGGTAGCCATGGCCTGCGTCATTGTTTTGGGGGGCGCTTTCACGCAAAATGCCTCTCCCTTGCAGCCCCGCTTTTCGGGGTAACGCGGGCTGACGGGTACGGACGGGCAAGGGCAGGATATTGCCTGTCACGACGGACGGGCACGGGACACTATGAATCTGGTTGCTGTTGGCGTTAATCACACCACCGCAGATGTGGAGTTACGCGAACGTCTGGCGTTTTCCACGCAGCAGGCGCAGGCAGCGCTGGCCAGTCTTCGCGATGTGCCCGGGGTTTGTGAGGCCGCGTTGCTGTCGACCTGCAATCGCACCGAACTCTACTGTCTGACCGACGACAGCGCCCCTGACCTGGTGGCCTGGATGGCCGAGCGTCGTCATCTTTCCCGCGACAAGATCGAACCGGTTCTGTACCAGCATCAAGGCGAAGAGGCTCTGGAGCACATGATGCGGGTCGCTGGCGGCCTGGATTCCCTGGTATTGGGTGAGCCGCAGATTCTCGGGCAGATGCGTGAGGCCTATGCCCGCGCCCATGAGGCGGGTTTGCTCAATGGCGAATTGTCGCGCCTGTTCCAGGAAGTGTTCTCTGTGGCCAAGCGTATCCGCACCGAAACCGGCATTGGCGCCAATCCGGTGTCGGTGGCTTATGCTGCGGTCTCCTTTGCCCGTCACATCTTTGCCGATCTGAAAAAAAGCCGGGCCTTGTTGATCGGTGCTGGCGAGATGATTGAGCTGGTGGCCCGGCATCTCAGTGAACAACAGGTCCGTGAGATTACCATTGCCAACCGGACTCAGGCGCGGGCCAGTGAGCTGGCGGCCAGCGTGGGAGGGCGGGGTATCAGTCTGGAAGAGCTGCCCGTGGCGCTGGAGAATGCCGACATTCTGATTTCCTGTACCGCCGCGCCGTTGCCGATTCTCGGCAAGGGGATGGTAGAGCGAGCACTCAAGCAGCGCCGCCACCGGCCCATGTTCATGGTGGATATTGCCGTGCCAAGAGATATCGAGCCGGAGGTCGGCAATCTGGATGATGTGTACCTGTACACGGTGGACCATCTTCAGGAGGCGATCCAGGAGAATGTCCGGGCCCGACAGGATGCAGCCCGTGAAGCCTCTGAGCTGATCCGTGATGCCATTGTGCGCCACCGTCGCCAGCGCCGTGAACAGGATGCGGTGGGGGTGTTGCGTGATTACCGTGAAAATCGCACTCGCATGGCAGCGGATGAGTTGGATAAAGCCCTTCAACAGTTGAACAATGGCGGTGACGCGGAAGAGGTGTTGCGCCGTTTTCAGCATTCTCTGGTCAACAAGTGGCTTCACTCGCCCAGTGTGGCCCTGCGCAAGATGGCCGCAGAAGGTCGGGCAGAGGCATTGCTGGTCGCCCGTGAATTGTTGCTTGGCGACGATGACTCGTCGTCGTAGCCGGGGCGTTCTTCAGCGGTACCCTGGTCTTCGAAATATCCTGAATGTTGCGTGCGCCCATCGGGCGGCGTGGTTGCGTGAAGCGTGGAATCGATTTTATGAAAGCGTCGTTACAAGCCAAGCTGGATAAACTGGCAGACCGATTCGAGGAATTGTCGGGCCTGTTGTCGGATCCAGAGGTGATATCGAACCAGAACCGTTTCCGGGACCTGTCCCGCGAGTACGCTGAAATCGATCCGGTGATCAAATGCTACCGTGAATATCTGCAGGCGCAGGAAAACCTGGAGGCTGCCCGGGCCATGCAGGATGACAGCGATGCCGAAATGCGTGAAATGGGGGCAGAAGAAGCCCGCGAAGCCCAGTCGCAGATCGAGACGCTGGCCGATGAGCTACAGAAACTGATGCTGCCGAAAGACCCACGCGATAGCGCCAATGTCTTTCTGGAAGTGCGTGCGGGTACCGGCGGTGACGAGGCGGCGATTTTTGCCGGCGACCTGTTTCGCATGTATTCGAAGTACGCCGACCAGATGGGCTGGAAAGTGGAGCTGGTCAGTGCCAGCGAAGGCGAGCATGGTGGCTACAAGGAAGTGATTGCCCGAGTCATTGGCGATGGTGTGTATTCGCGGATGAAGTTCGAGTCTGGCGCTCACCGGGTGCAGCGCGTGCCTGCCACCGAATCCCAGGGGCGCATTCATACCTCTGCCTGCACCGTGGCCATCATGGCTGAAGCCGAAGACCTGGGCGATATCGAAATCCGCAACGAAGACCTGCGTATTGATACCTACCGTTCTTCCGGGGCGGGCGGTCAGCACGTTAACACCACCGACTCCGCGGTACGGATTACCCACTTGCCCACCGGTGTTGTGGTGGAGTGCCAGGACGAGCGTAGCCAGCACAAGAACAAGGCCCGGGCCATGAGCCTGCTCAGCGCCAGACTCTATGATGCCCAGCAGAATGCCGCCCACGCCGAGCAGGCGGCGGAGCGCAAATCCCTGGTGGGATCCGGGGACCGTTCCGAGCGCATTCGTACCTACAATTACCCCCAGGGTCGCATCACGGATCACCGCATCAACCTGACGTTGTATCGCCTCAATGAAGTGATGGAAGGCGATCTGGACGAAGTGTTGGGGGCATTGTTGGCCGAGCATCAGGCCGATCAGCTGGCTGCCCTGAGCGAGCAGTAACATGCGCATCGATGAGGCCCTGCGTCAGGCTCGTGGCCGTCTGGCATCGTCGCCTTCTGCCGCCCTGGATACAGAGCTGCTGCTGTGCCATGTCCTCGGCCAGACGCGTACCTGGCTGTTCACCTGGTCTGACCGGGAGCTGGAAGCGAGCCAGCAGACCGCCTTTGAGGCATTGCTGGCTCGGCGCGAAACCGGCG
>NZ_AXBZ01000021.1:0-12088 GCF_000475295.1 Alcanivorax sp. P2S70
GCAGCAACCGGCCTTGCATCTGACCGCTCTTGAGGCGCCAATCCAGCAATTCATCCGGTAATGATTTCTTCAACGGCGTCGTCTGAAACAGCGTATCCAGGTCTGATACCGGCCCCTCGACCTTACCAGACACCACCAGACGCGGGCCCTTGGCCGTCTCAAAAGGAGGAACATCCACGTACACATCACTCAACACACTGTTGAGTAAGGTTCCTTTGCGAGCAACACCACGCACCTCACGACCATTAATCCTGACATCGGCTTCAACGCCCGAGGCACTGGGCCAGTTCGGCAGAAAAGACAATTGCGCATCAGTGACCTGAAACCGCATCTGGAAGGTGCGATCCTGCTGTCGTTCCCGATCAATTTTTACCGGCCCGTGGTATAAAAGTTTGCCATGCTGTAACGACCCGCCCTGGATCGCCTGAGAAAGCCAACGGGATAATCCCTCAGGAATACGCTTTAACGGTATGTAGTGGCTGGCACGGGAACCAACACCCTCATAAATGTCCGCGGTTAACCGCAGTTGCGGTATCTGGCCAGGCACAATCACGGTTGTAAACATGGCCTCGCCGTGGGCATCGGGGTTTACGGCTCGCAGACGACCTGAACGCAAAATCAACGCCTTGTCGTTTTTTTCCCAACCAACTACACCAGTCAACTGTCCCTGCAGAGGGTGAGCGTAAAGCCGTGGCAACGTCAGTGAGAGATTGTCGCTGTAAAGGTGTGCCAGCCCGCCTTCCGGGCTTCCCGATATCCAGCCGCTCAACCGTGAGACACCTGGAATCTTGTCATCCGCCTGACTGCCCAGCGCCGTAAAGCGAGCCTGAAAGCGCTCCACATGGCGCCCCTCGCCATTCAGATACACACCATCGATAACTCCCTGTGGCGCCAGACTCGCCAACTGTTTCTGCCAGCGGGCAATATTGTCAGGAAGGGCAAAAGGCCATTTGAGAAACTGTTGGTTGATCGCACGTACCGGCAGATCACCGGTCCGTAACTGCCATTGATGAGTTTCGCCAGACGCACGCCATTTCAGCCCCACATCCCCGAACAAAAGTTGCCCCGCGGGAGACTGCGCGGACACATTACCGAGGGACAAAGTCGTCTGATCACCTTCGCGCTTTAGACCAACATCCAGGGAAACAGCCTCCAGCGGCCACCGCTGACTATCTTGCTCGAACACCAGGGAGGGGATTCCCAGCGCTAACCGGGCACTCTCAGGCCTTCCGTCAGCAATACTTCCCCAAAGCTCCATATCACCGTCAAACGCAGCAATTTGCACAGGCCAGTCAAGAGAATCAGGCAGCCACTCATGCATGCGCTGCCCACGAATGCGCAAGTAAACATCTGCATTGATTTCTTTCAGAGTGTAGGCGTCCTCATGTAAATGCAGACGGGCATCTACACTCAGTGGGCGGTCACGAGCCTCAAGGGTGACAGACAACAGGTGGTCATCACCGTCGTTAATAAGGGTTGCTTCCATCGAGGACGCCGCCAGAGGTGGCAGGCCGGGCCAATCCAGAGAAAGTCGCGCGTTGGTAATCGATAACAACTGCTGTCGGTAAAACAACCTCAGGATACGTTCAAGCGGCGGCGCGTCGCTGTCTTCCCCGGCAAGCGCATCCAGACCACGCAGGCGAATTTTCCCGTCCGCATCTCTCACCAGATTCAGCGCAACACCATCGATATGCAGCGACTCGAGTGCCAGATCCTGATGAATAAGTGACCGGATCACATCCACATTCAGGACAACTTCATCCAGCTCAAGAGGTGCTTCACCTTCCGGGGCAGGAAGACGTAACTGACGCACCCTGAACTGTGGCGTCAGGCCATCCATATGGCCTTCCAGCTCGGCGATTTCCAGCGGCGACTGGATCCTGTCCTCGAACAAGGCTTCCAGCTTGCCGCGATAATCCGGCACCAACAGCATCAGCTGGCGCGCGACCACGACGTAGCAGGCCATCAATAACAGACATGCGGCCAGCGACCACCAGAGCAGCGGTAGAACCCGTCGCCAGCGGGAATGGCGATGTTCAGTGCGGTTAGCCATCTTCATTCGTTTGCCAGTACTCCAGCCCCGTCTCATCCATCAAAGATACCAGTGCTTCCAACGGCAACCCAACGACCCCGCTGTAACTACCAGACAAAGATGCCACCATCGCCCCGCCCAAACCCTGGATACCATAACCACCGGCCTTGTCGGCGCCCTCACCGGTCGCCACATAGGCTGCCAGCCGGGCATCTTCCATGAAGCGGAAGGTTACCGTCGTAATCGAATGCGCCTGACGCACTTGCCCACCACTCAACAGGGCTACCGCAGAAATTACCTGGTGGGTTCGCCCGTTTAGCGACTTAAGCATGCTAAGAGAATGAGCCGGATCTCGAGGTTTGCCAAGAATACTCCCCTCCAGCACCACAGACGTGTCCGCCCCCAACACCCATCCTGTGGGAGAGCCATCCCGTTGCCGCTGCCGTTCACCAGCAAGGGCCTTTTGCTTCGCCATACGCAGCACGTAGTCCAGTGGAGGCTCGGCGAGCAGCGGGGTTTCATCAATCCCTGGCGGCTTTAACACCGAAAACGGCGCTGCAATCTGCTGCAGCAATTCCGCACGACGCGGCGACCCGGAAGCGAGATAAAGAATCATAGATTCGAATAGTGGCTAAAGATAAATCGTTAACAGTGAACACCAGCGCTATCCCCTGCATGGCACAGGAGATCTACCGCTCATCATCCACCCGGGGTTTCAGCGTACTAGAAAACGCAATTGAACCCAGCGCAGTACCGCACAGACCGGGCGCCAGAACAAGGCGCTGGTGAAAGAGGCATACAAAATAGTATAAGGAGGGTAGCTGGTGCGACCGACAGATTCCTGTACCGAATAGGCCAACAGGCTGACCGTACCAATCAGAAGAAACACTACCGCGCACTGCTGGAGTGAGGTAAATACGCGCATACGCTTGTAGGCCGCCAGCATCACATAGGCTCCAAGGGCAAAAGCCAGCCCCCACTGACCCAGCGTGGCACCAACCAGCACATCATAGTAGAGACCCACGCCAAAACCCCACAACACACCGATACGACGGGGCAATGCCAGGACCCAGTAGACCAGAACCAAGAGCATCCATTCTGGCCGGATCCAATTAATGGCCTCCGGGAACGGCACCACCTCCAGCAGCGCGGCGATCAGCAGGGACACAATGATCACCCCAGTGCCGGATGGACGATCACTGCGCATTGGCGTTCTCCCCCATCAACGGACGCGCAGGCGCATCCGAGGGCTGCACCAATAGCACATGACTGGCCCTGTCGATTCGGGCAGTTGGCAGAGCCGTGATTTCCGCATAAGGCGCACCCGACTGATGCCGGACCGTGGTAACGGTTCCCACCGGGTAACCTCGCGGGTAACGCTGTCCAAGCCCCGTACTGACCAGCAAATCGCCAACTTCAATGTCTGCAGTATCCGGCACGTACAGCAGCCGCAACCCGGTTTGCCCGTTTCCGGCCAGCACCGCGCGGACGCCATTGCGATTAACCTGCACACTCATGGCATGACTGGCATCAGTGAGTAACAGCACCCGGGAACTCAGCGGGCCCGCATCAACCACTTGCCCGATCAGCCCTTGCGCATCCAGCACTGCCTGGCCACGGTAAACATCGGAAACGGTGCCCTTGTTAATCACCAGTTCCTGCCTGTTGGGATCCGGGTCCACGCCAATAATTTCTGCCACCAGCACATTGGCATCCAGGTCCGCGGACGAGTTAAGCAGCTCGCGCAGGCGCACATTCTCGGCCTCCAGCACAGCCAGACGCTGCACCTTCTGCTCAAGAATCAGGGATTGTCGCTGCAGGCGCTGGTTTTCTTCCATGAGCGAGGAACGGCTCTGCGCCTGCTCTGAAAGCCACTGACCAGAGTCCACCGGGAAGTGGGCAATGTAATGAACGGGGGCGGTAAGATATCCCAGCACATGACGCACCGGTTCCGCCCACGGCGTACGCTGGTCCAGCACAATCACAATGACAGACAGAACCAGCGCAGCAACCAGACGGTATAGAGGGTTGGCCGAAGCCGTCATCAGCCCATGGCCAACATGTCAAAGCCCTGGCTGTCCATCAGCTCCAGCGCCTTGCCGCCGCCTCGAGCCACACAGGTCAGCGGATCATCGGCAATGATGACCGGCAGGCCGGTTTCTTCAGACAGCAGACGATCAATATCACGCAGCAGCGCACCACCACCGGTGATCACCAGGCCTCGCTCAGCAATATCAGAGGCCAATTCTGGCGGAGAGGCTTCCAGGGCATTCTTCACCGCGTTGACGATGGAGGCCAGCGGCTCTTTCAGCGCTTCCAGAATTTCTTCAGAGTTCAGGGTAAAGCTCCGCGGCACACCCTCAGCCAGGTTACGGCCACGCACATCGATTTCACGGATCTCGCCACCCGGGTAGGCGGTACCGATCTCGTGCTTGATGCGCTCGGCGGTAGATTCACCGATCAGCGAGCCGTATTCCTTACGCACAAAGGCCACAATCGCTTCATCAAAGCGGTCACCACCAATGCGTACGGACTCGGAGTACACCACCCCGTTCAGGGAAATCAGGGCGATCTCTGTGGTGCCGCCACCGATATCCACCACCATGGAGCCACGCGCCTCTTCCACCGGCAACCCGGCACCAATGGCAGCCGCCATGGGCTCTTCAATCAGGTACACATCACGGGCACCCGCCCCATAGGCAGAATCCTGAATGGCGCGACGCTCCACCTGGGTAGACTTGCAAGGCACACACACCAGTACACGGGGCGCCGGCGGGAAAAAGCCGGTGTCATGCACCTTCTTGATGAAGTACTGGAGCATTTTTTCGGTCACGTCGAAATCGGCGATCACGCCGTCTTTCATGGGCCGGATGGCAGTAATGTTGCCGGGGGTACGACCAAGCATGCGCTTGGCGTCAGCGCCCACGGCAGCCACGCTCTTCTGGGCACCATGATGACGGATAGCCACCACAGAGGGCTCATCCAGCACGATACCGCGGCCACGTACGTAAATAAGGGTATTAGCGGTCCCCAAATCAATGGAGAGATCGGTGGAGAACATCCCCCGAATACGCTTGATCATCGACATCCTGGCCAATTTCCTGAATTTTCGCGAAAAATGATGCCGGCAGGGAAAAAAGCCGCGCATCTACAAGATGTGCGCAACTCTAGCAACGGCAGGCCCTTTGGGCAAGCAAACCCATGCGACCACAGCGGCGCCATGCCCCGGCGGACAGTGGCCCCGGACCGGCGGTCTATGGTACTTTTTGCGGCTTTCCGACCCCACTGACAGGCGCCCGATACCCCGCCCGTAACCAGTGGGCAGATCACTCCATGGAGACAAGCATGGCCATTGATTCCAAGGTGGTGGCTCAGGTAGCTCACCTGGCACGCCTGAAAGTGGACCCGGCAGACACCGATGCCCTGTCCAACCGCCTGAATGACATCCTCGCGATGGTAGACCAGCTGCAGCAGGCCGACGTAACTGACGTGGCGCCCATGGCCCACCCGCTGGATGTCACCCAGCCCCTGCGCGACGACACCGTGAGCGAGCCCAATGTGCGTGACAAGGCCATGGACATCGCCCCCGCCGCCGAAGACGGCTGCTTCCTGGTCCCACGGGTTATCGAATAAGCGAGTAAGGCAGCAAACAAGCTATGAGCGACGCCATGCATACCAAGACACTGACCGAACTCAAGGCCGGACTGGCCGCCGGAGAGTTCTCCTCCCGGGAGCTCACCGAGCATTTCCTCGGGCGCATCCAGCAGTTTGACGCGGACATCAACAGCTTCGTCACCGTGACCGAACAACAGGCCCTGGCCCAGGCCGATGCCGCCGATGCGGCTCTGGCCGCAGGCAAGGGAGGCTTGCTCACCGGCCTGCCCATCGCCCACAAGGACATCTTCTGCACCGAGGGCGTGCGCACCAGCTGCGGTTCGAAGATGCTGGACACCTTTATTGCCCCCTACACCGCCACCGTCGTGGAAAAGATGGCAGCGGAAGGCGCCGTGATGCTGGGCAAGACCAACATGGACGAATTCGCCATGGGCTCGTCCAACGAAACCAGCTACTACGGCCCGGTGAAAAACCCCTGGGACCGGGAGCGGGTTCCCGGTGGCTCCTCCGGTGGCGCTGCCGCCTGCCTGGGGGCCCGCCTCGCCCCTGCCGCTACCGGCACCGACACCGGCGGCTCCATCCGCCAGCCGGCAGCCCTGAACGGCATTACCGGCCTCAAGCCCACCTATGGCCGCGTCTCCCGCTGGGGCATGATCGCCTTCGCCTCCAGCCTCGACCAGGCCGGCCCCATGGGCCTCAGTGCCGCAGACTGTGCCCTGATGTTGCAGGCCATGGCCGGCCACGATCACCGGGACTCTACCAGCCTCAATGAAAAGGTGGACGATTACCTGGGCGCACTCAACGACGACATCCGTGGCCTGACCATCGGCGTACCTGAAGAGTTCTTCCCCGACACCCTGGATGGCGCCATTGCCGACAACAGCCGCGAGGCGATCCGTGAACTGGAAAAACTCGGCGCCAAGGTGGTCTCGGTGTCCCTGCCCAGCATCAAGCTGTCGGTACCGGCCTATTATGTGATTGCCCCGGCCGAAGCCAGCTCCAACCTGAGCCGCTTCGACGGTGTGCGCTTCGGGCACCGCTGCGACGACCCGCAGGATCTGGAAGACCTCTACAAGCGCTCTCGCTCCGAAGGTTTCGGTGATGAAGTGAAGCGCCGCATCCTGGTGGGTACGTACGCCCTCTCTGCAGGCTACTACGACGCCTACTACCGTCGCGCCCAGCAAGTGCGCCGTCTGATTCGCGACGACTTTGCCCGCGCCTTTGAAAAGGTAGATGTACTGATGGGCCCCACCGCCCCGGAGACCGCCTTCAAGCTGGGCGACAAGAAAGATGACCCGGTCAGCATGTACATGGCAGACGTCTTCACCATCGGCGTAAACCTGGCCGGTCTGCCCGCCCTGTCCATGCCCACCGGCTTCATCAAGGGTCTGCCCACTGGCACCCAGGTCATCGGCAATTATTTCCGTGAAGGGCAGATTCTCAACGTGGCCCACAAATATCAGCAAGCCACTGACTGGCACAAACAGGCGCCGGTACTGGGAGGTGCAAAATGAGTTGGGAAGTCGTGATCGGTCTGGAAATTCACGTCCAGCTCAATACCACCAGCAAATTGTTTTCCGGCAGCAAACTGTCCACCGGTGCTGAGCCCAACACCCAGGCCTCACTGGTGGATCTGGGCATGCCTGGCACCCTGCCAGTGGTCAACCGCGAAGCAGTACGCAAGGCGGCGCTGTTCGGCCTAGCCATCAATGCCGACATCTGCCGGCACAGCGTGTTCGAACGGAAAAATTATTTTTATCCGGATCTGCCAAAAGGCTACCAGACCACACAGCTGGACAAACCTGTTGTAGGTGCCGGCGAAGTGGAGATTCAGCTGGAAAGCGGCGAGAAAAAAATCGTGCGCATTCACCATGCGCACCTGGAAGAAGATGCGGGCAAGTCCCTGCATGAAGACTTCCATGGCATGACCGGAATCGACCTGAACCGTGCTGGCACACCACTGATCGAAGTGGTCACCGAACCGGATATGCGCAACGCAGAAGAAGCCGTGGCCTTTGCCCGCAAGCTGCACGCCATCGTCACCTCCATTGGCATCTGCGATGGCGACATGTCTCAGGGCAACATGCGTTTCGACGTGAACGTGTCCATCCGCCGCCCTGGCGACGCACTGGGCACTCGCACCGAAACCAAAAACCTGAACTCGTTCCGTTTTATGGAACGCGCGATCAAGCTGGAAGTAGAACGCCAGATTGATGTGCTGGAAGACGGTGGCGAGATTGTCCAGGAAACCCGCCTGTACAACGGCGATACCCATACCGCCCGCTCCATGCGCAGCAAGGAAGACGCCAACGATTACCGCTACTTCCCCTGCCCGGACCTGCTCCCGGTAGAAATCACCGACGCAGACCTGGACGCCCTGAAAGCGTCCATGCCGGAGCTGCCGGACACCCGCAAGGCTCGTTTCCTGGCCGACTACCAGCTGTCCGAGTATGACGCCGATCTACTCTCCGGTGATTTGGCCACCGCCGCCTTTTTTGAAGTGGCAGCCAAGGCCGGCGGCGATGCCAAGCTGGCCGCCAACTGGGTGATGGGTGAACTGGCCGCCAAACTGAACGCGGAAGAAAAAACCATCAACGACAGCCCCGTGTCCGCTGACCAGCTGGGCCAGCTGATTGCCCGCCTGAAAGACGGCACCATCAGCTCCAAAATTGCCAAACAAGTATTTGAAGCATGCTGGGCAGGTGAAGGTGACCCGGATGCGGTCATCGAAGCCAAAGGCCTGAAACAGATGAGCGACAGCGGCGAACTGGAAAAAATCGTCGACGACATCATCGCCAATAACGCACCTCAGGTAGAAGACTACCGCAGCTCGGATGACGCGAAGAAAAAGAAAAAAATCGGTTTCTTCGTAGGCCAGGCCATGAAAGCCACACAGGGCAAGGCGAATCCGCAACAACTGAATGCACTGCTCAAAGAAAAACTGGGCTAACAGAAGTGTGTCCGACGCCGAATATCAGGCGTCGGACCCAGAGGATTAACTCATGACCCAAACCTTCAAGAAACGTGTCACTCTGGAAAAGAAAAACAGCATCGCCTACGTCACTCTGAGCCGTGCAGACAAATACAACGGCCTGGATTTCGACATGATGGAAGGGCTGATTGAAGCCTCGAAGGCCGTCCGCAAGGACCGCGACATTCGTGTCGTCATTTTGCAGGGTGACGGCAAGGCGTTTTGCGCCGGGCTCGATTTCGGCACCGTCATGAAGCAGCCCCTGAAGCTGATCAAGGGTTTCACCAAATACGGCATCAAGAAAACCAACCTGTTCCAGGAAGTGTGCTGGTGCTGGCGAGAGCTGCCGGTACCGGTTATCGCTGTACTGCACGGCTATTGCTACGGCGGCGGCATGCAGATTGCCCTCGCCGCAGACTTCCGCATGGCCACGCCGGATTGCGAGATGTCGATCATGGAAATCAAGTGGGGGCTGATCCCAGACATGACCGGTACCGTGACACTACGCGAACTGGTGCCCATGGACGTGGCCAAGGAATTGACCATGACAGGGCGGCTGTTCAATGGCGACGAAGCCAAGGCCATGAACCTGGTCACCCGGGTATCCGCCACCCCGCTGGAGGAAGCCGAAAAACTGGCTGAGGCCATCAAGGCCCGCTCCCCGGACGGCATCAGCGCCGGCAAGGCCCTGTTCCAGCAAACCTGGACCGTGCCCGAAGCCCAGGCGTTCGATATCGAAAGCAAGCTGCAGTTCAAACTGATGCGCGGCAAGAACTACCGCCGTGCCCTGCAAGCCGGGCAGAAAAAGGAGGCTCCCACCTTCCTGCCCCGCGAACGGGATTATTGAGTCGCCGCCCACCCCGCGGCCCCGCCCCTTCCCGGTGGGGATCGACCCATGTCGATCCCCGCCACACCCTGCAGCAAGGCCATACCGTCGAAGGCATTCGACGCCCTCTACTGCCAACCCCGTACTGTTTCGCCTTAATAACTTGCTGCATACTGAAACCAGAACCCACGCATTCATCGAGGCATTGCATGATCTCTGTGGCAGAAGCCAGCGGCGGTTTCCCCGCCCTCACACGCATGTACAAACGTCTGGTCAACGACTTCATCAGCCAGTTGCCGATCCAGCCACAGACCCTGCCTCTTGTACCGACTGAAGATGCCTTCAAGCACGGCATGTGCGGTGACACCACCTACGTCGTCAAAGGCGGAATGCTGGGCATGCGCTGCCAGGAAAAGAAACTGTTCATCTGGGACGAGGGCGACATGATTCTGCCCGATGCGGGCAACGGTGAAGTGACCTATTACGCCGAGAGCGCGGTACTGCTGGCAGCTTACCCGACCGTGAAGCTGGTGGAAGCAGTCATCGCCGACGCGCAACTGGCCAAACTGTGGACGCGTATCCTGACGACGCAGCAAGGCATTCTGGTGCGTCTGTTATCCGCACACATGCCAGAAGAGTCCTTCACCACCACCGGCTTTGCCTATTTTGAACCGGGCGACATCATTATCCGCCAGGGCGAACCTGCCGATTACGTGTTCAGCCTGTTTGAAGGCGATGCGGATGTGGTCGTGGATAACGTGGTCGTCGGCAGCGTCAGTGAAGGCGAAGTGGTCGGCGCGATCGCCCTGCTGACCCACTCCCCCCGCAGCGCCACCGTACGAGCCAAAAGCCGCTGCTCGGTGGTCAAAGTCCCCAAACACCAGTTCAAGGATCTGATTCGCACCAATCCGGGCATGATTCACAGCCTGCTCAGCGACATGGCGCGACAGATCAAGACGCTCAATGGCCAGGTGGTGGAACTGTCAGCCTGACCCGCCACCGGCAGGCATGCGCGCAGGCGCAGGGAGGCAGACCATGAAACACCTTCTCGGAGCAGCCTTTGTGATTGTGCTGATCATTCTGATCGCCATCGGCCTCACCACCGAAGAGTCACCGACCGTCTATGAAGTGGAGCCGGATACCCCGATCCATCACTCACCGTCGTGATTCGTACCGCACACCGCACAGCCAGGGTCTTGCCGTAACGTCACTTGCCGCCAGTCCAGGCTGCGGCCATCAAACAGGTGCAGCTTGCCTCCAAGCTGCGCCCCACTGAGCACCCGGATCGCCGCCAGGGCCTGCAGGGTGCCCACCGTCCCCACCACCGGACCCACGATCCCTGCCTGATTGCAGGCCAGGTCACCGTCCGTGCCTTCACCGTATACACAGGCATAACAGGGCGCCTCCGGCGCTCGAAGATCGAACACCGCCAGCTGACCATCCATGCGAATCGCCGCGCCACTGACCAAAGGTTTGCGATACCTGACACAAGCCCGGTTGATGGCTTGCCGGGTCACGAAGTTATCCGTGCAATCGAGCACCAGGGTAGCCTCCGCCACGGCCACTTCCAGCCAGGCATCATCCACCCGCACGACAGCCGCACGCACATCCACCTCCGGGTTCAGCTGCTGCAGCTGGTCACGCAGGGCCTCCGCCTTGAACTGATTGACCTGCCCGCCACGGAACGCCACCTGCCGGTGCAGGTTACTGACCTCTACCCGGTCATCATCCGCCAGCACCAGTCGGCCCACACCGGCACCGGCCAGATACAGTGCCGCCGGATTGGCCAGCCCCCCGCAGCCCACGATCAACACCCGCGCTGCCGCCAGCGCCTCCTGCCCGGCCAGATCCAGCTCATCCACCATCAGCTGGCGGCTGTATCGTTCAAGCTGTTCGTCATTAAACATGGTTGGGTACCGCTTCACGCCTGCACGCGCCACATCAAAATTCCGGCGGAGGTTGCCCCTCGGCAATGTCCACCCTACGAAGAGGCCGAAGCAAACCGGCCAAGAGTGACACGGTCATTGCCACCCAGATCCTGCGCGGTGCGCACATCCTGAAAACCGGCCTCGTCCAACAATGCCCGCACCGCACCGCCCTGCTCGAATCCATGCTCCAGCATCAGCCAACCGCCATCAACCAGCTTGCCGGTGGCCTGCCGCACAATCTCGGCCAGGTCCGCCAAGCCCTTATCGTCAGCCACCAGCGCCGAACGCGGCTCAAAGCGCACATCGCCTTCGTCCAGATGGTGGTCGCTGGCATCGATGTAAGGCGGGTTGCTGACGATCAGATCAAACGGCCCCTCACAGGGCACCAGCCAGCTGCCGGCCAGGCATTGCACCGGCGCGTTCAGCTGTCCGGCATTGTCGGTGGCTACCTGCAGGGCGGCCTCGCTGAGGTCCACCAGCGCGACCTGCCAGTGCGGTTTTTCCAATGCCAGGGTGACACCGATGGCCCCGCTGCCGGTGCCCAGGTCCACCACACGGGCGTCATCAGGCAGCGGCAGGGCAAGCGCGATCTCGATCAGGGTTTCGGTGTCGGGTCGAGGAATCAGGGTATCGGCGGTCACCCGGAAAGGACGGCCAAAGAATTCCCGTTCACCGGTCAGGTGCGCGACAGGCTCGCCGGTTTCGCGCCGAGCCAG
>NZ_AXBZ01000022.1:0-51114 GCF_000475295.1 Alcanivorax sp. P2S70
AGCGTGCAGCTGTTGTGTCTTGACTCGACGGTAAGGGTGGTTCCCTTTCCTGGAGGCAAGGCGCATCAGATGTGCGTTCCAGGCCGCGTCCCTCGGGTCTTCCAGGCTGGCCCACACTCGTTGTTGCGCTTTCTTCGAAGGTGAAGAGCCGATGGATGAACATACACCTTCAAAACCGCGCCCCGCTTTACCTTTTGGCCCATTAGAGAGGGTGAGCCAGCCTGAAAGACTGAGCACGCAAGGCGTTATTCAGAGGCTCCCTAGAACTTTTCTTCCGACAGTGTCTGCATCTGCTTGAGTCGCCCGTTGAGCTTGCTGTACAGGGCAAAGTCCTCCCGGGCATCGCGCAGGGCATAGCTCATTTGCTGTAGCGCCTTGCTGTCATTGCCGCGCAGGAACTGGCTTTCAGCCTTGGCGTGAAGTGCGCGCACCCGGTCGCCACTGTTGCCATAGGCATCGGCAGCCAGCTCCCAGATGGCGGGGTCCGTGCCGCGTTGTGCCAGCAACGGTTTGATGATCGGCAGTGCATTGTCCGGTTGATTGCTGCGCAGGTAGGCCCGGCTCAGCAGCACGGAGGCTGCATAGTTGCCGGGGGCAATATCGAGCACCCAGCGGGCTTGCTGGATGGCTTCGGGGTAACGTCCTTCATCCAGCGCGATTTCCGTGAGCCCCAACCGGAACCACAGCTCATCCGGGTGCTGGCTTGCCAGCGATTGCATCAGGTTGCGGGCCTGATCGTAGTGGTTCGCACGCAGATAACTGAGTGCCAAGCCGTATTGGGCGGCCTGCAGGGCCAGTGCGCTGCGTTCGTTGGTGTAACGTTTGAAATAATCGATGGCCTGACTGTCACTCTGGATAAAGGCGGCGCGCAGTCTTGCCTGCATCAGCAGGTAATGGGGAGAGACATTCAGCCGTGGGGAGGGGAGATTGCGTGCCCGGGCCCGGCTGTCTGCGATACGGCTTTCGGTAACCGGGTGGGTGAGCAGGAATTCCGGCGGCCGGCCCGCAAAGCGCTGGCCATCATGCATACGTTCGAAGAACCGCGGCATGGCATCCGGGTCCATGCCTGCTGCGGCGAGGGTCTGCATTCCCACGCGATCGGCTTCCCGCTCATTCTGCCGTGAATAGGCCAGCTGTGCCTGAATGGCGCCAGCCTGGGTGGCTGCCACCCCTGCCATCCCGGCTTCACCATCCCCGGCAATAGCGACGGCCAGGCTGGCCAGCATGGCGGCGAGTACGGCGGTGTTGACCTTTTTGGAATCCAGATAGCGGCGGGCAAAATGGCGTTGGCTAACGTGGGCAATTTCGTGCGCTACTACCCCGCCGACTTCGTCTTCGCTGTCTGCATTCAGGAACAGGCCGGCGTTAAGGCCGATGACACCACCAGGCACAGCGAAGGCGTTGATCTGGCGACTGTTTACCACCACGATGTCCAGGTCCGGCTCTTTCAGATCACTGTAGGAGGCGAGACGGTAAACCAGGCTTTCCACATATTCCTGCACCATCGGATCGTTCATGATGGAGGTTTGTCCGCGCAGGCTGCGCAGCCAGGCTCGGCCCAGACGGTACTCCTGATCTGCAGACATCAATGCCGATGTGGGATCACCCAGAACCGGCAGGTCATCATTGGCACTGACCGGACCCGTCAGCAGGCAACAGAACATCAAGAGTGTGCGCGATAACAACTTCAATCAATGGCTCCATGTCGGGCAGGCCGGGTTGTGACTATAATGCCGTCAGGTTGGTAATCAATGAATAGCATGACGGACACAGTGACTGATCTCCAGTTGGATACTTCCGGGCTGCAATGCCCCATGCCGCTTCTCAAAACCCGACAGGCCTTGCGACATATGCAGCCTGGCCAGGTGATGGAAGTGATTGCCACCGATGCCTCATCGGCCATCGATATTCCTGCCTATCTGAGACAATCCTGCCACGAGCTGGTTCGCAGTGAGGAGAAATCGGGCCGTTTTATTCTTGTGATTCGTCGCGGTGAACAGGAGAGCTGATGCTGCGCATTTTACGCAACTGGGCGGACCAGTATTTTTCAGACGAAGAGGCGGTGTACCTCTTGGTCGTGCTGCTGACAGCCGGTCTGCTGATCGCTTTCTTGGGGGGCATGCTGGCGCCCGTGCTGGCAGCCATTGTCATCGCTTACCTGATGCAGGGGCTTGTCTCAGGGCTGGAGCGGCGGGGGATGAGGCGTTTTTTGGCGGTGAATCTGGTGTTTGCCCTGTTTCTTGGGTTGCTGATCATGACGCTGGTGCTGCTGTTGCCCATGGTCTGGCGTCAGACCGCCTTGCTGGTTCAGGAGCAGTTACCCCATGTGCTCAAGAACGGCGAGGCCTGGTTGCGGGAATTGCCGGTGCATTACCCGGAAGTGATCTCTCTTGAGCAGGTGAACTCAGTGATTGCCGTCATTCAGCGGCAGGTGGCGGAAGCCGGACAGGGAGTGTTGACCCTGTCGCTGGCCTCGATCCCCAATATTGTGGAAGTGATGGTGTTTCTGGTGCTGCTCCCCCTTCTGGTGTTCTTTTTTCTCAAGGACAAAGACGCCATTGTGGGCTGGTTAATGCAGTTTTTGCCTCGTCGTCGCCGAGTGCTGAGCCACGTGTGGCAGGAAATGGATGGCCAAATCGCCAACTATGTCAGGGGCAAGGCGGTGGAAATCCTCCTGGTTGGCAGCGTTACCTTCGTCGCCTTTATTTTGCTTGATATGCATTACGCCGTGTTATTGGGTGTGCTGGTCGGGTTGTCGGTGGTGGTGCCTTACATCGGCGCGACGGTAGTCACCTTGCCGGTAGCTGCCGTGGCCTATGTCCAGTTTGGCTGGAGTGGTGAGTTTGCGCTGGTGATGGTGGTCTACGGCATTATCCAGTTTATTGATGGCAATATCCTTGTCCCGCTGCTGTTCTCTGAGGCGGTGAATCTCCATCCGGTGGCTATTATTACTGCGATTCTGCTGTTTGGTGGTCTGTGGGGGCTCTGGGGCGTATTTTTTGCGATTCCCTTGGCGACCCTGTTCAAGGCGGTGTTGAATGCCTGGCCCCGGGAGGGAAGTTATCCGGTGGCTGAACAGGCGAGTGGCGAGTAAACACAGCAAGGGGCGCCGTTGCGGCGCCTCCAGATGCCGCCAGCAAGCGCTCAAAACCCCGTTGCTTGCCCAGATTTTCAGGCGTATCCCCCTGAGTGGGCCAACAGATAAAGAGGGGGCGCTTTTCAGGGGGGGCTGCCCATCCATCGGCTTTTCACCTTCGAGGGCAGCGAAACAACGCGTGCGGGCCAGCCGGTTAGATCCCCAGCTCGTCCAGTTCTGCCAGCAGATCTTCGTGGTGGCTTTTGGTCTTGAACTTGTCCATGACCTTTAGCAATTTGCCATCCTTGCCGATGATGAACGTGGTGCGGATCAGCCCCATGAATTCCTTGCCCATGAATTTTTTCATGCCCCAGCAGCCGTACTTTTCTGCCACGGTGTGATCTTCATCGGATAACAGGCTGAAGTTCAGGTCATGCTTTTCGATGAACTTGGGCAGCCGTTTGACCGGGTCCGGACTGATGCCGAACACCTTTACCCCGCGCTTCTCCAGTTCCGCACGGGTGTCGCGAATCCCGCAAGCCTGGGTGGTGCAGCCAGGGGTCATTGCCTTGGGATAAAAGAAGATCACTACCGGGTGCTGGTTCTTGAAGGACTTCAGTTCCACCAGGTTGTCGTCCTGATCGGGGAGTTTGAAATTGGGGGCCAGGTTGCCAATTTTGGGATGTGCCATATCGGGGTTAGATCTCTCGTGTTATCGGGCGTGTAAGCGTTATCCAGAAGCGCCTCAGCGCTTCGGGCTCATGGTGGCGTCCAGATTGCGGGCCTCGCAGAAATCCAGGAAGGCGTCGCGCAGCTGAGCCACGGATTGTTCTGCGTTCATGCTCAACACCAGGTGAAGGCTGAACATGGGTGTGCCGGTGTGGGGCGCGGCATAGGTGCCGGTGTGCAGGTCGTCGATGTTGATGTTCCGGGAGGAGAAGAAATTGGCGATTTCATGGACGATACCGGGATTGTCCATGGCGACCACTTCAACCTCGTAGGGGAGGCTGCTGGGACGGGTGTCGCGCTGGCGGGTGCGCTTGAGGGTGATCAGCAGATCCAGTTCCCCGGTCAGCGTCTGCTGGTCGGCTTCCAGCTGATCCAGGGTGTCATTGCTGCCGCTGATCAGCATCAGCACGGCAAATTCGCCCCCCAGCACGGTCATCCGTGAATCAAGGATGTTTCCTTTACGCTCCAGTACTGCCCGGGACAGGGCTTCCACAATGCCGGGGCGGTCTGTACCCAGGGCGGAGATCACAATCAGCTGTTCCATGGCGTAGTCCTTGTCCTCACTATAAGGTGCTGCCCTGACGGTAATGGGCAGTACAATCAATCCTTCGGTGGCCTGGAGGCAATTTCCAGGGTCCGAACAGTTATGGTCAGGAAAGTGTAGACGGCCGCTTCGGGAGAGTCGATGCTGGCGAAAAGGCGGGTTTGACCGGCCACATCTGGCGTCCGGCCCTGTCGGCGTTTACCATAGCGCCCTTCACCCTTTGGCCGGGGCCGATGCGGCGGTTTTCCGGCTTTGCGCACCTGTGTTGCGCCCAACAGGAGAGAGGCATGATTCGCGGTAGCATTGTAGCGCTGGTTACCCCCATGCGCGCGGATGGTTCAGTGGACTGGGAACGCCTGCGTTCGCTGGTGGACTGGCATGTGGAGCAAGGCACCCATGCGATTGTCGCGGTGGGCACCACCGGGGAGTCTGCCACCCTGGGTTTCGAGGAGCATGACAGTGTGGTTCGCGAAGTGGTGGCGGTGGCCAAGGGTCGCATTCCTGTGATCGCAGGGACCGGGGCCAACAACACCGAAGAAGCCATCCGCCTGACCCGTGATGCCAAGCGCGATGGCGCGGATGCCTGCCTGCTGGTGACACCCTATTACAACAAGCCTCCCCAGGAAGGTCTGTACCAGCATTATCTGGCGGTGGCCCGGGCGGTGGATATTCCGCAGATTCTCTACAATGTGCCTGGTCGTACCGCGTGCGACATGCTACCGGAAACCGTAGAGCGCCTGAGCAAGGTGCCGAATATCATTGGCATCAAGGAAGCCACCGGCAATCTGGAGCGGGCCCGTGAAATCCGGGAACGCTGTGGCGAAGATTTCATGCTCTATTCCGGTGACGACGCCACCGCCATGGATTTCATCCTGGCGGGAGGTCACGGCGACATTTCCGTTACTGCCAACGTGGCTCCTGCCAAGATGGCTGCCATGTGTGATGCCGCCCTGGCGGGGGACGCTGACAAGGCCCGTGCCCTGAATGCGGAACTTGAACCCCTGCATCGTGATCTGTTTATCGAAGCCAATCCGATTCCGGTGAAATGGGCACTTTATGAAATGGGCCTCATTGATGCAGGTATCCGGCTGCCACTGGTCACGCTGTCTGAGGCGGCCCAGCCGCGGCTGCGTGAGACCATGCGTCAGTGCGGGCTGCTGGAGGGTAAATGAAGCACGCAGTACCGATTGCACTACCTGTAAGTGGCAAGGGCGCAAGCCTGGCGCTGACACTGCTGGCCCTGTCGGGGATGGTGGGATGTAGCTGGTTGCCAGATACCAGTCTGGCTTACCGGGATGCGGCAGTGACCGATCCTGTTGAGGTGCCGGAGGGCGACGTTTTTATCGGTGAGCAAGCGCTGTATCCCGTGCCGCGTCAGGACGATCGTTTGGTTGGCGCCCAGAAAGATGAAGACAAATTTGTACCTCCCAAGCCGCCCCAACTGGTGGTCTTGGGCAATGAAGCCGACAAGGACGACGCGACTCCTATCCCCAAGGGGGAGTCGATCCGTGCCGTTCTGGCGCGCGATGGTAACGGTTACCCCATTATCATGATGACCACTCGCTATGCCTGGGCATGGGAATACGTGAGTGATGCGTTGAAAGAAACCGATTTCAAAGTCAGCGATCGTGACCGTGATGTAGGCATTTTCTTTCTACGCGTACCTGACCGGTATGAACTGGGTGCACGGGAAGCGCAGTTGAAGCTCAGCCATACAACCAACGGTATCCAGGTTGCAGTGCTTAACGAAAAGGGCACGGCACTGGTGGACAAAACCCCCGGCTCTGCCATTCTCGAGCGTATTTACGAAGAGCTGGAATAACGTGGACGAAGCCCTTGCCCCAACCCGGCGGCTGCAATCCTGCCAGGGTAGACGCTGATGCGGTTTGCCTCCTTGGGAAGCGGGAGCAAGGGAAACGCCACCCTCATTGAGGCCGGGGATACCCTGGTATTGGTGGATTGCGGTTTCACCTTGAAAGAAACCCGGGCGCGACTATCTGCTCGCGGGCTCGAGCTCGAGCAGCTAAGCGCGATTTTGGTGACCCATGAACACGGGGACCACATCCGCGGAGTGGGCCCAGTGGCGCGGCAGGCGGGATGCGAGGTATACAGCTCGTTTGGAACTGCCTGCGCGGTAGAAGACAAGCCCGCCAGCCTGCGCAATACCCGGTGGCAGGAAGTACGTCCAGGCAGGGTGTTTCATATTGGTGAGCTGGAAGTGCTGCCAGTTCTGGTGCCTCATGATGCCCGTGAGCCTTGCCAGTACCGTTTTGGTTGGCAGCAGCGCACATTGGGAGTGCTAACTGATCTGGGTTCCATCACGCCTCATGTTGTGGAGGCATACAGTGAGTGCGATGCCCTGTTGCTGGAATGCAACCATGACTATGGCATGTTGGCGAACGGCCCGTATCCTGCCTCGTTGAAACGGCGCGTGGGTGGTATGTTAGGGCATCTGAGCAATGCACAGGCGGCGGCGTTACTGCGGCAGGCCAACACGGACCGTTTGCAGCATCTGGTTCTCTCTCATCTGAGCGAACAGAACAACACGGCTACTCTGGCGCTGGCCGAGATTCAGGCAGCGCTCGACACCGGCCACGAACGTATTGGCGTAGCCAGTCAGAACCAGGGGTTCGACTGGCTGCAGGTAATTTGATTTTGACCCGAGTGAAAGGTCTCTCCATGGAAAAACGCGACGAGTTGTATGCCGGCAAAGCCAAATCTGTTTTCACAACAGATGATGGAGACCGGCTGGTAATGGTGTTTCGTGATGACACCTCGGCTTTTGACGGCAAGAAGAAAGAAGCGTTGGCACGCAAGGGCGCGGTGAACAACCAGTTCAATGCTGCCATCATGGAGAAGCTAAAAGCGGCTGGTATTCCCTGTCATTTTGAAAAGCTGCTCTCGCCGACCGAGGCACTGGTCAAGAAACTGGACATGATTCCGGTTGAGTGTGTAGTGCGAAATGTATCGGCAGGTTCTATCTGTCGCCGTTTGGGAGTGGAAGAGGGCAAAGAGCTCAACCCGCCCACCTTCGAATTCTTCCTCAAGAATGACGACCTGGGGGATCCCATGGTCAATGATTACCACATCCGCAGCTTTGGCTGGGCCACCGATGAGCAGGTTGCCCAGATGAAAGCCTTGACCTTCAAGGTCAACGAGGTGCTCAAGCAGTTGTTTCTGGATGGCGGTATGCTGTTGGTGGATTACAAACTCGAATTCGGCGTGTTTAATGGGGAAGTCCTGCTGGGCGATGAATTCAGCCCCGATGGCTGCCGTTTGTGGGACAAAGACACCCGTGAAAAACTGGACAAAGACCGTTTCCGCCAAGGCCTTGGGGGCGTGGTGGAAGCCTACGAAGAAGTGGGGCGTCGTCTGGGGATGACGTTCGAATACTGAAAGCGCCATAAAGAGAACGCGATAATAATAAGGAGCGTACCATGAAAGCGGTTTTTCGAATCACGGCGGTTGCTGTGCTGGCTGTCGCCCTGAGCGGTTGTTTTCTCACCAAGATTGCGACTACCCCCATGCGTCTTGTGGGCGCTGCAGGTTCTGTAGTCGGGGCTGTGCTCTCGATCATTCCTGTCGTTGGGAATGCCGCTGACGAGGCACTGGAAAAGGTCGATGGTGCCATCGATAACACGGCTGACGAAATTGATAAGATCCCGCTGTGATTTCTGCTACTCGCACCGCCGGGCGGTGCGGGTGGGCGCAACAGCCTTGTAATCGGCTCCGGGGTGTGAAGAATATTGGCCACACCTCTGCTGCCTGACATAACAACAAAAACCGGAGTTCGCCATGCGTCGCTGGCTACTGTCCCTGCTTGCCATGCTGCCTTTCCAGGCGCAGGCAGACGATGCCCTGATTGGCATTGGATACCTCAATGGCCTGGTTGGCCTTAACCTGGAGTGGGCCACCACTCAGAACAGCTTCTTTGCCCTTCCTGCCTTCTATGTGGATTCGTCGGGTCTTGATACCGAGGAATTTCGCTGGGTCGTTGGCTGGAGGCACAAAATGGAGCGCGGCATGATGGACGAAAGCGGCTTCTACACGGGGCTGATGGGCGGCGATCTGGGCGGCGAGCGCCATTACGAGCGCCTGGGTGTCGCGTTTGAGCTGGGTCACCAGTGGGTCAAACCGTATTCCCGATGGACCGTGAGCGGTGCAGTAGGTGTGCTCGAAGCGCTTGAATGTGGAGAATACCGGGGCGTGAGGTCATGCGATACGGATGAAGAGCGTGATCGCTACGATCTTGATGTGGAGCCTGCCGTGGTTCTGGGGGTGAGTTACAGCTTCCGTCGCTAAAGCCCGGGTGGTCATGCCCCTTGATATTGGATGCCCCCAAACCTCCCGGCCCTGCTGCCCCTGTGTAGGGCCCTGCCCGCCGTGAAATGCGCTGTTTCTCGCTGCTTGATTGGCATTTCCCCACTCCGACCAGCGTTGACTGGTGTCTTGCCCCTGTAATGGGCAAGAGTTTTGCACAGCGAATAACCATTTTTCATATTAAGAATGAACGATGTGCCCTAACTCTTTGATTTTTATTGGTGGCTTCTAAGCTTTTGATTTTAAAGGGTTTAACAAAATGGACAAATTTTCATCATTTTGTTGTTACCTCAGGGAATGCCGGTACTGAGAACGGTTCCTGACACTCTATTCACAGAGTTATCCACAGATCCTGTGGGTAACTGAAAGGGCTTCAGCGACGCAGCATTGGAAGTGGCCGTAGAGGTTGGGAAAGAAACTGCTGTCCGCCAAGTTTGAATAGCAGGCGGTGAAAGCCGGCATTGGGGAAGGCGCGCTTGATTAGCCTTACACGGGCAGAAGGAATGCCAAAGCGAAGCATGCCAAGACTGACGTCGATCCAGTCTGCGCGCCGAAAAGCCTCGACCAGTCTGTCGTTGTCTGAAGGCCCTGAGCTGGATGAGTAACCGCTGATCTTGTGATGATTGACGATCATGGCCTCAATTTCCTCTTGCCAGTGCGCAAGCCCCTGCTCCTCGAGATAGTGCTCCGCGAGCCGGGCAGACGGACCTAGATAGTCAAAGGTACCGGCAAGCCAAATACCCGCATCGTGGAAAAAACCGGCGACGGCAAGTTTGTCGCGTGCCTCAGCATCCAATGTTTGCTGTGCAGCAACCAGGTTTATCAGGCGGTACACGTGGTTGCGATAGGGCGTGAGGTCTTTCCCGAAGCGTTCCATATGGGCATCAAATAACGCCTCAAGCCGGGGCAAGCGGGTAATGAGTTCTGGTGTCATTCAGTGATTCCGTCTTTGCGCCCTGGGGCACCAAGTGAGCAGAAACCGGGCGGGGTTAAAGAGTGTAACGCCACACGGCTATCCAACCTCCAATCATCCTAAGGGATCAGTTGTCGAATACCAGTGAATGGCAGTGAAAAAGGGGAACCGGTTGGCAATGTGACAGCTTTGGTTGGAAGGGCATGTCTGGCGGGTTCAACAAGCTGCATAACGGGAAAACAAAAGGTTGGTCGTGAGTCGGCCCTGTACTATAGTCGGACAATCACGCCATGATTGTTAAACAAGACGTAGTGGGGGCACGGTGAGCTTCAAAGCCAAGGAAAGCCTGTCGGAGCAAATTGCCCAGCATCTTGCCGACCAGATTATTCGCGGTGACATGTTGGCCGGGGATCGTATTCAAGAGCTGAGAGTTGCGGGTGAGCTGGAGGTCAGCCGCGGGTCGGTCCGTGAAGCCTTGCTGATTCTGCAGCGTCGTCAGCTGATCGATATCCTGCCGCGTCGCGGGGCAGTGGTAAAAGAAATGTCGGAGAGCCACGTGCGCAGCCTTTATGAGGTCATGCAGGTGCTGCTGGGGTTGGTGATCCGCAAAGCTATCAAGGTGGTAAGGGAAGAGGATCTGGATTCCTTTATCGAGCTGGTGCATGGCCTTCAGGTGGCCGCAGAAGACCGGGACCTGGATGAGTTTTTTGCGCTCAGCTTCCGTTTTCTCGAGCATGCCTACCCTTATGCCCGTAATCCCTTTGTGGAAGACATTCTGATCAATATGCAGCCGGCCATGCAGCGTGCCTATTTCATGGCGTTGCATCTGGAGGCCGATGAGGTGAAAGAGTGCCTGTCGTTCTTCAAGGCACTGGTGGAAACCATCTTCCGTCGTGATGTTCGCTCAGCGTTGGAGATCATTCGCGAATTCGCCGAACACCAGTCCGAGTTGGTTGAAGAGTCGATCACCCGAGCCCGGCAGATCGAGACCGCCTGGGGTTCACGACGAAAAAAATCATGACGTGGCGCTCAGGGGTTGCCCTGACCTGGCAAGCTGCATAGAATTGCCACCCTCTTCAGGGCGTTGTAGACGGCCTGTGGAATATACAACCGTAGCTCAGTTGGTTAGAGCACCACCTTGACATGGTGGGGGTCGGTGGTTCGAATCCACTCGGTTGTACCAAATGTGAAGGGCCTGTCGCGTGCGACAGGCCCTTTTTTTATGGCGCAAGGGCGAGGGTTGCTATCGTGGGGTGCACTTGCCGAGCCGGCCATTCTGATAGAATGGTGCCCCTGTTTTCCTTTCCCGGCTCTGCGGCATGACCTCCTGCGACATCCTTGGCTCCGCCACCGCCAGACTGATTCTGTATCTTCCCCATCGCCCCGTGGGTCTGGAGACGTTTGCGGAGACTCCCACGGCCCAGGCTGTGACTGAGGCGAACTCCAATCACTGGCGCAAGATCATCAACCTGCTGGCCAAGGTGGCAAGCCCGGAGGGGGGTGACTGGCGTCGTTATCGTGATCATGCGCTGTTTACCCAGACGGCCATATGTTTTGCTCCCCAATTATTGCCGGCAGCAGGTTGGCACTGGATTGCGGGCAAGGAAAACCTGCATCGTTTCGAGGGGCTTGCACATAAGGCGACACCGATTGATGCGGTGGGGCGGCTTAAAATGGATGTATCCCGTCGCCTGCTGCTGAGTCCGTATCCGGATTATCGACAACTGAACAATGAACGGGTGGCGGTTGTGCGCGAGGCCCTGGCTGGCGCCGGCTTCTATGGGGTGGGGGCATGTTGAGCCTGCCGTATTATCTGGGATGTCCACAATGGCAGCACCCGGACTGGCAGGGGCGTTTGCCTGCGGGCTTATCATCGCTTGCGCAATACAGCCGGGTATTCAACACGGTGGAAGGCAACACCACCTTCTACGCCACGCCAACCTCCGCCCAATGTGAAGTGTGGCGATCGCAGGTGCCGGAGTGTTTTCGCTTTCTGTTCAAATTTCCGCGAGAGATCAGCCACGATGCCCTGCTGGCCAGAACCGACCCGCAGGTGCGTCGCTTTCTGGCCACGCTGGCGCCCTTGGAGGATGTGTTCGGTCCTTTCCTGCTGCAGTTGCCCGCCGCCTTTGGACCTCAGCATCTTGCCAATCTTTGGGGCTTTCTGGACCGCTTGCCGGATGCGCTGACCTGTACTGTGGAAATGCGTCATCCGGCCTTTTTTGAAAAAGGGGAGGCAGAGCGTGCCCTGAATCAGGGGTTGCGTGAGCGAGAGGTGGCCCGGGTATGTTTTGACAGCCGACCCCTGTTTGCGGCCGACCCAGTCGATGAAAGCACTCGCGATGCCCAGCGCAAGAAGCCGAAGTTGCCAGTGCATGTGTTGCCAGTGGCGAGGGCAAATCCAGTCGTGCGGTTTATCGGGCACCCGGAGCTGGAGGCAAACCGTGAGTATCTGGCGCCGTGGGTACCGCGAATGGCGAACTGGATTGCCGAAGGCCGCAAGCCCTATATGTTCATCCATATGCCGGACAACGGGCAGGCCTTGTCACTGGTGCAGTTATGGCAGGGATTATTGCGGGAGAAGGTGCCGGAGCTGCCCGAGCTGGGGTTGGCTGATCAGGTCGATCAGCCCGGTTTGTTCTAGGAATACACCGGCTCTACAACAGTGATCACTGAGCCAAGGAGGGATCGAGGCCTTCAGATCGCGAACTTAGTGAAGAGCCACGCGGGTATCATCACGACGACGGCTGTTTTCTGCCCACACCAACAGGTCGTAGTAACGACGGATATGGCGGACGTAGACCACAGCCTGACCGCCACGGGCGGTGCCGTATTTCAGCTGCTCTGCATACGCAGGTTTGGCGAGCATGGGCAGACGCTGTTTCACATCCTGCCAGTTGTCCGGGTCGCCGCCCTGGCGCTGGGTAAGAACACGGGCATCTTCCAGATGTCCGAAACCCACGTTGTAGGACGCCAGCGCCATCCAGGTACGACTGGGCTCCGGGATGCGGTCCGGGATCTTGGCGTGTACGCGGCGCAGGTAAGCGGCGCCGGCACGAATGCTTTGTTCCGGGTCGGTACGGTCGCTGATGCCCATCTGCCGAGCGGTATCATTGGTCAGCATCATCAGGCCCTTCACCCCGGTCGGGGAGATGGCGCCCGGATCCCACAAGGACTCCTGATAGGCCACGGCAGCCAGCAGGCGCCAGTCGAATTCATTGTCGTCTGCAGCGGAGCGGAACAGCTCTTCGTAGCGTGGCAGCCGTTCTTCCAGGTGACGCATGAAGCTGCGGGCAGCGTACAGGTTGAAGTACTCCACATGCCCGTAGAAACGATCTTCCAGCTTGGCGGTAGTGCCATCGGCTTTGGCCTGGGTCAGGAAGCGCTGGGCTGCCAGATACAGGCTTTTGTCATCCTTGGGATTGAACGCCCAGGCCAGGGGCATGTCAGTGGCCACGGTGTAGTCGGCAATCAGGTCTGGCCACAAGGCTCGCTGCAGGGCATAGGAATTGGAGTGGATCAGGGTGTAATCCACCTCGCCATCTTCCACCAGTGCCAGCAATTGCTCCGGTGTGGCGTCTTCTACTTCAATGAATTCCAGTTCCGGGGTTTCCAGCTGGGCCTGGATCAACATTTCGGCATGGCTTGAACCTGCCGGCACGGCCACCGTGTAGCCGACCATATCCGCCAGACCGCGCAGGCGCGGACTGTCCAGGCGGCGGGCGACCAGGGAATCGACTTGTTGATAAGGGGTGGTGAATCGCAGGCTTTCGGTACGCTCGGGGGTCACCACCAGGCCTGCTGCGGCGATATCCGCAGTGCCTTTACGGATGGCGTAACGGATGTAGGAGAGGTCGTCGGACTCCAGCACCTTGAGTTTCACCCCCAGGCTGTCAGCAAAGCCTTTGGCAAGCTCGAATTCCATGCCGGTTTCGCCGTGCTGGTCTTCATAGTAGGTGGTGTTGGAAGGACGGGTAATAACGACCAGTTCACCACGATCCATCACCCGCTCCATGGCGGAGGGGGTGGGGCGCATGGCGAGCATCATCCCGACCACGCCGAATAGCGCCAGCGAGGCGAGCAAATGCTTACTGTGTCGAAAGAATACCGTCATCTTGGGTGGTACCTCTGTCAGGTTGTCCAGACAGGTCGATACTGCCTACCGCCGACCGGTTGGGAGCCTTTCTCCCACTACCTGTGATCTATATCACGAAACTTGGGGCGCACTCTAGCATTGCCAACCCCATGATCTGTAACCATTTGTCGGACAATAGCCGGTTTTTTGCACAAATTTTAAAAGTCCGGTAAAGAGCATGAATTTGCTTATCAGGCAAGTGGCGTAGGTGATTTGCTACCGTCTTATGAAGGGGTGAGCCCTGAGAGGGCGGGGCAGGGGAGGGATCCAGAGCTAGGGGAAATTTGCACCCCATGAAGGCTGCGATAGGCAGGCAAATCCCGTATCATTGCGGCCCTGAATTTGGCTCCACTTCATCCCCCACTGATCAATCAGAGTAAGGCGCACTATGCTGATCCTCTCCGGAAGCCCGGCCCTGTCCGCATTTCGCAAGGAAAAACTGCTGGAATCCCTGCCCGGGATTACCGCTATTTCAGCCCGATTCGTTCACTTTGTGGCATTGCACGAGCCACTGGACGGTGCTCAGCAGCAGGTGCTGGAAGGGCTGCTGCAATACGGCCCGAGCCTGGAAGAGGATGACGTGGACGGCCAACGTTTCGTGGTGGTGCCACGCCCCGGCACGATCTCGCCCTGGTCGTCCAAGGCCACGGATATTTGCCACAACGCCGGCCTGACCCAGGTGGAGCGTGTCGAGCGCGGCATTGAATACCGTCTGGACGGCGAAGGGGACCGCGCGACGCTGGCGGCGGCGCTGCATGACCGCATGGTAGAAGTGGTGCTGGCGGAGCTGAACGATGCTGAAGCCCTGTTTGCCCACCATGCCCCCCGCGAGCTGAGCACCGTGGATGTGATCGGTGGTGGCCGCAACGCGCTCGCCACGGCCAATAGCGAACTGGGTCTGGCGCTGGCAGATGACGAAATCGATTATCTGGTAGAGCGTTTTACCGCTCTGGGCCGTAACCCGGCGGATGCCGAGTTGATGATGTTCGCCCAGGCCAATTCCGAGCACTGTCGTCACAAGATCTTCAATGCGGACTGGACCATCGACGGAGAGGAACAGGAACTGAGCCTGTTCGGGATGATCCGCAACACCTACAACAATGCCCCCGAAGGCGTGTTGAGTGCCTACAAGGACAACGCTTCCGTGGTCGCCGGTCCTGTTGCCGATCGTTTCTTCCCGGCCCCGGACAGTGCCCGTTACCAGTTCGTTAACGAGCCGGTGCACCTGTTGATGAAGGTGGAAACCCACAACCACCCCACCGCGATTGCCCCGCACCCGGGGGCGGCTACGGGTTCCGGCGGTGAAATCCGTGATGAAGGTGCCACCGGTCGTGGTTCCAAGCCCAAGGCGGGTATGACCGGTTTCTCCGTGTCCAACCTGAATATTCCCGGTTTCCAGCAGCCCTGGGAACAGCCCTATGGCAAGCCGGGCCGGATTGCCTCGGCGCTGGATATCATGATCGAAGGGCCTATTGGCGGGGCGGCCTTCAATAATGAATTTGGTCGTCCCAACCTGTGTGGCTATTTCCGTACCCTGGAAATCGAGGCGCCGGGGGTGAATGGCGATGAAGTCCGCGGCTACCACAAGCCGATCATGATCGCTGGCGGCATGGGCAACATCCGTGACGGCCATGTGGAAAAGAACCCGATCACCGAAGGGGCCAAGATTATTGTGCTGGGTGGCCCGGCCATGCTGATTGGTCTGGGGGGCGGTGCCGCCAGTTCCATGGCGTCCGGCCAGTCGGATGAAGCGCTGGATTTCGCCTCTGTACAGCGGGATAACCCGGAAATCGAACGTCGGGTGCAGGAAGTGATTGATCGCTGCTGGGCCCTGGGTGACGACAACCCGATTGTGTCCATCCATGACGTGGGGGCGGGCGGCTTGTCCAATGCGTTGCCCGAGCTGGTCCACGACCACGATATGGGCGCTCAGCTGGAGCTGCGTCGCATCCCCAATTCCGAGCCTGGCATGAGCCCGGTGGAGATCTGGTGTAACGAAGCCCAGGAGCGTTATGTGCTGGCGGTGATGCCTGCGGATATCGACCGCTTCGATGCCATCTGCAAGCGTGAGCGCACGCCCTACGCGGTGCTGGGCGAAGCAACCAACGAAGAACACCTGACCGTCAGCGATGAGCACTTCGGCAAGCCGCCGGTGGATCTGCCCATGGATCTGTTGTTTGGCAAGCCACCGAAGATGCAGCGCAGTTTCGACCGTGAAGACTTCCAGCGTCAGACCTTCACCACCGAAGGGATTGATCTGAAAGAGGCCGGCGAGCGGGTGCTGCGCCTGCCCACCGTGGCCTCCAAGAGTTTCCTGATCACCATCGGTGACCGTTCTATCACCGGCCTGGTTCACCGTGACCAGATGGTGGGCCCCTGGCAGGTGCCGGTGGCCGATTGTGCGGTTACCGCGACCGGCTTTAACCAGAACCTGGGTGAAGCCATGTCCATGGGCGAGCGTACCCCGGTGGCCATGGTGGATGCGGCTGCATCCGGTCGCATGGCGGTAGCGGAAGCCATCACCAACATTAGTGGTGCCCACATTGGCGACCTGGGGCAGATTCGTTTGTCTGCCAACTGGATGGCTGCTGCCGGCCATCCGGGAGAAGACCAGGCCCTGTTCGACACCGTGAAAACCGTGGGCATGGAACTGTGCCCGCAGCTGGGGATTGCCATCCCGGTTGGCAAGGACTCCCTGTCCATGCGCACCGTGTGGAACGAGAAGGGTATCGACAAGAGCGTTACCTCGCCCTTGTCGCTGATCATCTCGGCCTTCTCCACCGTGACCGACATTGATCTGACCGTCACCCCCGAACTCAAGACCGGAGTGGACAGCGAGCTGTTGCTACTGGATCTGGGCCGTGGCCAAAACCGTCTGGCGGGCTCGGCTTTGGCGCAGGTGTACGGTCAGGTGGGGGATGTTCCCCCGGATCTGGACGATGCCAAAGACCTGATTGCCTTCTTCGAGGTGACCCAGCAATTGCTGGCGGAACGCAAACTGCTGGCGTACCACGACCGCTCTGACGGCGGTCTGTTCGCCACCCTTACCGAGATGGCCTTCGCCGGCCGCACCGGTCTGGACATTACCCTGGATCACATCGCCGGCGATGGCCCGGAGGCGGTGGCCGCACTGTTCGCGGAAGAGCTGGGGGCGGTGATTCAGGTGCCTGCCGAGCATGCCGATGAGGTGGTGCAGCGGTTCGACAAGGCCGGTCTGAGTCAGTGCGTGTTCCGTCTGGGGCAGCCCGATGGCGACGACGTAATTCGTCTGCGTCTGGGCGGTGGCATCCTGCTGGAGACACCGCGCCGGGAGCTGCACCGCATCTGGGCGGAAACCAGCTACCGGATTCAGGCCCTGCGCGATAACCCGGATTGTGCCCGTCAGGAATTTGATGCCATCCCGGACAGCAACAACCCGGGCCTGAACGTGCGCCTGACCTTCGATATGACCGAGAACCCGGCCGCGCCCATGATCAACACGGGCGCGCGCCCGCAAATGGCGATCTTGCGCGAGCAGGGGGTTAACGGTCAGACCGAGATGGCCGCGGCCTTCGACCGTGTCGGTTTTGACGCCATTGATGTGCACATGAGCGATCTGCTGGCTGGCCGCGTGAAGCTGGAAGATTTCAAGGGGCTGGTGGCCTGTGGCGGGTTCTCCTACGGTGATGTATTGGGTGCCGGCGGCGGCTGGGCCAAGACCGTGCTGTACAACGAATCCCTCCGCGAGGACTTCAACCGTTTCTTCTTCCGCGAAGATACCTTTGCACTGGGGGTATGTAATGGCTGCCAGATGCTGTCGCATCTGAAAGACCTGATCCCCGGTGCCGAACACTGGCCGCGCTTTGTGCGCAACCTGTCCGAGCAGTTTGAAGCACGAACCTCGCTGGTGGAGATCCAGGATTCGCCCTCCATTCTGCTCAAGGATATGGCGGGTACCCGCATACCGATTGCCGTGGCCCACGGCGAAGGACGGGTAGAGCTGGCGGACGAGACTCTGAAGCGTAACCTCGAGCAGCGACTCGTGGCGCTGCGTTACGTGGACGGTCGTGGCAACGCCACCGAGCAGTACCCGGCCAACCCGAACGGCTCCCCGCAGGGCGTTACCGGCTTTACCACCACCGACGGGCGCGTCACCATCATGATGCCGCACCCGGAGCGGGTGTTCCGCGTGCTGCAAAACAGCTGGATCCCCGACGACTGGCGCGGCCACGAAAACGGCCCCTGGCTGCGAATGTTTGCCAACGCGCGTAAGTGGGTCGGTTAAGCGCAATTGACAGTTGATAGTGGACAGTTGACAGCTGGAAACTAAAAAGGCGGAAATGGCTTGGCCATTTCCGCCTTTTTTATGTCCTTTTATGAACTTGTGGCGGCGAGAGGCGATGTTCAGAATCAAACGATCGTTTGAACTGTGTTTCGCTGTTCATTATTCACTGTTAACTGTTCACTGAATTATTCATGACCGAAAAAACCTTCGGGCCTTTTGAATTGCAGAAGGCTTACAGCACCGAGCCTGTGCCGGATGATTTTGTTCTGCGTCGGCGTATCAGTACTGCCATGCGTACGTTGTCCGAGCGGGTGATTCGTGCCGAGGTGGATCAAGCCACCCTGCAGCACTGGGCCGAGCAACTGGAAGCCGTGGTGGCGACGGTGGGGGAGCCGGAACGGCGCGACAGCAAGCAGGCGAATCGCAAGCTGTTTACCGGGGCGGCCACCATCGAAGACCTTTACCACATGATGGATTTTGATCCGGTCAGTGGCGGTGCCAACCCGATTGCGCCCCAGGTCACCTGGGTGCAAGAGGGCCAGGAGGGGGTCGAAGGTACCCTGCGTTTGGGGCAGCAATACCAGGGCCCGCCGGGGCGGGTGCACGGTGGGGTGATCGCCTGGATTCTGGACGCGGTATTGTCACGGGCCCTGCACGCCGCCTTCCGGCTGGGCGTCACCGGCACGTTGAATATCCGCTATCTGGCAGGGACCCCCATTGAAGACACGATTACCTGCCGTGCAAGGATTACCGGGCAGGAAGGGCGCAAGATCTTTATCGAAGGCAGTATCTGGCACGGAGACCAGCAGACTGTGCACGCAGAAGGGGTGTGGTTGACCCCCAAGAGTTTGGGGTAGCACATGAGTGAGCCAAGGTACCACTTCAAGGATATCCGCGTGGCAGAAACGCCGGCACCGACGCCGCGGGCCCAGTTGCATCGCGACCTGGGCAAGGCGCTGGCGGACCTGAACGAGCAGGTGCTGCGCCTGGATGCGCCGGAGTCAAAACTGCGCGAATACAACGCACACGTGAACCAGATGCGCGATGACCTGGCCCAGTACGGCAATCGGGATTACATGGAGATTACCCAGCGCCTGCTGGCGGGGCAGGGCAGTGGCGACGACGTTACCGATCTGGTGGATTTCGAGATCCTTTCCGGCAAGGCATCCCCGGTCTCCCCGCCGCTGGAGTTATGGCTCGACGGTGACACGGTGCGTGGGCGCGCCCACTTTGGCATGGTCTATCAGGGGCCGCCGGGGCGAGTGCACGGTGGCGTGTTGGCCCTGTCTCTGGATATGCTGATGGCCAAGACACAGGATTATGTGCGGCAGATCGGCATGACCGGCACCCTCAATATCCGCTATCTGGCCGGAACGCCCATTCAGCATGATGTGGATTTCGAAGCCCGATTGATCAAACTGGACCGGCGCAAGCTGCTCTGCGAAGGTTCGGTCTGGGTCAATGGCCAACAAACGGTGGCCGCAGAAGGGATCTGGATCTCCGCCCACGGCGAGTATGCCCTCAAGCCGGAATACGCAGAGCTGGAAGCTGCCATTCGCGCCCAATAACAGGAGTGACCATGGAAGAGATGACCTACAAGCTGTGTTTCTACGTGCCGGTGAGCCATGTGGAGCAAGTGAAGCAGGCGATCTTCCAGGCCGGAGCCGGTCACATTGGTGACTACGACTGTTGTGCCTTTCAGGTATTGGGGCACGGTCAGTTTCGCCCTCTTGATGGCAGCCAGCCTTTTCTGGGCCAGCAGGGGGAAGTTGAGGTAGTCGAGGAATACCGGGTCGAAACCATCGTCACCGCCGCCTGTCTGCAGGCGGCGATTAGTGCCTTACGGCTGGTGCACCCCTATGAAGAGCCCGCCATTGATCTGTGGAAGCTGGAACCGCTTCCCGCCTGATCCCGCCGCTGTAGCGCTCCTTGCCGGAGCATTGCCCCTGGCAGTGGCCTGACGGCAGGAAATTAACTGCCTTTAGTCCTCGCTGGGGCGACGCTTCAGCGGGGCAATATCCTGGCATCGCACCGGGAAACGGTCTTCCTTCAGATCATCAATGTAAAAGCGCAGGGTGCGGCCAATCGTGGGAAAGGCCAGTTCATCCCAGGGAATCTCGTCCAGTGCAAACAAGCCGGCATCGCTGCTTTCCTCGCCTACCCCGTACTTTCCCTCGACCAACTCACCGAGAAAGAATACGTACACCTGATTGATGTGTGGAAGATTGAATACCGTGTAGAGGTCCTTGATCGCCACAGTGGCGCAGGCTTCTTCCCAGGTCTCGCGGATGGCGCCCTCTTGGAGGGTTTCCCCGTTCTCCATAAAGCCGGCGGGTAGTGTCCAGTAGCCTTTGCGCGGCTCGATATCTCGTTTGCAAAGCAGGACCTTGCCTTCCCAAACCGGTACCGCGCCAACCACAATCTTGGGATTTTGGTAGTGGATGGTGTTGCACTGATCGCACCAATAGCGGGGGCGGTTGTCACCTTCGGGGATACTGAAATGTAAATCCGGGTTGCCGCAGTGACTACAAAAACGCATGAAAGCTCACTTTTATGGAAGGGACGCTTAAGTGTACCCGAGATGATAACGGCAATACCTCATTCGTGGGGGTGCAATTCTCTACGAGAAGGAGTATAAAAAAAATGCAGACCAATTTGTGACCACTGTCACATTTTTTCAATCTTTAAAAATAGCCAGAAGGATTAGTGCCGGCAGTGAGTGCTTCGGCCTAGACTAGGCTCCGACGCTGAAGTGAATTCGTTTTTTTGGCCGTGAGGCCATCTGGAAGGGAACGACCCTCACTAAGGTCTTTGGCCTGTGAATAGGGGAAATAGGGGAATTGATATGGACGCTTCGATGGCGCAGGGAACGCGTGACGACAGTAAAACCTACCTGGTTGTCTCTCACTGTAACAACCTTGCTATCCGTTTGCTCGCCAAGTCTATCGAGACTCAGCGGGGAGTCAGTTGTACTGCGATTACCCGCGATGACTTGTTCTGCGACCAGATTCAAGATGATCTGGTTCTCATTAACGTTCTCGATTTTCCCTCGGCGGAAATCGAGAGATTGCTGGGGCGTATCCAGGAACGGATGCCATTGTGCCGGGTAATTCTGGTCAATGCAGACCGTGGCGACAATATATTTTTCCTGTTGAACTGGCCAGTTGTTAAAGGTGTTATCTATCAACAAGATAACGATACTCTGATCTCCAAGGCCATCGATGTGGTGTGCAAGGGAAGAAGCTGGTTCCCTCGTAACTACATGGATTATCTGGTGCGCCACCGCAAGACACCGACCCGGTGTGGTCATGTGTTTGAAAGCCTCACCAGCCGGGAGCGTCAGATGCTGGACCATGTGGTGCGGGGTATGAGCAACAACGAAATCGCCGACGCCCTGTGCCTGAGCACCCATACCGTCAAGGCCCACCTGCAGAGCCTGTACCGCAAGGTTGGAGTCAAGAACCGGGTAGGGGTGATGCGCTGGGTGCATGAAAACCACCTGGAAGAAGAAGGGCGCTAATGGCTGCCCGGCAGCATGCCTGGTGCGAGATACTGCTACTGGGATTGTTGCTGACCTTCTCTGCAGGCCACGCCTCAGATCTGGAACAGGAGATGGGCGTGGTGGTAGACCAGACAGTGACACCTATCGGTAAGCGGTTCTACCAGCAGTTCGCCTATCAACGGCATTATCTGTATCCGGATACGCCGTTCAGTCTCAGTATTTTCGAGCAACCCTCCGCCAGAAGCGGCAGCATTATCACGATTAAGGGAGCAGACAGTACGCTGAGTCGTTTTGTCTTGTCTTTCGCATCCAATTGGGAAGATGCCCGGGTGCAGTCGATGGTGCAATCAGTGGAGATGCAGGTCAGGCGTCTGACATTGATGAATGCTCTGGTAGATAACCCGGATCTGGCCAAGGATGGCTACTGATGAAAAAGATGACAGTGCTGGGACTGCTGGCGCTAAGTGTGCCGGCCGTTGCCAGTGAGCTGGTGTACCAACCCGTAAACCCGAATTTCGGCGGCAACCCACTGAACGGTTCCCACTTGCTCGGCAATGCCCAGGCGCAAAATGATTACAAGGATCCCAGTGCGGCATCATCATCCTACGAGCGCCCCTCTGATCTTGATCGCCTGACTTCCTCGCTGCAGTCACGCTTGCTCAGCCAATTGCTGGCTGACGTGGGTGCCGGGAACGAAGGGAGCATTGTCACGGAAGACTTTGCCATCAATATCGTGGATAACCAGGGCATCCTTTCGATCATCATCGAAGACATCAATACCGGGGAAATCACCCAGATTGAAGTGGATGGGTTGGTACCGGACAGCTTTTAGTATTCAGGGACGAATATGGATTTCACAATCATCAAGGGCGGCACCGCGTTGGTGCTGGTTGCGTTGTTGTCCGCCTGCGTTACTCCTCCCCTTGAGCCGGAGTCGCCGGCGCTGGTGGAAAAATCCGAAGTTGCCGAGGATCTTGAAAAACTGCCTGAGCCAAAGGGACGAATTATGGCCTCGGTATACAGCTTTCGGGACCTGACCGGGCAATATCGGCCGGCACCGTCATCGTCTTTCTCAACTGCAGTCACACAAGGGGCGGCGGCCTTTCTTATCGATGCACTAAACAGGTCTGGGTGGTTTCTGACGCTGGAAAGGGAGGGGTTGCAGGACCTGCTCACCGAACGAAAAATCGCGCGGGCGGTGGTGGAAAAGCGCCAGAAAAGCGGTATGGCTGTGGCCGATGTTCCCGACCTTTTTTCCTCTGATATCCTGTTCCAGGGGGGGATTGTTGCCTATGAAACCAATATCAAAACTGGCGGGCTGGGTGCTCGCTATCTCGGTGTAGGCGCATCGGAGCAGTACCGTGCTGATCAGGTGACCGTAAACCTGCGCGCAGTGGATGTGCGTACAGGTCGTATTATCAGCACAGTCTCTACCCGAAAAACGATCTACAGCAAGGAGCTTCAGGTCGGTGTCTATCGCTATATTGATTTTAAGGAGCTATTGGAAACCGAAGCCGGTGTGACAACCAATGAACCGGTCCAGCAGTGCGTGAAGCTGGCGATTGAGGCGGCCGTTGCCCACTTGATCGTCAAGGGTGTTGTGGAAGGTAACTGGCAGCTGAAGAACCCGGCGGATATGGAATCGGATGTGATCCAGCAATACAGCCTGGCATTACAGCAATAGGAAAGCCTGACCGAAAACCTTATTGCGCTGTCACTATCTGGCTGCGCTCGGCGATAACCCTTGCGTCCTCGTTACGCAGGACGGCAGTAATCCTGATCTTGTCGTTGCTGGCGATATTGATGCTCAATTGTCCTGCCCGCTGTGGTTGTATTTGGCTAAGCATCTTGCCGCTTTGACGGGAGCGGCTTTTGCCGCTCTGTCCCTGTTTTTCCAGCACGATGTCATAGTAAACCGGCTCGCCGATGGTTTCGCAGGTCACGGATAGCTGAAAGTGATGCAGTGACGTTCGGTTTTCATGGAGTATTTCCATCGTGCACATCGGCGAGCCCGCACGGTTGCTGTACGCGGGACTAAAAAATATTCCTCCCAGCAACACCAGACCCGAGCGAAAGAGCAGAGTGGGCAAGCCTGGGCGTTTGAATCGATAGCCTACCGTCATGGTCGTCACTCCCGTAGTGGATAGTAAGCGCCAAGGGTTGGTCTCCAGGACTTTTATGGCGCATCAATGCCTGGGGTGCAGTCCGCAGGCTGTGATTTTTTCAATACCTTTCCTGGTTTCCATCCGGCCCGATAATAGCCAGGGCAACGTGCAAGTTTAGCTTGTTCGCTGACACAAGAGACTGGGTAATCAATGCCAAATTGCCATGGTGTTCAGGGCCTGATGTAGGTTGAAAAAGATCATTGCAGTGCCAGGGACGGTGTTGTCATGGTAAAAAAAGGGGGCCACATAGGGTGGCCCCCTTTTTACTTCACGCCGAATTACATTTGTGTAATTGAGGCGTTGTTACCGGCACCGCCGTGCTGGCTGATGCTGGCGGCGTTGACATCAGAAGACTGCAGAATGGACGCGGTGTTCGGGTCGAGGCCGGTGCCCAGGCCTGTCTGCAGAATGTCGGCAACGTTACCCGCACCAGATTGCTCAATAGAGGCAATGCCATACTCGGCAGGTGCAGTCTGGTTGATGTAGGCATCATTGCCAGAGTTGGACTGCAGAATGGTCGCTTCACCATTACCACCCCACTGGTCGATATCCCCAATGTTGTTGTCACCAGACTGAGTGACCGCGCCAACATTGTCAGAGCCGGACTGTTCAACACGACCAAAGTTGGCAAGACCCGATTGAGTGAGGGTCGCGAGGTTACGATCCCCCAGGCCCTGATCCACTTCGGCAATATTGCTGTCGCCAGACTGCATGATCGTGGCAGAACTTTCGGTGGACTCATCCTGAATCACAGTAGCAAAGCCGTTCACACCGCTTTGGTCGATGAGTGCGCTGGACAACCAGGAGAAGTCCTGACTGATGCTGCCGTCGTTATTGTCACCGGATTGCAGGATGGTGGCGGTAGCGCCATCAGAAATGGCAACCTGGCTGATGTCCGCAGTGTTGTCTGCACCGGTCTGATCGACGGTTGCAGTAGCGAACCAGCTATCGTCCTGCAGAACTGTCGCGGTGTTATTGATGTTGGTTTGGGTGACAGTGGCCACAGAACCAATCAGATTGTTCTGGGTAATGTCTGCTTGCAGGTTAACACCACTGGTCTGGGTGATACTGGCATCGGCATCAGTCGATGCGCTCTGCACAATGCTGGCGTCGCTGGAAAGCGCTGCATCCTGATCAATGCTTGCTACGGACGAGAATGTGCCGCCAATTTGCTGAATGGAACCGTTGGTGTTGTCAGAGATATCGATCTGGTTGATATCGGCATCGTTGGCGTCGCCCACCTGCTCGATGGTCGCCGTTGCGAACCAGCTGTCGTCCTGGTTGATGGTGGCCATATTGTCGTTACCGGTGGTATCGATATCGGCCGTCATCATGTTGGCGCTGTTAGCCTGGCTCACGTCTGCGCTGTTGTTGTCACCGTTCTGATCAACGGTAGCAACAGCATCATTGACGTTACTTTGGGTCGTCGTGGCAGCGTTGCCGTTGCCGGTCTGGTTAGTGGTGGCAGTGCTGCCGGCGGCCCAGCTGGTGCTGGTGATGGCGGCCAGTACGGCGACGGCCAGGGGCTTCATTACGTTCATGAGTATTTCTCCTCATCGTTATCTAGGCAAAAAAAGTGCTGCAAAGTCAGTCCCATTGCTGAATCGAGACATTCATCCCGGCCCCGTATTGGGAAACCGAAATTCCGTTTGCCGTGCCGTTTTGGGTTATGTCGGCACGGTTTCCTGTTCCGTATTGCTGGATATAGGCGCGGTTGTATTCCCCGACCTGCTCCACAATGGCGGTGTTGTACAAACCGTTCTGATCAATTTTGACGCTATTGCCCATGCCGTATTGCGCAACGACAGCCAGGTTTTCCCAGCCGAGCTGTGAGATGTCGGCCTGCTGTTGTGAACCGTACTGGATGACATCAGCCTGATTGGCGTAGCCGTTTTGCAATAGGCGGGCGTTATGACTGTTACCTTGCTGTTCAACAGCCCCATGATTGGTGCCAGACTGCTGGATATGGGCAACCAGATCGGCGCCCCGCTGTGAAATGTCGGCTTCGTTACCGAGAGGGATTTCGCTGAACAGGGACAGATCGCCGGCAGCGGACTGCATACTGAGCAGTAGCAGCATGCATGCTGATAAAAGGCGTTTGACTTGCCTTGTTCCCATGTTGCCATCCCTGAGCGCCATGTCGGTTTCGTGATGCCATCCCGGCATCGTGTTTCTTGCTGGTGGAGTCTTGCGTGTTTCAGAGTGGGGCGAAATTCGCCATGGGTGCTGAATTTCTGTGCACGATTTAACACTTCGGTGCTATACAGCCGTGCCGAAGAATCGCATTAGTTCTGCTGCGAAACAGGGCAGCAGGGGTCAAGCGCTGCGTTGCAAGGGCAATGGGAGAGTGGGGGGCGTTAGCCTCCCGGTGTAGGAAATTGACCCACCATGGATTTGCCGCCACAACACGGAGGTGATGCCGGATGGAGAAGGTGACTTGCCGCAGCGGGAATTGCTGTTCAAACTACCGTTTGAATCTGTCATCAGAAGGGGAGCCGTGTGCTCGATTTGCTCAGGCAGCGCTTGCCTGGTTACCAACGCACTGAATTGCCGCTGGCACTCCCGGAGGCAGCAGTACTCATGCCGCTGGTTGATGCCCCTGATCCTCGGGTGATTCTGACAGTGCGTTCCAGCAGTATGCCGACCCACGCCGGTGAAGTGGCGTTTCCAGGAGGCAAGCGGGATCCGGGCGACAAAAATTTGCTCATGACGGCGCTGAGAGAGAGCCACGAAGAGGTAGGCCTGGAGTCCCGATATGTGGATGTACTGGGGCAATTGTCACCTGTGGCATCCCGCTATGGCATGAAAGTCACGCCGTTTGTCGGCATCGTTCATCCCGAAGCACCGTTGCAGGCAGAGCCGGGTGAAATTGAGCAAATCTTCCAGGTGCCGCTGCGCTTTTTTCTGGAGGAGACCCCGGAATTGTCCAGCCCGATAGACTTTTTCGGGCGTCGGTTCAGGATTCCCAGCTATTACTATGAGGACAAGCGAATCTGGGGGCTCACGGCCTTCATGATCCTGGAATTGATCAATCACGTTTACGATGCGGGTATCCAGTTTGATGTCACTGGACTGCCGGTCGGTAAGGACAGCACATGATATATAAAATAGGCAGCCGTCAGCTGGAGATGCGTGGCGAGGGCCACTGGATTGCCGACAACGCTACTGTAATCGGCTCGGTCATCATGGAAGCCAATACCAGCATCTGGTTTAACGCGGTGCTGCGTGCCGATAATGATGTCATTGAAATCGGTGAGAACACCAACATTCAGGATGGCTCGGTGCTGCACGTTGATCCCGGTGTTCCCATGAAGATCGGTCGGGATGTGACGGTCGGCCACAAGGTCATGCTGCACGGCTGTACCATTGGGGACAATAGCCTTATCGGTATCAATGCGGTGGTGCTCAACAAGGCGGTTATCGGTAAAAACTGTATTGTCGGTGCCAATTCCCTGGTCCCGGAAGGCATGAAAATTCCCGATAACTCTCTGGTGATGGGCTCACCTGCGAAAGTGGTCAAGGAAATTACTGATGGCCACAAGGCCATGCTGACCATGAGCAGCATGCACTATGTCGCTCATGCCAAGGAATTTCGGGAACACCTTGAAGTGGATGAACGCTTCTCCCATGACTGATCGGCAGCTTGTTTCCCCCTGTGTGTCCATTTGCGCCCTGGACGAAGACGATATCTGTGTCGGGTGTTATCGCACGGGGGGAGAAATTTCTATCTGGGGCTTGCTGTCTGATGAGGAAAAACGAGAGGTATTCCGCCGGATCGAATTACGGATGAATGGCGACGCCGCGCCCTGTGTGGTGCGCAAGAAAAAGGATGGCCAATGACCACGCAGCTTGCGCAGGAGCAGGGCACTAAACCGGTTGTCGGGCTGGCGTTGGGGAGCGGCTCTGCCCGTGGCTGGGCCCACATCGGCATCATACAGGCTCTGGAAGAGATCGGTGTCGAACCCCAGGTTGTTGCGGGTACGTCGATAGGCGCCCTGGTGGGGGGGGCTTATGTCACCGGTTCACTCGATGCGTTTGCTGACTGGGTGGAAACGCTCACGGTCAAAGATGTGTTCGGGCTGCTGGATATCAGTTTTTCCGGTGGCATGGTGAAGGGCGAGAAGCTGTTTGGTTTTTTCCGGGAGCACCATGCCAACCCGGATATCGAGACCCTGGACAAGAAATTGGTCACGGTGGCCACAGATATGCAAAGCGGTCGGGAAGTCTGGATTACTGAAGGCAAGATGCTGGATGCCGCCCGGGCTTCCTGTGCGTTACCGGGGCTGTTTTCACCGGTGAAACGTCAAGGCCGCTGGATGCTCGATGGAGGGCTGGTTAACCCGGTACCGGTTTCTGCCGCTCGCGCCATGGGTGCGGATGTGGTGATCGCGGTGAATCTGAATGCCCAGCTGGTGGGTGCTCACATGGCGCGTGATTCCCGAGCCCAGGCTGATCAGGCCGGAGGAAGTGATGAAGAGCGTAGCATCTGGAACAAGATGATGGATTACTTCTCCTCCAGTGATGGAGAAGATCCCGGGTTCTTTGATGTGGTGGCCTCCAGCATCAATATCATGCAGGACCGCATTACCCGTTCGCGTATGGCGGGCGATCCACCAGAGGTCACCTTGGTGCCGATGCTGGAAGATTTTGCCCTCATGGATTTCCACCGGGCGAAGGAAGCGATCGAGGAAGGGCGGGCGTTGGTGAAACGTTACGAAGCCGACATTCTGGCCTGGGTCGGGTCGCCCCTGGCGGATCGGGTCTAGTATCGCGCCGAATTCGCCAGAGCGGAATACAGCCGTAACGGCCTGCTGATGCACTTCTGCCGTCTTGCCACTTGCCCATTCGGGCGTTGTGGCAAGACGGTTTCTGACGGTTAGTCTTCCAGTCCGAGTATAAAGTCGGCGCCTTTCTCAGCGATCATCACTGTGGGCGCGTTGGTGTTGCCCCCCACCAGTGTTGGCATGATCGACGCATCAATGACCCGCAATCCTTCCAGGCCGTGAACGCGTAAGCGGTCATCGACTACCGACATATCATCCTTGCCCATCTTGCAGGTTCCCACCGGGTGGTAGATGTTGTCGCATTTGCGGCGCAGGAAGGCTCGTAATTCGTCATCGCTTTGCACATCTTTGCCCGGGAAAATTTCCTCGCCACGCCAGTCATCCAGAGCGGATTGCTGCATGATGTTTCGCATGGTCTTGAGCCCTCGCAGCATTCCTTCCATGTCATCAGGATGTTCCAGGAAGCGCGGATCGATCAGTGCGGGAGAGCGCGGGTTGGCATCACGCAGGGTGATGTTGCCCCGGCTTTTGGGGCGCAGAATGCAGACGTGACCCGAGTAACCGTAGCCCATGCTGAAGGCCAGGTTGAGGCCGTGGTTATCCAGGCGCGCGGCCGTCAGGTGCAGCTGCAAATCGGGAATGGACTCTTGGGGGCGGGATTTGATGAAGCCACCGGCTTCGGCCACGTTAGAGGTCAGCTGCCCCGTACGACGATAAAAGAAGTCGAAGATTCCCTTCAGCCCGGTGGCCAGCAAGGCACCGGGGGCCAGGCTCAGGGTGTCTTTCTTCTTGCTCTTGTTGACCACGAGCACATCCGGGTGATCCTGCAGGTTTTCGCCCACGCCGGGCAGATCATGCACCAGCGGGATATTGTGTTCTGCCAATTCGGCCGCCGGGCCAACACCCGACAGTTTCAGCACCTGTGGAGAATTGATCGCACCACCGGAGAGAATGACTTCATTGGCCGCTTTCAGGGTCCGAATCTGGCCATTGTGTTCCACTTCCACGCCGATGGCCCGTTTACCTTCAAACAGGATTCGGTTGGCCAGGCAGCTGGTCAGCACGGTCAGGTTGGGGCGATCCATGGCAGGGTGAAGGTAAGCGCGTGCAACACCGCAACGTTCGCCGTCTTTCTGGTTCACCTTGTAGAGCCCGACCCCTTCCTGCACATCGTTATTGAAGTCGTCGGTTTCCGGATAGCCGGCTTCAACCCCGGCACGGACAAAGGCGTTGCTGACGGGGTGGTTGAAGCGAAGGTTGGCGATGTTCAGCTTGCCGCCGGTGCCGTGGAAGGCATTTTCCCCGTCTTCGTAATGCTCTGAGCGCTTGAAAACCGGTAGCACATCGTCATAGCTCCAGCCACGGTTGCCCAGCTCCGCCCAGTGGTCGTAGTCCCATTTGTGGCCGCGGGTGTAGCACATGGCATTCACCGCCGAGGAACCGCCCAAGGTCTTGCCGCGGGGGATATAGATCTGGCGGTTGTTGAGTGCTTTCTGTGGCACAGTGTAGTAGCGCCAGTTGCGAGCGTTGGAGCGCATCATCAGGATGATGCCGGCGGGAATACGAATGAAAAGGCTATTGTCTGCAGGACCTGCTTCCAGCAGGCAGACCCGGTTCTGCGGGTTCTCGGAAAGGCGGTTGGCAAGGACGCAGCCGGCGGAGCCAGCGCCGACAATGATGTAATCAAATTCCATGAAGTTTGCCTTCAACAGGTAGATCAAGCACGAAAAGCAAAGAAAGTGGCGACGAACAGGGCGTGCCTTTGCTCTATATATAGTGTGTATTCTAGGAAATTAAGCCATGAAAACGAGGTCTGTGACTGACTCGCTGGTCCAATGTATACCTGCGCTGCTGCTAATGTCTCCTCTTTCCGGGTTTCTTGGGGCTGCGCCTGCACTGGCAGCGGCAACAGAATCGTTGCCTGAAGGCTGGCAGGAAGTCTCCTTTTCCGGGCAGACCCGGTATCGTCAAACCGGAGAGTGCTGGCAGGCGACGTCGTCGAATGCCGCATCTGGGCTGGTGTTCGAATCACAAGTAGATTTGACGCAAACCCCCTTACTGGCCTGGGCGTGGCGTGCAGAAATCCAGCCCGATTGGCCGTCAGGCTCGGAGCGCCAAAAAGAGGGCGATGATTTTCTGGCACGGGTTTACGTCATCCACAAGGGCTGGCTGCCCTGGCAAAGCCGGGCGATCAACTATGTCTGGTCCCGTGAGGCGTTGGTGGGTGAGCACTGGGCCAATCCGTTTGCGGGTCAGGCGCACATGGTGGTAGTGCAGGGGCCAACCGGGCTGGGGGAATGGCAACATTTTCGTCGGGATATCCGGGCGGATTTCCTCCGCTATCACGGTCTTGAGGTGGAGCGGGTCGATGCCATCGCGATCATGACAGACACCGACAACACCGCCAGCGATGCGCAAGCCTGCTATCAATTGCCTGTATTCAGGGAGGCGCCCTGACAGTTGCGGTCGGTCACCGCCTCTGTATATTATTTGAGCTGTCTGTGATTAGCCTGTCATGGCAGGTTAATCACAGACCCCGGCAAAGGTGCATAGCGGTGTTGAACCGACCGCCAACACGATCCCTCCCTCCCAGATTCCGTCTGCTGGCCTCCCTGTCTTCTTTGCCCCGCTGTCGCCGAATCGTCATCGTTCCTGATATAGCGTTTACCTGCACATGCGACAGAGAGGTTGCCCATGAGTGAACGTATTCTGCGTCTGGACAAGGCTGGCACTCCCGTAGAGTGGCTGGATTGGCAGATGGCGGCCACTTTGTACGCCCGTGGCCTGGTTACCTGGACGCTGGGAGATGTGATCTATCGACTGCGTGGGGGATTGAGCCGGGATACCGGGCAGCGTTCATCGTTATCACTGCATTCCATTATTGCCTGTGATGGGGAGGCGTTCTGTTACCGGCGCAGTGCGCCACCGTTAACCAATCGGGCGCTGTTTCGGCGTGATCAGCATCTTTGTATGTACTGCGGCAAACCCTTTGCGGAAAACGCCCTGACCCGTGACCACATTGTACCCACCTCACGGGGTGGCAGAGATCGCTGGTCCAATGTGGTGTCGGCGTGCCGGCGCTGCAATCAGCGAAAGGGGAATCGCCAATTGGAAGAAATCGATATGGATTTGCTGGCATTGCCCTATGTACCGAATATGGCGGAATACCTGGCCTTGATAAACAGTCACCGGATTCGGGGTGACCAAATGGCCTTTCTGCGTAACCAGTTTGGTAAAGATAGCCGTCACTTGTAAAACTCAATGTAAAAAAGTGTGCCTAAATCGCTGTTTTCAGAAGGTTTTAAAATAAAGAGTCTCTTTGTTCACTGCCTGTTGATGTATAACTGTCTATAGTGAATCAGGCTCACAAGGACAGGGTGACATTTGTTTGCACGCGTTTTATTTCCGGTGGCCCTGCTACTCGCATGGTGTTTGCCAGCACATGCCGACAAAGCGGCGGCATTTTATTACGGGCCCAATATCCCGTGGTCCGAGCTCTCCCTCTATGACTACCCGGTAGTCGAGCCTGATCAGGCTGATCGCGTTCCTGAATTCGTTGCCGATCAACGTTTCTATGCGTACGTCAGTCTTGGCGAGGTCTTGCCCCAACGCTCCTACTTCTCGTTGATCAAGCCGCAATGGCGACTCGGCAAGAATCGCAATTGGGGGTCCTGGGTGCTGGACCAGTCGCAAGCCGAACTCCGGGATATCTTTGTTGAGAAAGTCTTTGCCCCACTTTGGGAGGCCGGCTACCGTGGATTTTTTCTGGACACCCTGGATAGTTATCAGCTTGGCGTGACTGACGAAGAAGGCCGGCAGCAACAACGGGAGGGGCTTGCCGCGCTGATCAATGCGGTGTCTCAGCGGTATCCCGATGCACGTTTTATCTTTAATCGCGGCTTTGAACTGATGCCGATGGTTCGTGCCCAGGTCGACGCGATCGCAGCAGAGTCCCTCTATCAGCGGTGGTTGCCCGAAAAGGAGAGTTATCAGGTTGTTCCCGACCCGGACCGGGAATGGTTGTTGCAGCAATTTTCTCAGCTTCGCCAGCGATTTGAAGTGGACGGTATTGCCATTGATTACGCCCCGCCAGCGGAGCGCGAACAGGCACGTCAGTTGGCCAGGAAAATTGCAGATCATGGGTTGATCCCGTGGGTCACCAATCCGGCCATCGACGGGTTTGGGCTGGGGGTCCGCGAAGTGCTGCCGCGGGATGTGTTATTGATCCACGGTGGCAGCGAGGAGCGTTTGTGGGAGCATGCAGATGCAATTCGCTACGGACTGATGCCCTTGCAGTTTCAGGGCTTGATCCCTGATATCAGGGAAATAGACGATACCATGCCGGCGGGGGAGCTGCGTGGCCGCTATGCCGGCATTGTGGTGTGGCTGGAGAAGGATGGCATTTCCTCCCCGGATTTTGAAAGCTGGCTGGTTCGCCAGCGTGAGTCTGGTGTTCCCATTGTGATGCTGGGTTACCCTGCTGTTGACCCTCTGGGCCCCAATGGCCAGATCTTCGGTTTTCAGGCAAGGACCACCCCTCAGGTGTTGCCCTCTATTGTCAGGCAGCACGAAAGCATGGGGTTCGAAGCCCCCCTGCCGCGCTTTCTGCCGGTAGGAGAGCCGCTTTACAATGCCCAGGCGACAACCCCCTGGCTGGAGATCGCTTCAGGTTCCCAACGTTACATGCCGGTGGCGATCACCGAGTGGGGCGGCTATGCCATGCAGCCCTACTTGATCCGTGCCGCCCTGCCCACGATCAAGGCAGAGGGCCTGGATCGCTGGATGCTCAATCCTCTGACTTTTCTTCATGATGCATTGCGCTTGCCCGCCATGCCGATCCCTGATGTGACCACAGAAAACGGGCGGCGACTGGGCTTTGCCCACATGGATGGTGATGGCTTCCCCAGTCTGGCAGAAGTGCGTGATTATCAGGGGCAGGCAGACGCTCGTGTATTACTCGAAGAGGTGCTGAAAAAATTCACACTGCCGACCACGATCTCGGTGATTGAAGGGGAGATCGCCAGCGATGGACTGTACCCGAATCAGGCCGCCGAGCTGCAACAGATTGCCCGTGAAATGTTCAGGCTGGACCATGTCGAGGCTGCCACGCATACCTACTCCCATCCGTTTTTCTGGTATGACGCGCAGAACAATCCAGGCGATCTGTTTGGCCCTGAAGGGCAACTTCGTCTTGCTATCCCGGATTACAAAATGGACCCCGTGCGTGAGGTTGCCGGCTCAGCAGACTATATCGAGAAAAACCTGCTTCCTCCCGGCAAGAAAACCCGCATGGTGCTATGGAGTGGTGACACTGTACCCACTCCTGAAGCGCTGACGGCTGCTCGTGAGCATGGGCTGCTGAACATGAACGGCAGCGATACCACTATCACTCGCAGCGCGCCGACCTGGACCCTGATCAAGGGTATCGGTTTGCCCAAGGGGGAGGAGTATCAAGTCTATGCTCCCAACCAGAACGAAAACATTTATACCCGCGAATGGACCGGACCGTTTTACGGCTTTGAACGGGTGATCGAAACCTTTGAGATGACGGAAAGCCCTTATCGGTTCAAACCGGTCGATATCTATTACCACACCTACATCGCCAGTAAGAATGCATCGCTGAAGTCGCTTGTTACCGTGTATCAATGGGCGCAAGACCAGCCCCTTTTTCCCCTGTTCGCCTCGGAATACGTGCGTAAGGTTCTGGATTTCAACCAGATGGCCATCGCACGCGAAGCAGACCGCTGGCTCGTGAGAGGCGGCGGTGAATTACGGACACTGCGTTTGCCTGAGTCGCTGGACTTACCGGATATGGGTAACAGTGAGGGGTTAGCCGGTTACCGTGTCGACAAGCCCGGCCGATATCTGCATATGCAGGGGGCGACGGCCAGCTGGAAGGCCGGTAACCACAAGCGCCCCTACCTTCAGCAGGCGAATGCCCGCCTCACAGATTTTACGCAAACCCGGTCGGGGCTGGCTTTTTCGCTAAAAGGCTATGCCGGCCTGGAGTTTTCAATCGGCAATGCCGAAGGCTGCACAATGCGGCAGGCGGGCAAGCGCCTTGCTCCGGTTCGCCGGGAAGGATCTGTTTACCACTACCGGAGTGCGAAGCATGAGCTCACTGAGCTACGGCTACAATGTTCGCAGTGAACGCCTCCGGGTAATGGGGTTACATGAATTACTGGCGTTCCTGCTGCTGATTGCTGTGGTGTGCTGGATGATTTTTCCACGGGATCTGTCATCCACGTTACGCAATGCGCGCCTGGATGCCGTGACGTTCAGTTATATGCAGGCCTGGCTCAAAGCCAAGCCCAATGATGATGAATTGCGCCTGCTCATGGCCCGTGAACTGATTATGTTAGGGCGCTTTCAGGAAGCAGAAAATCAGCTGGTGCTGATTGCCGGCCATGGCCACTTTCATGATGGCGATGTGGGCTGGTTGAGGTTGTTAAAGGATTTCCACCGCTTAATGGCTCTGCCCCCCAGAGACCGTGTCGGTACCATGCTGGAATATGAAACGGTAGAACGCCTCAACGCAGTGGACTGGGGAGCCCTGACCCGGCCGCAGCGTGAGGAATATGCGGACATGGCTCTCGCCCTGAATCAGTCCGAGATGGCAGCAATGGCCTACAGCCGTATTGCCGTGCAATCCGATACCCCAGCGCAATGGCATGAGCAGGCTGCGGCGGTGCACCTGGCGCATGGCAATTATCAAGCGGCTGCCACATCCTATCTTCGGGCCATGGACGCACGCGGTGATTACGACGTGCGCAAAGCGTATTTTCTGTCGGCACTGGACGTTCTGGTGGCCGGCAGTCTTCATGCGCAGGCACTGGCGTTGGCCGAGCGCCGGGAGCGAAGCTTTATTGCCGATAAAGAGGTGGTGTACCGGTTAATGCTGCTTGCCCAGGCCGGTGGAGACATGGCCCGGGCCCAGCGATATGCCGTGATACTGCTCAATCTCCCCGGCGTTGAGGCGAGCCGATGAAGCGGCTGATTGCTGCCGGAGTCCTGCTGGCGGGGGTGGCTCATGCCCAGCCACCCGAGCCTTATGTCGAGCAGTATTACGATCGTAGTTATCAGGTGTTCGTTGGTGCCGGCAATCTGGTCCGTGCCAGGCAAGTTATTACCCGTGCCCTGTATTGGCATCCGGATGATGTGCGGTGGCTTGAGCGCTTGGCGCAGGTTGCTCGCTGGCAAGGGGATATGAGTACGTCCCTGAGAGCCTGGCAGCGAGTCGCCAACCTGTCTGATTCCCCGCAAGCATGGGAGGCGGTACTGGAGCTGGCCCCTGCGACCTACAACAATGAATTGATCATGGAGGCGCGTAAGAAATCCCTGCAGGAACACCCCTATGATGCTGTTCTGATTGAGGATATCGCCCGCCAATATGAATTGCTTGGTAAACCGGCAGAGGGCGTGCAATTTTTGCAGCAGTGGAATCGGCGTTATCCCAGCCGTGCCGCACTCAGGGAAATGCAGTTGCTCGCGCTGAATATGGGGGATGATGTCCAGGCGGCCCGTTTTGGTCGCGAGTATATGGAGCGGTTCGGGCCTGAACCGACTCTGGCACTGGATACCGCGAGGCTGCTGTGGCTTCAAGGCGAAAGGGGGGGAGCCCTCTCCGGCCTTCAAGGCGATGCGCAGCGAATGGACTACCACCCGGAAGTTACCCGCTATCTGGCAGTGATGTCAGCGGAACAGGGTGAGTGGGATCTGGCCATCGCCAGCTACAACACCCTGGTTGAGAATGATGATGACACCATCCCTGATCTCTACATGTTCATCAATCTTCTGCGTTATTTCGACCGAGACCAGATGACGGCATTGCTGGATCGTGCCTGGGGAAAACTGGACGATCCCAACATGGCGGTGGCGGTACTCTACGCGCTGCAAGATCGGGGCGACTATCAGGGTATTGAGGCTTTTCTTGGTCGACTCAGTGCCGAGCAGCGGAAAACGCTTGAGCAAGATCCTGCGTTCCTGCGTTTTGTGGCCGGTCTGGAGCTGCGGAATCAGCAGCACCAGGCCGCGAAAAATACTTTGCGTCGTGCGTTATATCTCGCTCCTGGAGACCGGGACTCAAGAATCAACTGGTTGTGGCTGAATGTGGCCACCGCAGATGAAGATGCACTGCGTCGAAGTGTTCAACGCTGGCAGAATGAGGCGGTTGCAGACAGCCGCTATTGGGCGGCCTTCTCGGCCGCCTATCTGGAGCTTGGTGATCCGGAGACTGCACTTCGTTATCAGCGCGCGATGCTCAAGCAGCAGCCGGATGACTGGTTGGCACAATGGAATTTCGCCCAGACGTTGATGACGGCCGGCAGGCATGATCAGGCGTGGCCAATCCTGCGATCCCTGTGGCGTGACTTGCCGTCGAGTATCGATCCCGCCCGGAACACCGAATACCGCTTCATGCTGTTGACGCTGAGTCAGACCTTCGAGAGCGGTGATGCGTCACTGGCAAGGGCACAAGCCATGACAGAGCCTGACCTTGATATTGCTGCGGCCACCCGTGCGGAATGGCTGGCACAGTGGTCGCTGTATCAAGATAGCCGTGAATTGGCGCAAAGCTGGTATCTCCTCAAGTGGCGAGCGGAGGGAGAGCTGCAGGCCGGATCGGCTTTGGCCTATGCGGCTTTACAGGACGATCAGGACCAGGTGGCCAGCGTTCGTGAGCAGTACTGGCATCGGTTGACCTTGTCGGAACAGCTGGACACCCAGGTCAGGCTGGATGAGGAAAGGCAAGCGGCGGCCACCCTGATGAAAATCCAGCAGGGGGCACCAGAGTTGGCCGGGCAAGTCATGCTCCAGGAGAGTTTGCTCCTGCCTTCTGCCCGTTCATCGGGGCTGGGGCTTGAGCGTCGTCGATTGGGGGCACTGGAGGTACTCGATTTGCAGTTTACCCAGTTCCAGCCGGTCAGTGACCACAGCGAACTGGTGTTCCAGTACGATCGACGTGAGTTCACCAGCAATGATGAAACGCTGCTTGTTGTCGATGATCAGGAGCACCGGGCAGGACTCTACTGGAACCATAAGCGCGGCCGGTATCGGCAGTCGTTTTTCGTTGGACAGCGTGATTTGCTGGATCACCATGAGACCATGGCCGAATTGGAAATGGGTGGTGCCTGGCACAGCGACTGGTCTGTCACCCTGGGTTACCAATGGCAGATGCCGGCGGATGAATCGTCCTTATTGTTGCTGGGGGGCGCGCGCACCGGGCTGCGATACGGTTTGGCCTGGTCGCCCTCGTCGACCTGGCAAAACAGCGTGGACCTGTCGGACTACACCTACCATGACCTGGATGGCGAAACCCTCGGAAGTGGCACAATCGTGAATGTTCAAAGCACCTGGCGCCCCTGGTTGTCGCGGTTTTCCCCTGGCCTGAAAGGGCGCCATACCCGCGCTGCCTTTGACGAAGAGCGCGAGAGTATGGATGAGGTGCAAGCGCTTTTGCCGCCCGGACAATCTGCCGTCGCTATCCCGGAAGATTATCACGAGACAGAGCTGACCTTGCTGTTGGGCATGCCCGATGTCCATTTACGCCCGCACCGGCTGCAAGGATGGGCAGAGCTGGGCTACAGCCACAACAGTTTGTCTGGCAGTGGGTTTACCGGCCGCGCGGGGATTGAGGGACCATTCATCGGGCGCGATGGCTGGAAGTTGTATCTGGAACAGCAATTGAATACTGGCGGTAGCGGTGAAGACAGCTATCGAGCGGCATTTGAATACAGGATCTATTACTAGGAGAGTTGCCATGAGAGTACTGATAAGCGTGTTGCTGATCGCCGTGCTGGCGGGCTGCACCCACGTTCGCAGTAGCCAGGATGTGAGTGTGCCCGGGCAGGGAACCTGGCTGGTGTTGCCGCTGGTGAACCGTACCGCAACACCCCAGGCCGGGTTGCGAGCGGCAGCCATCGTCGAGTCTGTTCTCTACCGTCATGGTGTTCAGAGAGTCGAGGCCTACCCGGAAACCGATAATGATGGTGTACTGTTTGAAGCCTCCTCACCCGCCATCCGCAAAAAAATGGCACAGTGGATCACCACCCAGGATGCGACTTACGTTGTCAGTGGTGTGGTGCATGAATGGCGCTACAAAACGGGAGTCGATGGTGAACCGGCTGTGGGGGTAATGCTGGAAATACGTGAGTTGCCTTCCGGTGAAATCGTATACAGCGGTACCGGTTCTCGCGCAGGCTGGGCACGAGACTCCCTGAGTGAGACCGGGCAAAAGGTCATCGATAAATTACTGAAACCGGTAATCAACTAATGCTCGAACGGATCGGCAACGGAAAGCTGGCCGCAATCATGGCGCCCATGAAAGGGGCGACCTGGGCAGTGCTTGAAACCGTACTGCTCACGGCTGTGGCTGTGGGCATTGGGGTATGGTTACGCCCTGAAGACCCCCTCACCCTGATAGACACCTTCCGTTGGGTCCTGTTGGTGCCACTGTTGCTGGCGCTTCGATACGGCAGCCTGATTGGTGTGCTGGCGATGCTGTGCCTGATTGCCTGTTGGTTTATCCTGCGCTTTCTCGGTTATTACATTGGTCATGATTTTCCGGAAAGCACCATGCTCGGCGGGTTTATCATAACCCTGATTGCCGGGGAGTTTGCCGATCTCTGGCGGGTCCGATTGATGCGAGCGGACAGCGCGGCCAGCTATGCACTTGAGCGCCTTCAGAATCTGACCCAACGCTACGTATTGCTGCGTCTTTCCCATGACCGGCTTGAAGAAAATCTGCTGATCAAACCGTATACGGTGCGCGATGCACTCACCCGTTTACGGGATCTGATTCTTGACGAAAGCCAGGATGTTACCTTGCCTGCCGCCGATGACCTGTCGGGTTTGCTGGCAGAGTATTGCCAACTTCAACGTGCGGCGATTTATCCGGTTGTGCAAGGGGAAATACAGGACAAACCGGCGGCTACCCTCGGCGAGAACAAACCCCTTGAGCGCAACAATGCGTTGCTGGAGTATGCGCTGGACAACCAGCTGCTCGCCCATGTTCAGCAATCAGATCACGATGATAATTATCATGGGCTCTATCTGGTGGCCTCGCCAATCATTACCAGTGCTGGCCAGACCATTGGTGTGCTTGTCGTCGAGCGATTGCCCTTCCTCTCGATCAACTACGAAAACCTGCAATTGCTTTCCGTGCTGCTCAACTTTTATGCGGACGTGGTGCACAGCGGACCAGAAACCCAAACCATGCTTGCCCGCTGGCCGGGTCTGCCTTTCCGTATGGGCAGTGAGCTGGTGGCCCTCACGCGATTGCGTACCGACGTGCGAGTGGAAACGGCACTCACCTTGTTTGTGGCAGATGACAGTGAGCAAGCAGGGCTGATACTCGATGCCTTGGCGCGGGGGCTGCGTAGTCTCGATCTGGCCTGGTGGATCAACGACAACATACTCATGATCATGATGCCCATGACCGGAGAATCCGGGCTGGAAGGCTTTGTGCTGCGCACAGAAAGCTGGCTACAAGATGAATTTGCCTTTATGAGCTTGCGCCAGGCAGGAGTGCAGTTTTTCTACCGGCATCTGGATGGAAGAGATCCGGAACAGCAGGTATCGGAGTTACTGGGAGCCGCTGGTGTCTAGCCTGAAGCTGCTTATCTATGCAGTCAGTGCGGAGCTGGGCTCCCTGCTACTGCTGCTTAGCAAGGAAGCCTCTCTAGGTATCTTTTTGCTGTACCTGGTATCCCACGGTTTGGCATCGGCATTAATGACGGTGGTGGCGTGGAGTGTGCTCCCTGCACGCTTCAAGACCCCCAAAATCCTGTCCTGGGTTTTGATCTTCGGATTTGCTTTTTTCATTCCGGCAATCGGTTTGCTGACACTGTTGGGCGGGGTGGTTCTGGGTATCTGGCTTCCTGCGACCTTCCGGCAGCATCATTTCGGCGTCATCGAGAAGCCCTATTTCACCCCGGTACAGGCATCAGCAGGCAGTGGCTTTCGGCAAATCGATCTGAAAAGTCTGTTATCCGATAGTGAGTCACCTGATGCTTTGCGGGTGCAGGGGATGTTGGTATTGAAGGATATGCCAGCGAAGGTCACCGGCAAGGTACTGCGTGAGTCGCTCGGTGACAGATATGAAGATGTGAGACTGCTGTCCTACGGCATTCTGGATCAAAAGGAAAAGGTCATTACGCGGGATATCGAGCGTGCCATGCAGATGCTGGAGCGGGCCAAAGAGTCCCGTCGCTATCGGCTTGCCCGCCGACTATCTGAACTTTACTGGGAATTGAACTATCAGGATCTGGTGCGCGGTGACATTCGCGCTATTGCCCTGGAAAAAGCAGCCTTCTATGCCGATATGGCGCTGATGGAGGCGCCGCAGGACGCGGGCCTGTGGTTACTGCGCGGGCGGATTCAACTGGCAAGAAATGAATACGGTGATGCCCAGCAGTCGCTGGTCTTTTCGCGGCGTCTTGGATTGTCTGCGAATCAGGTCAATCCGTGGCTGGCTGAAATTGCCCTCGATCGGCGACAACTGATTCTGGTCCGCCGATTGATGTCAGAAATTTCCGATGACAGTCAGTTCACCAATCTTAATAAATCCGTTGAATTCTGGAGAAGTCATGGCATTGCCCACCGCTGACAAAGCCGATATTTGTCTGCTGCTGGAAGGGACTTTTCCCTATGTGAGTGGAGGAGTGTCCAGCTGGGTGAACCAGATCATTCGTGGTTTCCCGGAGTACACCTTTGCCTGCTGTTTTGTCGGTAGTCGTCCTGAAGACTACGGTGATATGAAGTACGAATTACCGGACAACGTAGTGCATCTGGAGGTGCACTATCTTCACAATTTCAAACGGGGCGTGGAAAAGCGGCCATCCAATGGCAATACCAAGGCTTACAAGGATGTCTGTACCTTCCACGAATTGATCAAGAGCGGTGCAGACAATCAGGAAAAAGCCCGACTTTTTGAGAAAATTGTTAATAACCTTGGTGATGGCAAGGTCTACTCTGAAGAGTCATTTCTACATAGCAGGGCAAGCTGGGACTATATCTCCCAGGCCTACCGCGACTATAGCCGGGATCCGTCCTTTGTGGATTATTTCTGGACCGTGCGAATCATGCATTCCCCTATCTGGGTACTGAATGAAATCGCTGACAATCTGATACCGGCAAAGATGTATCACACCATTTCTACCGGTTATGCCGGCTTTCTGGGAGCCATGTTGAAACGCCGAACCGGCAAGCCTCTGCTACTCTCGGAGCATGGTATCTATACCAAGGAACGCAAGATTGATCTGTTTCAGAGTGAGTGGATCAGTGACAACCGGGGCCTGGTAGAAAAAAACAATGCGGAGATGGCGTACTTTCGCGAGAAATGGGTGAATTTTTTCACCGAGCTGGGCCGCCAATGCTATATGGCCTCTGACCAGATTGTGGCTCTGTATGAGCGCAATCGGGAGCGTCAGGTCAGTGATGGTGCGCCGGAATCGCGAACCATGAACATTCCCAATGGCATCGATTTACCGCGAATGAAAAAGGTTCGTGCGGCCCGTGGGCCGGAGGTACCAAAGACCGCCTGTCTGCTTGGGCGGGTGGTTCCCATCAAGGATGTGAAAACCTTTTTGCGGGCTATGCGCACGTTAGTCAATGAAATTCCTGATGCAGAAGGATGGATCGCTGGCCCGGAAGATGAAGACAAGGACTACGCCAAAGAGTGCCATGGACTGGTCGCCAGTCTTGGCCTGGAAAAGAACGTGAAGTTTCTGGGCTTCCAGAAAATCGATGAGTTGCTGCCGAAGGTCGGCGTCATGGTGCTCAGTTCTATCAGTGAGGCTCTGCCGCTGGTGATTCTGGAGGGGTTTGCGGCGGGAGTGCCCACGGTTTCCACCGATGTGGGGTCTTGCCGGCAGCTGATTGAAGGGCTGGGACCGGAAGATGAAGCCTATGGCAAAGCCGGTGAGGTCGTTGGCATTGCTGACCCGGAAGCGCTTGGCAAGGCAGTTGCCCGGTTATTATCCGACGATGAGGAGTGGTATCGGGCACAGCAAGCCGGGATTCGCCGGGTGGAAGCGTTATATACCCAGGAGATGATGTTCGGTGCTTACCGTGAGATTTATCAGCAACTCATGGAAGGTAACGGTCTCTCCAAACAGACAGGGCAGCACTAATGGCGGGGATTGGCTTTGAGCTGCGTAAGCTGCTTCGCAAGGATACCTTGCTGGGGTTGATTCGGGCGTACGCCTACGCTGGTGTGATCAGCTCGGGCCCCTGGGTGTTGTCCATCATCGGTATCCTGATTATCGGGATATTCAGTCTCGGGGTAGTGGTGCCGGATCTGGCGGTGACGCGCTTTCAGGTGACAGTTACCTACCTGATCGCGGGAAGCCTGATTTTGACCGGGGTTGTCCAGCTCGCGTTTACCCGGTTCTGTGCGGACCGTTCCTTTGAACACCGGGAGGATATGATTCTGCCCAATTTCGGCGGGGTCACAGTGCTGGTAACGCTGATTTCCGGCTGCCTTTCGCTGCTGATTGGATTGTTTCTTTTTCCCGGGCAGAGCATCTTGTATCGGGTGCTACTGGTGGCCAGTTTTGTGGTGTTGTCGAATATCTGGATTGCCACGGTTTTTTTGTCCGGCATGAAGCAATACAAGGCGATCCTGTGGCTGTATGCCCTCGGCTATACGGTGACTGTGGCTGCTGCCTTGCTGCTCAGGTTTATGGATCTGGAAGGCCTGCTGCTGGGGTTTCTGCTTGGGCAGGTCACGCTGCTGGGCGGTATGCTGGTGCTGATCATCCGAGGCTATCCCGCATTAACGATTGTCTCGTTTGAGATGTTCTCCGGCAAATACCTGTATCCCTCGCTGATGCTGGTCGGTTTTTTCTACAATGCCGGTGTGTGGGCAGACAAGGCCATGTTCTGGTTTTACTCCGGCACCGGCAGCGATGTGATTGGCCCCCTGCGGGCATCACTTATTTACGATATCCCGGTTTTCCTGTCTTACCTGTCGTTGATCCCCGGCATGGCGGTTTTTCTGGTGCGTATGGAAACCGACTTTGTGGAGCATTACAGCAACTTCTACGATGCAGTGCGTGACGGTGGCTCCTTGTCTTACATTGAAGAACAGCGAAATCAGATGGTGTTCGTGATTCGCCAGGGGATTTTCCAGATTCTCAAGATTCAGGCCATTGCTGCGCTGTTATTGATGGTCACCGGCGCACAGATCTTTGCTGCCCTTGGCATTTCCGAACTGTATCTACCCTTGCTCAAGGTGCAGTTGATCGCCACTGCCCTGCAGGTGGTATTCCTGGCGATTATCAATGTGTTCTGTTACCTGGATCAGCGACGCATGCTGGTGTTGCTCACCGGGTTATTCCTGGTTCTCAATATTCTCTTTACCGGTATCAGCCTGTATTTGGGGCCCCAGTTTTTCGGGTTTGGCTTTTTGCTGGCGCTGGCGGTATGCGTGCTGTTGGGGTTGTGGCTGGTGAATCGCAAGATGGGCGAGTTGGAGTACATTACTTTCATGCTGCATTAAGCGGCAAGGGGGCCCCGCCGCTACCGGCTTGGGTAGCGCCGCAGGCTCGGCGCGGTGGGGGGGCTGGCGGAACCAACGGGGTGATTGTTGACACGTCGGCTGTGGAATCACCGCTACGTCGTTGCCGCGTTCTCTCTTCGAAACCTGGCTTTTCAGCATTCAAGGCAAAAAAAACGGCGCCCAAAGGGCGCCGATAATAGTTTGGCTCGGGAGAGCTATCACGGAGCAGAACTCCGCCATCGATGGATGGGACCTCATCGACGGGAACATTATGTGGACACTTGTTCGCACGCGCATTCGCTTTGCAGCCGTTCCGCTTGGGTCTGATGGTCAATATTTGCACTTGCGTTCCGTTTTGGTGCGTTTATCAAGCTCTCGCGTCTCGTTATGCGGTTTTGTCCGTCTCAAAGGAATAACAAGGGCCCGCGTCACCACACTTTTTTGTGGCAGGCCTATGCTATGTTTGACGCACTTATCGACCAGAGGGAAAGGATTCATGTCGTCACCGCTTGCCAACGTTTGCCGGCTCCTCCTGTTGGGCCTGGTAATCAGTCTCGTCGCCTGTGATAACAATGCCGGAAGCGATCAGAATCGTCCCGAGGCCAATCCCGGTACACCGCAAGTGGACGCCCCACAGAGCCAGACTGCGGCCTCTGTTGATGATCGCTGGCAGGCCCATCTGGCGGCTGTGCCTTCCGGCCTGATCAGTGCCCGCAGTGCCATCGTCGTCCGTTTCAGCCATCCGGTTTTCGGCCAGCAACAAGTCGGCAAGCCCGTCTCTGGCGTCGCCCGGCTGGCGTCACAGAAACCGGTGACCGTGGTGGCGACGAGCCCGGATACCTTGTCCGTGCAGCCGCAAGAGCCCTTTGCCAGTGGCGAATCGGTGACCTTGCTGCTATTCGCCCAGGGGCTCGAGGGGGTCGATGACAAGCTGCCCGTGGCCGAATTGCCGCTGCAGGTGATGCGCCAGCAGATGACCCTGACGGTGCAATCCCTGCTGCCAGCAGAACAGGGCGATACCATGGTGCTCAGCGGCAGCCTGGAAACCCGTGATGTGGCCGAGGCCGCCACGGTGGAGGCAGTGTTGCGTGCCCGCCTTGAGGGCGGCTCACCGGTGATTCGCTGGCAGCATGATGCCGCGGGGCTACGCCATGATTTCACCGTCAGTGAGGTGGTTCGGGGCGATAGCGAAGGCCGCCTGACGCTCAGCTGGGACGGCGAGCCCCTGGGACTGAACAACAGCGGCGAGCGCCATTATGGGGTGCCGGCCATCGCCACTTTCGCCGTCACCAATGTGCGGGCAGTGAATTATCCGCAGCCCCATGTGGAAGTGAATTTCTCCGAGCCGCTGCAGGGAACCCAGAATCTGATGGGGCTGGTCACCCTGGATGGTGACCTCAAGCCGCGCACGGAAGTGGATGGCAGCCGGCTGCGGGTCTACCCGAAAGACGACAGCAACGAGGCGGTGAAACTGGTGGTCGAGGCGGGAGTCCGTTCTGCCAAGCAGGCCCGGCTCGGCAAGAAACTGGAAAAGACCCTGACCCTGATGATGACCCGCCCCGGCGTTCGCTTTGTCGGCAAGGGCACCATTCTGCCCAATGGCAAGGTTCTCAGCGTGCCGTTCGAAGCCGCGGGTGTTAACAGCGTCAAGGTACAGGCGTTCCGCGTATTCGATGACAACATTGGCCAGTACCTGCAGGGCAGCGAGCTGGACGAAGGGCACATGGATACTCGTGCTGGTCGTTATCTGTGGCAGAAATCCATCCCGCTGCCGGCGGCAGATGAGGGCTGGCAGCGTTACCAACTCGATCTCACCGAGCTGATGGCCAGCCATCCCAACGGTTTGCTGCATTTAACCCTCACCATTGATGGCGACGACATTCGCTACAGCTGCCCGGAAGGAGCCCTGAGCCGAAAAACCACCCTGCCGGACAACTACGAAGGCCCCGGCCAGGATCACGATCAGGTGGATGTCAGCCGTTACTACCGCGATGCCGGTTACCTGAGCTGGTATGAACAGGACAATCCCTGCTCCGACAGCTACTACCGCTACAACGATCTGGCCAGCAGTACCCGGGCGTTTCTGGCGTCCAACCTGGGGCTGATCGCCAAGCAGGGGCAGGGCGATGACCTCCATGTGGTGGCGACGTCGCTGGATGCCAATGCCCCGGCGGAAGACGTGGTGGTCAAGGTCTATAACTATCAACAGCAGCAGATCGGCATGGGCCTGACAGACGCTGAAGGCATGGTCGCCATCAAGGTTGAAGGCACGCCGTTCTACCTGAAAGCCGTCAAGGATCGCGACACCGGTTTTCTGAAACTGGCCCGCAACCGGGCGTTACCCACCAATCAGTTCAACACGGGCGGCGAGCGCGTGCACGATGGCCTGAAAGGGTTCTTCTACGGCGAGCGGGATGTATGGCGCCCCGGGGACGACATTCACCTGACCTTTGTGTTGCAGGACCCCGAAGACCGTATCCCGGATGATCACCCCCTGACCCTGGACTGGTTCGATCCGCGCGGCAACAAGGTCAACAGCTACACCCTGGAGTCTCCGCTCAACGGTTTTTATGCCTTCACCCTCAGCACCCAGGAGTCCGCTCCGACCGGCAACTGGCGGGCTGTCGCCCGGTTGGGCCAGCGTTATTTCGATACCCCGTTGCGGGTCGAGGCCATCAAACCCAATCGTCTGAAGATCGAGCTGGACCTGCCGGAAAAAGTGCCCGCCAACGAGGCCACGCCAGTGACCCTGTTCAGTCAGTGGCTCAATGGTGCCACTGCGGCCAACCTGAAGGCCGATGTGAAGGTTCGCGTGACGCCGAAAGCCACCCGTTTTGCCGGGCTGGATGCCTACCAGTTTGATGATCGCACCCGGGCATTGGGCAGTGAGCCATTCACGGCCTTCGAGGCCAGCGTAGATGCCCGGGGCAAAGCCACTTTCCCGTTGACCGTGCCGGTGGATCTGCCCCCCGGTATGTTGCGGGCCACCCTGACCACCCGGGTGTTTGAAAACAGCGGCGATTACAGCACCCAAATTCGTAGCGTGCCGGTGTACCCCTATGCGCAATGGGCGGGGCTGCGTATCCCGCAGGGCAGCGGCTGGGGTAACTCGCTGGCCCGCGACAAGCAGCACGGTATCGACCTGATCAGCGTGGACAGCGATGGCAAACCCCTCGCCGGCCGGCCCCTGCAGATCACCGTGTACGAAATTGACTGGCGCTGGTGGTGGGACCGTTCCGGCGAGAACCTCACGCACTTTATCAGTGACCCGCACACCAAGGTGGTGTCCGAGGCGCAGCTGACGACCGACGCCGACGGCCGTGCCCAGTGGACCCTGAACGGTGAAGATTACGAGTGGGGGCGTCACCTGATTCGGGTGTGCGATACCGCCAGTGAGCATTGCGCCTCGCAGACGGTGTACCTGGGATGGAGCTGGGACCGCGCCAGCGACAATCAGGATGCGGCTACCCGGCTCAGCCTGGGCGCCGACAAGGACCGCTACCAGACCGGCGACACCGCCCGCATTGAATTGCCCGCAGTGGCCAATGGACGACTGCTGGTGACGCTGGAAACCGGCTCCCGGGTGATCGACCAGTATTGGCTGGCCGCCAGTGGCGATGCCCAGACCCTGGACATCCCGATTACTGGCGAGATGGCGCCCAATGTCTATGTGCATGTGGCGTTGCTGCAGCCACACCAGCGAGACAATGACCGCCCAATTCGGCTGTACGGCATCGTGCCGCTGCTGGTGGACGATCCGGCCACCCGCCTGGAACCGCAGATCAACGCACCGGACAAGGTCAAACCGGAGCAAACCTTCCGTATCGAAGTCAGCGAAACACAGGGCAAGGCCATGACCTACACCCTGGCGCTGGTGGATGAAGGCCTGCTCGGACTCACCAACTTCCAGACCCCGGATCCCCACAAGGCGTTTTACCAGCGCGAGGCGCTGGGTGTGCTGACCTGGGATTTGTTCGACATGGTGGTAGGTGCCTATGGGGCCGAGCTGGATCAGCTGCTCGCCCTCGGGGGCTCCGATGGCAGCGACGATGGCCGCGACAAACAGCGTCGCCGTTTCCCGCCGGTGGTGTCGTTCCTGGGGCCGTTCTCGCTGGAAGCCGGTGAGACCGCCCAGCACGAGATCACCCTGCCGCCCTATATGGGGCAGGTGCGGGTGATGGTGGTGGCCGGTGACAACGGCGCCTACGGCAAGGCGGACAAGGACATTACCGTGACCCAGCCGCTGACCCTGCTCACCAGCCTGCCGCGGGTGCTGGGCCCGGGTGAGAGTGTGGATCTGCCGGTAACCGTGTTTGTGACTGATGACAGCCTTAACAAGGTCACGCTGAGCGTGGGGGCTGATGAGCGCCTGTTCTCGCTGGACAAGGCCAGCACCGAACTCACCTTTACCGGGCCGTCGGATCAAATTGCCATGCTGCGGGTCACGGCCAGGAAGCAGACAGGGATTGGCGAGATTACCGTCACGGCAAAAGGGGGCAAGCACGAGGCCCGCGAAATCGTGAACCTGCCGGTACGCGCTGCCAATCCGCCGACCACACGCGATACCTTCAAGGTCCTTGAGAAAGGCCAGACCTGGGCGCTGGAAACCGCCCCTCACGGGCTGCCCGGCACCAACAGCGCCTCGCTGGCCGTGAGCAGCCTGCCGGCCATGGGGCTGGAGCGGCGTCTGGATTACCTGCTGCGCTATCCCCACGGTTGCATCGAGCAGACGACCTCGGCGGCGTTGCCGCAATTGTATCTGCCGCAACTGATGTCGCTGGATGACAGCCAGCAGCAGGATATCGAAAACAACATCCGCGCCGCCGTCGAGCGCTTGCAGACCTTCCAGATGCACGGCGGTGGGTTCAGCTACTGGCCGGGCCTGGCCAATGCCGATGACTGGGGCACCACCTACGCCGGGCACTTCCTGCTGGAAGCGCGCCGTCTCGGGTATGCGGTGCCGGCAGAGATGCTCGATAACTGGCAGCGTTACCAGATTCGGCGCAGCCAGCAGTTGGGGGACCGTCCCTGGGAATGGAGTGCGGAAGCCTATCGTCAGTACACCCTGGCCCTGTCCGGTAGTCCCCAGGTTGGTGTCATGAACCGCCTGCGTGAACGACTGCAGATGGCCGAGCAGGACTATCGCCGCAGCAGCAGTTATCACACCGGGCGCTGGTTGCTGGCGGCGGCTTATCAGCAGATGGGCCTGACTGATGTGGCGGCCGAGCTGACCACCCTGAAAGCCACCGGGCTGGACAACGATGGTGCCCGCTACAGCTATGGTTCGCTGCTGCGTGACGATGCCATTCGCCTGACGGTCAGCCAGGCCCAGGGCGATGCCCAGCATGCCTGGACACTGGCGCGCAATATTGCCGATCAACTGGCGGGTGACGACTGGCTGAGTACCCAGAGCACCGCGTGGGCGCTGATGGCCATGGCCCGTTATGCCGGCGCCCAGGGGGAGGCGAAGGGCTACCAGTATGCCGTCAAGGAAGGCAAGCAGGGCTGGCAGGAAGTGGCCGCCACCTCGCCGGTAACGCGCCAGACATTGCAGGCCGGGGGCGAGGGGCTGACCGTGCGTAACGACAGTGATCGCAAACTGTTTGTCACCCTCAGCCAACGCGGCACGCCAGAGCCCGGTAACGAGCAGGCGGTGAGTGAAGGGTTGCGACTGGCCGTGCAGTTCAGCGCCAATGGTCAATCGGTGAATCCGTCCAGCCTGACCCAGGGCCAGGATTTCACCGCCCGGATTACCGTGACCAACATCACCCAGCGCACCCTCGACAACGTGGCCCTGACCCAGATCCTGCCGTCAGGCTGGCAGATCACCAGCAGTCGTCTGGATGGCAGTGCCAGCGAAGGGGGGAATCAGGAAAAGGTGACCTATCAGGATGTTCGCGACGACCGCGTCATGCATTACTTCGATTTGGCGCCGGGCAGCAAGAATGCACTGTCTCTGTCAGTGAACCTCAATGCTACCTTCGCCGGGCGTTTCTACCTGCCGGCCTGGACAGCGGAAGCCATGTACGACGGCCGCTATCAGGCGAGAAGCAAAGGGCAGTGGGTCGAGGTGAAGCGCTGACCCGGGCCGCTAACATGGCTCCCTGCCAAGGCAAGGGAGCCATGCGCGGGCTCAGGCGGCCTGATCCTTTTGGTAGCCTTCCACATCGCCGATCAGCTGATCCATCTCGGCCAGGTATTCGCGGTTGTCATGGTCCCAGGGGTGGAAGCCCGGCTTGAACCAGTCCAGCCAGGGAAGGATCACCCGGCGCAGGCCGCCAGGTGACAGCCACTGGAACCGGAAGGATTGCCACCAGCCCTTGAGGTTGAACAGCTGGCCAACTTTCCAGGTATTGATCAGGTAGAACGGATAAAACAGGGCAAAGAAAATGGTGGTGGCCAGCACCAGTGCGCTGGAGCGTAACAGCCAGGCCTTCAGGCCACGGCCAAACACCGTCTCGAACACATCAAACGCGACCGCCTTGTGTTCGGTTTCTTCCAGCGCATGCCAGTGCCAAAGCTTCTGGTAAGCCGGGTCTGAGCCGTCGATCAGGTCTGGCTCGCGCAACAGTACATCAGCAAGAATGGCGGTGAGATGCTCCAGGGCCACGGTCGCTGCCAGTTGCATGGAATCCGGCAGATAACGGCTCACCGCATCCAGCAACTTGGTGACGATCAGCTCCTGAGTGTCCACCGGTAATCCGGCTTCCACCATCTTCTGGTTGTAGTCTTCATGCTCGCGCCCGTGCATGGCTTCCTGGCCAATAAAATGACGCACGGCTTCCTGCAATTCCGGGTCGTCGATCCGGTCACGGTATTTGCGAACGCTATTGATAAAGAACCGCTCTCCCTCAGGGAAAAACAGCGACAGTGTATTGAAGAACTGGGTGACCGTGGGGCCCCAGTTGTGCCAGTTGAGCACCTGCTCGTCGGGCACATGGAACTTGAGGTTCCGGCGAACCGGCATGATGTGCATTTTCATTGTTATCTCACTCCCTTGCCGCTTTCTTCGTGGTCCTCTTCCACTTAGCGCTCGATTTGGCAGAATTACAAGGTCACTGTGACAGTCGGATACGCAAAAGAAACACTAGGGAGCCTCTGAATAACGCCTTGCGTGCTCAGTCTTTCAGGCTGGTTCGCAATCTAGGCGCGATTTTGAAGTTGTATGTCCATCCATCGAAAA
>NZ_AXBZ01000023.1:0-185823 GCF_000475295.1 Alcanivorax sp. P2S70
GTGGAAACGGGGTAGAACCCCCTCGCCTCCCTGATCGAGCAGGTGGCACAAGGTGGCAAGAATGGTATGATCCACACCCTTCGCTGCTCTCCAAATTTGGATATAGTCAGCGAAAGAGGATTTAGGTGAATGACGACACCTTCATGCGTCAGAAATTTTACAAACCCGCTTGTTGGTACATGTGTTGGTATGAAGCAAAACCGAACTGGGATATCTTTATTTATATCAGACAGTTACGCACCCTATTTGAGTCCTCTCCTCGCACCAATTTCGAAAGGGCTCCCAGACGGGGGCCCTTTTTCGTTTCTGGCCTGCCGTCACCCGTCTCCCGACATTCGATGAGGTCGCTATTACCATGATACTGATGCGTAATCTGCTTGCCGCCTGGGTACTGGCCACCGGCCTGTTCCTGGCACCGGTTTCAGCCTGGTCTGCCAACAGCCCCGAACAAGGCGCCCGCAGCAGCGAGATCCATCCGGCCATCGCCGCCGCCGACGCCCAGCGCGAAAAGGAAGCCCGCCGCAAGCGTTATCTGCTGCTGTTCCCTGCCGCAGTGGTGGTGATCACGGTAGGCCTGATCGTCATCACCCGTCGCAAATAGTCCCCCGCCGCCGCCATCGCTGATGGCCACTGCGGCAGACGGATCAATGCGCGTGTGAGTGCGCCGGTGCCTGCATCGGTGTGCCATCGGCCTGATAGAACCCGCTCGCACCATGCTCCACAAAGCCCAAAGCAATCATGCGGCGCAGGAAGGGATCGGCTTCGTTATCCCCGACATCCGCAAAATCCGTGCTCTGCCAGGCCGACCAACGGGCAAAGGTGTCACTCTCGGCGACCTGCTCCAGTGATACCAGCTGCCAGACCGTGTCGTTTTCGGCGATCCGGGCCGGCAGTCCTGCCGTCTCCAGCCACAGCACCCGGGCGCCTTCGGCATTCTCGAACTCACCCGCCTCGCACCCCTGCACGACCGCCACCTGATCACTGACTCGCTGATAACCATTCTCCTGCGGCACCGGCCAACCGGTTACCGCACCCCACTCTGAGGACTTGCCCAGCGCCCGCAAGTCCCCGGCGGGATACCAAATGGTGCGCTGATACTGGGGAAACACCCGCAACAGCGACACCTGATCATCCTGCTGTGACCAGGCACTGATCACGTCTCCACGCTGCCAGGCAACCTGATCATCCCCACGATAAAAGTCCACGCTGTAACGCTGGGTGCCGTTATACACATCATATCGGGCATGAATCACGCTCCCCGCCGCAGGCTGAAGACATTGAGCCTGAGCCAGCGGCGAAAGCACCAGCAGCAAAGCGATCCCAATCGTTTTTTTCATTGTGACTCTCCCATTGGCCACACAACCCAGTTTCATATTAGCTCCATACAACAAGGAGGCCTCGCCGGCCTCCTGTTGCCACTGCCGAAGGGTTACTCGGGCAGCAGACCACCCGCATGGGCCATCACATGGAAGATCAGGCTTTGCTCGTTGGTCCCGGTGAGCAGGTGCGCCCCCGGACCGCGAGCCCACACTCCCACATCTTCACCCGCGTGGGTTTCAGAGCTGAGCGGCACCAGTGTTTCCTGGTGGTAACCCGGGCTCTCGGTGTTGACGGCGGCCAGATCCTTGCGACCGGCATCAATGGCAGAGCCGTACCGGGCGTCCGCATCGTGCTCATCGCCCAGCTCGGCAAAACCCAGGCCATTGGTGTAGCCCAGCGTGGTGTAGGGCATGGAATCCGCAGCCAGGGCGGGGGTGCTTTCCGGCTCACCGCTACCGTCGTTGGTCACCACCTTGCCAAGGATCGGGTTGCCCCGGGTCGGATAGCCCGCAATCGTGAACACATGGCTATGGTCAGCGGTGACGATGATCAGGGTGTCTTCTTCACTGGTCTTGTCCATGGCGGCCTGAATGGCGTTAGCAAACTCCACCGCATCCGTCAGGGCGCTATAGGCACTACCCGCATGGTGGCCATGGTCAATCCGGCCAGACTCGACCATCAGGAAAAAGCCGTCCTCATCCTTGGACAGGATATCGATACTTTTGCTGGTCATCTCAGACAGGGACGGCTCATCCTTGCTGTTGGCCTGACGGTCCGAGTCGTAGCTCATATGGCTGCTACTGAACAGACCCAGCACCTGGGTAGCGCTGGCGGCATCCAGCGCGGCCAGCTCGGTTCCCGTTTGCAGGTAAGAGCCTGAAGGATGCGCGGTTTTCCACTCGTCGGTCAGGTCGCGATTGTCAGTACGCTTGCCTCCGTCTGCGGCAGGCAAGAAGTGACGGCGGCCGCCCCCCATCACCACATCAATACCATCACCAATGTCGAACGACACCAGCTGATCGGCGATGTCCTTACAGCCATTGGTGGCAGCTTCTGCAGTCAGGTTATCGTCGGATTCCCAGTTACGCTCGGGGCTCTTGGAATAGGTAGCCGCCGGGGTGGCATGGGTAATACGGGCAGTGGAAATGATACCGGTGGCCTTACCCTGATCTTCAGCCAGCTCAAGGGCGGTTACCAGCTCCTTGCCCTGACTGGAGGCACAATCAGACCGTACCGCGCCTTCCGCTACGCCAATCACCCCAGCCTTGGTTTTCACACCACTCATCATGGCCGTCATGGTGCCGGCCGAGTCCGGGGTTTGCTGGTTGGTGTTATAGGTCTTGATCAAACCGGTAAACGGCATTTTTTCGAAGCTGAGCTGATACTCTTCACCATCGAGACCCTGCATTTGCCCGGCCAGGATGCGTGCCGCCGTCACGGTGGAGATGCCCATACCGTCACCGACAAACAGAATCACGTTCTTGGCCGCACCCACCTCGTTATTAACCTGTTTCTGTGCCGCCGCGGCAACTACCGCCTCACCCTGCTCGTACCAGTCGCTGGCTACCTGTGACGCCGGGAAAGACAGCGCTGCCTCGCCGCCGACATCGCGGCCACCGTCCCCGTTTTCATCGTTGTTACTGTCGCCCCCACAGCCGTAAAGCAGTGCCGAGGCGGAAATGGCCAGTGCCAGATATTTGATTTTCATTGTCTTGCTCCTTTACTCAGCAGGGGTCACGGAGGTGGCGGTGGTCATGATATGGAACACCGTGTTTTGCTCCACATTCCCCTGCACCATGTACGCGCCGGCGCCGGCGGCATGCAATGAGATATCCTCACCCGCATGGGTTTCAGACCCCATCGGAATCAGGGCCTCCTGGTGATAGCCCGGCGCTTCGGTATCCACTGACGAGATATCATGGCGACCGCCGTTTGGCGCCATGGCATAGATGGCATCCGCATCCGTTTCTGCCCCCAGATCGGCAAAGCCAAACCCGTTGGTGTAGCCCAGTGTGGTGTAGGGCTGGCCATCTGCAGCCAGGTAGGCATCAGATTCCGGCGCACCGGAACCGTCGTTGGTAACAACCTTGCCAAGAATCGGGTTGCCCTTGGTGGGGTAACCGGCGATGGTGAATACGTGGCTGTGGTCTGCCGTCACGAGAATCAGGGTATCCTCAAGGTTTACCTTGTCTTTGGCTGCCTGCACCGCATCGGCAAAGGCGACCGCATCGTGCAAAGCGTTATAGGCATTGCCGGCATGGTGACCGTGATCGATACGGCCGCTCTCGACCATCAGGAAGTAACCGTCTTCGTTCTTGCTCAGCACCTCAATCGCCGCTTCCGTCATTTCTGCCACGGTGGGCTCATCCGCACCGGTTGCCTGGCGGTCAGCGTCGTAGCTCAAATGAGAGGAAGCGAACAACCCGAGCAGCTTGTCGGTGACCGCCAGATCCGCGCTGGCCAGCTCCGTGCCCGTCTCGATGTACAGCGCGCTCTGCTCGGTATCGGCGTAGCGGTCTTGCCAGATCTGGGTCAGATCGCGGTCGTCGGTACGCTTGCCGCCATCGGTGGTGGTCTGAAAATGACGTCGACCGCCGCCCAGCACCACATCAATGCCGTCACCATAATCGTAGGACACCAGCTGATCTGCGATATCCTTGCAGCCGTTGGTTTTGGCTTCATCCGTCAGACTGTCGTCGGACTCCCAGTTACGCTCGGGAACACGGGCATAGGTCGCCGCTGGTGTCGCATGGGTAACACGGGCTGTGCTGACCACCCCCGTGGAGCGCCCGGCTTCTTCCATCAGATCCAGAAAGGTGTTGAGCTCATTTCCCTGAGAGGAAGCACAATCTGCGCGCATACCCGCATCAGAAATGTTGATCATGCCGGCCTTGTTTTTCACACCACTCATCATCGCCGTCATGGTGCCGGCGGAATCCGGGGTCTGCTGATTTGTGTTATAGGTTTTGATCAGTGCGCTGTAGGGAAAGGTTTCAAAGGACAGGTAGTTCTCTTCACCCTCATCACCTGCCAGCTGCCCCTGAAGAATTCGGGCCGCTGTGAGGGTCGAAATCCCCATCCCGTCACCCACAAAAAGGATGACATTCTTCGCGGTCGCGGCCGTACGTTCCAGCTCCGCTTTTTCTTGTACATTTGATTGGCCGTCGGTGAACCAGGCACTACCGGACTGATAAGCCGGAATGGCGACATCTGCATTGGCAGCAGCACAAACGCCAGCAGCCAGCCCACTAAGGGCAAACCGCACGATACGATTAGGCATGACAAATCCCCGATTGATGAATGAACCAAGAGGGCACTATCTAATCGGGAAGTTATTGCAGTTTGATCTCAGCGAAACGGCAAAAGGATGATTTGTGAACCGGATCCGGAATAGATCCTGATTTACACACAGAGCCACAAAAAAGGGCAGCCGAAGCTGCCCTTGCGCATCATGCGAACGGATGTCGCTTGATGATGGTTTCTACCCGGTCCGGGCCGGTGGAGATGATATCGATCGGCGCGCCGGTCACTTCCTCAATACGCTTGAGGTAAGCCTGGGCATTGGCCGGCAGGTCTTCCACTGCCTTGACGCCAAGGGTGGACTCGCTCCAGCCTGGCAGACTTTCGTACACCGGCTTCACTTCTTCGTAGCTGTCCGCATCCCAGGCACACTCCAGGGAGTTGCCTTCCGCATCCTGGTAACCGATACAGATATTCACCTCTTCCAAACCGTCCAGCACGTCCAGCTTGGTCAGGCACAGACCGGAAATGGAGTTGATCTGGATAGAGCGCTTCAGTGCCACCGCATCGAACCAGCCACAACGACGGGCACGACCCGTGGTGGAACCGAACTCGTGGCCTTTCTCGGCCAGGTAGCGGCCATTCTCGTCGAACAGCTCGGTGGGGAACGGGCCGCTGCCCACACGGGTGGTGTAGGCCTTGGTGATACCCAGCACGTAATCCAGATACAGCGGGCCCACGCCGGAGCCGGTAGCGGTCCCCCCAGCGGTGGTGTTGGAGCTGGTCACGTACGGGTAGGTACCGTGATCGATATCCAGCAGAGTACCCTGGGCCCCTTCGAACATGATGTTCTCGCCCTGCTCACGAGCGTGATGCAGTACGGAGGTCACATCGGTCACCATGCCGCGCACGTCTTCACCCAGCTTGAGGGTTTCATCCAGGGTTTTCTGGAAGTCCACCGGCTCGGCGTTGTAGTAATTGCGCAGCACGAAGTTGTGGTAATCCATCACTTCGCCAAGCTTGGCCGCGAAACGCTCCCGGTGATAGATATCACCCAGACGCAGACCGCGACGGGCGACCTTGTCTTCATAGGCCGGACCAATACCGCGGCCAGTGGTGCCGATCTTCTTGTTGCCCCGGGCCGCTTCACGGGCCTGATCCAGTGCCACGTGCACAGGCAGGATCAACGGGCAGGAGGCTGACAGACGCAGACGCTCGCGTACCGGGACGCCGTTTTCTTCCAGGCCGCCGATTTCCTTCAGCAGGGCATCCAGCGCCAGCACCACGCCATTGCCGATGAGGCACTGAACATCTTCACGCAGGATGCCGGAGGGGATCAGGTGCAGGACGGTTTTCTTGCCGTCGATCACCAGGGTATGGCCGGCATTGTGGCCGCCCTGAAAACGGGCCACCAGCGACGCCTGATCGGTGAGCAGATCCACGATCTTGCCTTTGCCTTCATCACCCCACTGGGTGCCCAGAATGACTACGTTCTTACCCATGATTGCTAGCTGCCTGTTGAGTTAACGCTTGCACGCGGCGCGCTTGGCACACGACACGCTTTACCGTAAGTGAAGACCGGACAGACCGGTCACCACCCGTGAATTTACTTGTCCTGGATGACCCAGCCGTTGTCGCCCTGTACCAGCCTGCGCTGACAGCCCAACAGCTGGCCATCATTGTCTGCGCCCGGTAACGCCAGCACGACCCGCTCGCCCTGATCACGCAACGCGGCCACGGCGGCGGCGAAATCCGCATCCTGCAAAGAGCCTTCGGCGAGAATGCCATTATCGCCCGCAGCCACCGTGCGAGCCGACAGCATTTTCAGGTCGGCACTGAAACCCGTCGCGGGACGGGCACGACCAAATACTTCACCAATGTGGTCATAACGCCCACCCTTGGCCACCGGCTCACTTTCGCCGGGCAGGTACGCCGCAAAGACACAACCGGTGTGGTAGTGATAACCCCGCAGCTCACCCAGATCCAGATGCAGGGTAACGCCACGCTGGCTCAGCACCGAGACCAGCGTATCCAGTTCATCCAGGGCTGCCAGCGCTGCGGGGAAATCCTGAAATATCTCCCGTGCCTCGCCCAGCACCGCCGCATCACCCGCCAGCCATGGCAAAGCCGCAAGCGCCTTGCTGGCGGCGTCCGGCAGGCTGCTGTCGGCCAGGAACGTATCCAGCTCGACCCGTGCCTTGCGGACCAGAATATCTTCCAGCTGGGCCTGCTGCGCGTCACTCAGGGAGCAATCCGCCAGCAGGCCACTGAACAGGCCCACATGGCCCAGATCCAGCACGACCTCGTTGTCGACCCCTGCCAGCCGCAGGGTTTCCAGCAACAGGGAAATAACTTCCAGATCGCTGTCCACGCCAGAATGGCCGAACAGTTCAACACCAATCTGGTATGGCAGGCGGGTACCACCGGCCACGGCAGGACGGGTACGCAGGGCACTGGAGCAATAACACAACCGAGTGGGCGCATTACGGCGCAGGCTGTGAGCATCCATCCGCGCCACTTGCGGGGTAATGTCGGCACGCACCCCCATCAAACGCCCGGTAAGCTGATCGGTGATCTTGAAGGTTTCCCGCTCCAGATCCCGGCCAGCCCCATTCAACAGGGATTCCAGAAATTCGATCAGTGGCGGGAAGACCAGTTCGTAACCCCAGCGCTGGTACAGATCCAGGGTACCGCGTCGCAGTTGCTCAATCGCCCGGGCGCGGCCCGGCAAGACTTCTTCCACCCCATCGGGGAGTAGCCACTGTGCTTGCTGATTCATTTCATCACCACCAGAAGGACGGCACCCAACACCATGAGCACCAGCCCCAGTATTCTGAGGGACTGCCCGGGCATCCGCGCCAGCTGAAGCGCGGCCTGACGAGCCCGATCGGGCGCCAGGAAGAGCGGAATGCCCTCGATTACCAGCACCAGGCACAGGGCCTTTATCACTATGCTGAAATCCATGATTCCTGCCAGACAGCCACAAAAAAACCGAACCCTCGGGCTCGGTTGCCGCATTCTATCACGGTCTTACGGTATCAGGTAGGTTGAAGCGGGTGCCCCGGATCAGGGACTAACCCGCACATCGTAGACCACCGCCCCCTGATTACCCGGTAGCAGCTGGCCGCTGAACAACCATTGCAGCGCCCCCTCATAGCCCGCGGTATTGGGGCCATTCGGAGTGGTCAGATTACAACCGCCGAGATCTGCCGGTAAGGGGGTGGGACAAACGGCGGCCTGGCTCAGACTGCTGAACGCGGGCGTGCTGTCATTGATCGTCACCTCGGTCAGCGGCCGCACCCCTTGATTGGAGAAGGTCAGCCGGTAACGCAGCACATCCCCCGGGGAAGCCTGATTGGCGGTCCCGTCCTGGCTGTCCACATCATCGGCCGTGCCGGCCAGACCATCCGGACCGATGTTTCGCACAGTCTTGTCCAGAATCAGCTTGCCTGCCGTCAGGCGAGTGGTATCTAGCACCTGGACTGTGGACTGCAGTGCTGTACCTGCAAAAGTCTGGGTGGCGATCAGCGGACGACTGTGCAGTGCCTCAAGGGGCGCATCGGCAGGGGCAAACACCTTGACCAGCAGACACAGGCTGTCTCCTGCCTGCACCGCCACTCCGCTAACCGGTAGCGCCTCGTCTGCAGCAGACAGTTCGCCATCACAATCCGCATCACGGAACAGGGTATCGGTCCAGGCCGGACTCGCAGGGACGGTTTGGGCTGTACCGAGGCTGAAATCCACCGAACCGGCAGTGCGTGCCGTAAAGCGATGGCTGTAGAGCAGACTGTTACCGGCATCCACCACGCCCTGACGGTCCGGTTCCAGCACCGGCAACCCGGCATCACCAAACAGGATATTGTCCCAATCCACCCCGCTGGGCTGCACCTGCAACAACATTACATCATCATCCGCGGCACCGGTGTTGATGCTGGCTCCGCCATCGCCGGGATTCTCGCTGATGGAACGAAACCCGTTGGCTGTTTGCACGACCAGACAGGCATTCTTGCCCACATCCGCCAGCACCGGGACCAAACGCCAGCCCCCGTCCCCGTCGGTAAGGGTTTCAGCCAGAACCGTGTCGGTGTCTTCACACACACCGTTATTGTCAGCATCGTGATACAACACCACTCGCTGGTTGGCGATGCCGGGTTCGTTACCGGCCTTGATACCATCGTGGGCGGTGGCGCCGTCACCATTGTCCTCGTACACCCAGCCCGACAGAATCCCCCCGGTATTGCCGGAAGAAACAGTCACCAGGTAATCCTCCACCTCACCATCGAACACAACCTGGCCACCCGCCGGCACGTCCGGGGTGCTGGACAGTCGGAAGCGGGAATAGGTGTTGCCGATAAACGCGCCCGGCGGAACAAACAGGTTCAGCTCGATCACCCCCGGACTGCTATTGGCGTCCTGGGCATCATTATCACGAACGTTCAGGGCGATCTGTTCACTGGCATCGTCAAAGTCATTGTCCCGGTTCCAGTCGATCCAGCCTTGAACATAGTTTTCACCAACCACATCTTCGGTAAGGGTCACTGTGATCGTGGCACCCGCACCAGGAATCAGCGGCGGGAAACTGACCCCGTCTTCTTCCGGGCCATCGGCATCCGCGTTGGCGGAGTTCTGGTCTGCATCTTCGGGATCAGGACCAATCTCCCCCAGATAGGGCGTCGCCGGCTGCAAGGTCGCCACCGTCAGGGTATTAACATCCGTATCAGAGGTGGGTTTGCTCCCACCGGTGGCATCACGACGTGACACATGGCCACCGCTTTGCGGGTAACCACCCGCGATATCACCATGGTCTACCTGCAGGAAAACGCCAAACCCCACAGCCTGAACCCCCGAGCCATCCACAATGTGTGAGGTCTGGGTCGCATCTTCAGTCAAGGCGAGCAGAGTACCCGTACCTGGCGCCACCCCTGTAGTCAGCACCAGGCGGCGGGCACCATTTTCAAAACGCGCCTGAAGGTCAGACAGCGGAGCGATCGAGAAAATCTCCCAGGGCTCACCATCGGTCTCCCATGTGAGGCTCTCATTTTCATCTGTGTCTTCCACGTCAGCAGCAATGATGTCTGCCGGCACCCTCTGTCCATTGAGGTAAACTTCCCAACCAATATCAAAGTTAGGCTCTGCCCCATTGGTATTGGCAAGGCCAACCGGGTTGACCCCCTGATACAGATCATCAAAACGGTCGCCCGACCAGTTACCGCTGTTATAGATATTCAGCTGACTGGTAATGTTGTCTACAGTTGCGCGGATTTCCACCGGCCCGAACACCCAGCTTTTGCGAACCAGCTCACCCGGCAGATAATTGTTTTTGGTCCCGCAGTTCCAATCCAGCCAGTAAACGGACTCCCGATATCCTCCGGTGCCTCCGGTGGCGATCCCCCCGCCTGTGGCCTCTGACCCTTGCGGACAAAACACCACTTCCCGGGTATTGATCAGGTAATCTTCGACTTCACCATCATCTGCACCGTCATAGGCATTAAGGTCCTCGGTTGTCGACCAACGGAACCTGGCAATGACGTCATTGGCGTTTTCCGATTGCGCGGAAGGGGGAACCACAAAATCGATAAACCCGTCGCCATCTTCATCCTGGAGATTTTCGGCAATCTGTTCATCTGCATCATCAAAATCGCCATCGCGGTTCCAGTCGATCCAGGCCTGCAGGTAACCTCCTGCACCGGTTACCTCAACTTGCACAGGATCGACTCCCGGCAAGTTGGACGGGAATGTCACCCCATCGTCAAAGCTGTCTGCCCCGGCAGTCGCGCTATCGTAACCGGTCACATCTTCGGAAATATCGGCACCCAGACGAATACCGTCCACAATAATATGAGAAGGATTCTGGTAGCTGGCAGGCGCATCGCCATAATCAATCAACACCTGCTCAGGGGCATCGATTACACAGACTTTCTGTAGATTATTGGATCCCCCTGTGGATGCAGCCCAGCCAAAGAACACGTTCGGGTCACCGGCAAAGTCCAGATTGGTGAAGTCACGATTGACCACCGCCACCAGCGAACCATCAAACCGGTATTGCAATTGGTTGGTAACCGGATCCCAATCCAGCGAAACCGTATGCCACTCCCCATCTTCAATATTGCCAAGGTCCACAACAGAGCTGAGCAGGCTGCCGCCACCGGAACTATCAGTGTAATTGACCGGGTCGTAGATTACGGTGTGATCATTGACGATGTCACCGTAACCGGTACCGTTATTGTAGGTATCAAATTCCACCGCCACTGCGGGATCCAGTCCACCGACACCCAAGGCCCCACCAAACACACCTGTGGCATTACTTCCATCGGGATCACGCTGAAAGGCGAAGGCAATACCGTCTGCACCCGCGGCATCCTTGTCTCCCAGAAAGATCGAAAACTCTACCGTGAAGGGCGCCAACAAGCTGATGCGATTCTGTGACCAGGCAGAACCTGCCTGATTTCCCGACGCCTGGGTCAGCGTAATTTCATTTGTCACACCATCCCTTGAGGCGGTTCCACTCAAAGACAGGTTGCCACTGATTTCGGCATTACAGCTCTGCTGAGCCACCGTTAACCGGTAGTCCTCCACCTCACCGTCATTGGCATTCGAACCAATACCGGGATTGGTATTTCGGGTGAATTTAAAGCGGGCATAGGTCTGCCCCGCAGACGCGTTCTGCGGCACCGTCACGCTGACAGGTGTGGTTGTGATAAAGCTGCTCGAGCCATTACCGGAAGCGGTTTCACCATTATTGGTTACCTGGCGATTGGTAATCACCCGTTCCCCACTATCGTTGAAGTCACCGTCGCGATTCCAGTCAATCCAGGCATTGAGGTAACCACTACCAAACGTCGTAATGGACAGTTCACTTTGTTGACCCGGAAACACCGACGCATTGCTCAAGGTCGAGCCATTGAGAAAGACCCCATCTTCATCGTCGTACTCCGTCGGAGAACCACCACTGCCATCATTATCATCCCCCGTCGCAGCAGTGGTTGGCTGATTGGCAGCATCATGATCCGGCAGCAAGCCGCGCCCCAAACCTAAAGCCGTGGTCACATTCTGGCGTCCGGCTCCGTAACTGGAGGGCGCGTCACCGTAATCCAGGTTACCGTCGACCACGTCTTCAAAGTCGTTGATCCTGAATGACAGGTAAGACACTCGGCGGGCAGTACTCGTATTGGGGTCATTGCCATAGGCATTGTTGTTTTGCACCCTGACGGTGGCGGTGGATGTCTCCGCGAACACCACACTGGCCCGACACTCCGGCTGGGAATTGGTTGCGCCATCATCACAGTTGTCATCACGGCCCCGGATGCGGGTGTTATAACTTCCCGTGCCCGTCGTGGTGACCGTTGTCTGGGTATTGGTAGACACATAGGACCGGGTTGTCGGCCCGGTGGTAAAGTACATGTCATCCGTGTCTGTCTGGGTGTTGTCACTGTTGCGGTCCAGATCGAAACCCGTGACCACCATGCGATCCACGGTGACCGGCGTGGTGGTCCCTTGGGCCACCAGAGTCAGTCGCAAATCTGCGTAGGCGATATTCTCGCCGCTATCCTTGTCTCGCAGGCTTACAAACAGCACCCCACTGTCCACACCCACACACTGAAAGGAACCTGCCTGCTCGTTATCTTCCTGGATCACTTCCACCAGCAAATCCAGAGCCTGACCGCTGTAAGTGGTATTCGTTCCAAAGCGATAGGTCGCAAGCGCACAATCACTGCCGCCGATAACCGTCCGGGTCCCGTTAAGGGCCACACTCACTGCGTAGGCTGGAGCGCTCACCAGGCAGATCCCAACCACCAATACCAGGATCAACATCTGCACAACCAGCAGTCTCATCACCAGCTTGCCTTTGTTCTTGTTGGGGCCTTTGGTTGTCATCGCTACTCTACCCTCAGACCAAAGATCAGCACCGCTTGCTGACCCGCTCTCAACTCACCAATGTTGACCGATACATCGCCGGTTGCAGCGTCCCCCGGCGCCACCACATCACCCGCACAATCCCCGGTGGGCGAAGAGCAGCGAGTTGCGGCACCCAGCATGCTGGTATAAGGCTGGGTTCGATCATTGATGGTTACCTCATACATACTCTGCGAACCGGTATTGGTTGCCGTCAGCCGGTAGATAACGCATTGCTCCCCGGGGGTCGCCTGAAACGGGGTATAGACAAAGCAGCCATCCGCGGAACAACTGCCGGGCCCATCAGGCACGCCGTCACAGTTTCCATCCAGCGCCTGTTCTTTGGTGATGGCCACATCCGTATTGTTAACCGTGGTGGTATCGGTGGCCTGATCAGAAACGGTCTGGGCCGCGCCCTCAGCCGTGACAGTAAGGGTTTTGATATTGACGGTACCGAAAGCGGCATTGGCTGGCGCAAACACCCGGGCAAACACGGAAATACTTTCCCCAACGGTGAGCACGCCATCACTGCCCGCCGTCTGCAATGGCGTCCCGTCAATGATCAAGGCATCATCCGGATCCCAAAGCCCATTGTCATTGCTGTCCTCATACAGGGTCACCGACCAGCCATTGTCAGCCGCCGCAGCCGGACTGGCAGACAGCAGCACGTTCGACAGATCCACGTTCCCGGTATTGGTTAGCTGATGGCTGTAGGTAGTGCTTGCTCCCGGAGCCACCTGCCCTACCTGATCGGGTTGTAACGATAGCGCCGGGCCAGCCACGACGGTAACTGCATCGTGCTTGATATCGCTGACGCCACTGGTCGGGGACAACGCACGCAGATAAAGGGAAACTGTTTGGTCGCCAGACTCGGTATCGGGCACCTTGACCTGAACACACATCAGTCTCTGTCCACCGGCAGGCACCAATCCGGAATTGGTTAGCGCCGGACCGAGACTGCTGCAATCGCCAGTACCACCATCGCGATGCCAGGCTACCTGCCATTGGGCCGGAAGCTGTCCCGGGGAGAAGTTGCTGCTGCTCACCTGAAGCTCATAGGTGTCCTGGCGAGCACCGGTGTTATTGATATAGACCACAAACGCCCCCTGCCCTCCAGGCGCAATGGACAGGGTTCGAACCGGGGTTGCTTCCGGGCCCACACCCTCACCCGGCGCACTACCATTGACCGGCTGGTCATTGGTCAGATCCACATTGTTGGTGGTAATGGCAAGCAGGATATCGCTCACTGCATTGCTGACACTGGTATCGCTTACCGAGCGCGCTATCTTGGTTACGGCAAACGGCCCTCCCAACACATCCGGCGGGAGGATCGCACGCAGGATTACCCGCACCCCGCAAGCGCCATTTACCGTATCGGTGACGTACCGCGCCGGGCACTGACCTGTGACAGCATCGGGCAATGGAATAGGGCCAGTGTCCGCGACGCCGTTACCATCGGTGTCCACCAATGGCGTAGCACCATCAGCCTTGTAGAGCTGAAAAACCGAATTCGCCGGGAAGGGAGTAGCCAGCGCATTGCCCTGACGGTCATTGACGCTATCCACCAGAATATCAAAGCTGTCTTCGCCGTCACCGGTATTCCAGATGAGATTGTCGAACGCGACAGTCCCGCCCTGGCCTACTGCCGCGACTTCAACCCGGTTACCCGTGTCGGAAACATCATCGTTACCGGTGACACTGTCTGACGTGTCATTGTTCGCCACAACCGCTGGCTGAAGCGCGCGGCCGATGACCCGGTAGCTGACGGAATTGGTACTGAAAGGGGAAGGCGAGCCAAACACTGTGTCGCCGGCCTGGTTGGCATAGCGAAAACGGGCGGTATTGCGTACCCGGTCGCCTGCGGCAATACCGCTGTCGATCATGACATCAAAAGTCAGAATGCCGATACCACCCGGCGGCAACTGCTGCACCTCGGCACGAACTCGGTCATGACAATCCGGATTCGTGGCATCCTCATCGTAAGCGCAGTAGTCGATCAGATCGGGAGCACTGCCCTGGCTGCCATCTTCACCATCGTCGGTCAGTACGGTACTCCCTGTCTGACTCCAGCGGGCCGAACCCGCTACGTATGTCATACCTCCGGCCACGCCATCCACCGTCACGGTGGGGAGAATGTCCTCAATAACGATATCTGTTGCTGTCTGATCAGACGCATTGCGATATTCCAGCGTCACCGTAACCGGTCCAGCAGGGGAGCGTCCTTCCCGTTCGCTCAGGGATTTAACCACCTCAATAACGGGACCATTTACGACATCCGCTTCATCCGTATTAGTGGCAACAATGACATTATCCTCATTGCTGCTGGCCAGAAGCCGCAGGGAGGGCTGCTGACCTGCTACTACGGCATTGGACAGTTCGGCTTCAATCACCAGCGAGAAGGTTTCATCGGCAATCAGTGTTCGCGTTAAGGAATCCCAACAGGCGTCGGCATCTGATTGATTGAAAAGGGCGCCACCCACGTCGGGTTGACCGTCACCATCCTCATCCCGATACACCGTCCAGGAGACAAAGTCGCTGCTGATCGTGTCGAGGCAGAATTGATACTGGTCCGGTCCATTCCCGGTATTGGTCAGTACGTGTGAGAAGTAGACATAGCCGCCCGGCACCGCGGGTTTGCCCTGATCACTGACCAGTTCCAGACCCGGCACATTACGAATCAGGGTTTGTACAAGGTTAGAGGTAACGCGCTGCGCCTCAGCCTGTTCGGTACATCCATCATCAAGACAGGCACGGTAACTGGCCGATGCCTGGTTCTTGATCAGGGTGCCCGCTGCCGGCGCAGCGGCCTGGGCCAACGCCCCAGCCATCACCAGACAAACAAGCAGAAAACGTTGCAGCATATTCACCCCGGACCTCCTGTCACTTCACCGGTGCCGGGGCGACAAACTCGTCACCACCGCTGTTGGCGAAGTCGGTACGCATCACCAGCGGACGCCCCCTGGAATCCAGCGGCATGAGTTCCACACGACGATTCACAATGCGTTCATCGGTGGTACTGCCTGCCAGCAGAGGCGCACCTTCACCAAGATAGGTGGCCTTGATTCGGCTGCCGCTGATGCCAGCCTCCTTCAGGTACGCCACCACACTGTTCATTCTTTTTATCGACAAAGCCTGGTTCAGCCCATCATTGCCTTTCTGATCGGTGTAGGCCTGAACGCTGATTTGCAATGCCTCGTAGCGATGCAAAACCGCAACGTTGCTGTCCAGGCGGGCTTTCTCGCTGTCTTTCAAATCGTCCATGTCGAAACCGAAATACACGGCAGGCTCCCAAACCTGACTCTCCGTTGCTCCCGCCGCCACGATTCCATTACCGGTGGTAGCGATCCCGGTCACCATCACCATTCCTGTATTGGTCACCCGAGCCTCTACCGGGCACAGCTCGTCGTATTGAGCGTACAGGGATTCAGTGGTGGCACAACCACTTACCCCCACTATCAACAAACTGGCCATGAGCGCTTTCAGCATATTCATCGCGCATCTCCCATGTAACTGCGCTGACCGGCGGCCTTGCTGCCCAGCCAGCCCAGATCGTCTTCATCAAACTTGTATTCCAGGCCCACATACACGCCTTCGGCGTTGTAGCCTTCCGGATCCAGGTCATCATCACGGAAGCCCTGGAAGTTGTAGCCAACGCCCATTCGCAGGTTGCGACGAATCAGGGCGTTGACGGTAAAACCGTAACTGTAGCGGCGCTCATCAACACCCTCTGTAGTGATCGCACCGGCATGCAAATCAAGATCAAAACGACGGGTCATGTCCCAGATAATGCGACCATCTGCTACATAAGCGTCTGTGTGCACATCCAGCGCACCCAGTTCCGTCTCCTGCCACTTGCCACCCACGCGGCCAGAGAAGATCCAGTCATCGTGAGGCTGGAAGTTATGGTGCGTAGAGAACAGGTGCACAGTGCGATCGGAGCCGGCAGCACCACCCCACTCTTCTTTCCACTTGTACATGAACAGCATGTGGTGACGGTTGTCACGGCGCGGGCGACGGGCCAGCCCCAGGGTCACAATGTTATCGCCTTCTTTGGGGTCAGCATCGAAGTACTGAAGGCGAAGATCGTCGCGAACAACACCGGACCAATCCGTATTCAGTCGCCAGATATTGGCCGCACTCAGACCGTAGTATTCACGGTCGTCCCCAAATCGGGTTTCCACCCGGGCGAGCGTACGACGGTTCTGATTACGGCGGTCTTCCGCACCAATCGACAAGGCTGTGGAATCCTGGCTGGTACTGCCTTCCAGGGTCTGAATCCATTCAAAGGTGGGACTCACCGTCAAACCCGGCTCGATTTCGATATCCGACTTCACACCGTTGGCGGCAGCCACATCCTCGCCACTGACCGCACCACGCAGACGGTACTCGGAGTAGACATCCGTGTTACGTGTCACGGCAGAACGCACCCCGGTGGTGAACTGCTGAGTCTCCACATCATCATCCAGAGTGTTGATTCCATTCAGGCTGTTGATGATTTCGTAACGGCTATACAAGCTGGTTTTCTCGGTCAGCTGCATATCTGCATCCGCTGCGATGCGACGGCGTCCTGAGTCCTGGAAGGCCTGTTCGTATTCACCACCTATCTGGAAAGGCTTGCCCAGCAGCGTAAAACCACGATCCGCACCGAGGATATAGGTCCCGAAACGCTCGGTATCCTGCGCGTCTTTCTGTTCGATACCCCGCACCCCGCCTCGCAATGCGGTGGCACCGATCCGCTTTTCGGCGATAGCGCCCAGGCTATTCTGTTCATCTGATGCATCCAGCTGCTTGGAGCGAATACCTTCGATCTCAACAGAGAAATCGTTGGTAATCATCTGCTCATGCCCCAAGCGCATTTCTTCACGAGCTTCGCTAATGCCTGCCGCAGGGTTGTCAAACCCGCTCTCAGCACGAGCCCAGCGCAATTCGGTGCGCGAACCATCGACCCACAGACGCTCACCATTAATGCTGTAGGCGCGACCTTCTGGCGTACCATCTTCATGCTCCATGGTACCGGTGGAAACATTCACCCGCGTATTTTCATCTACCTTGTACTGTGCTGACACACTGGTGAGATCATAACCGTCGGTATCGTGATCATCCTGGGTTCGGCTCACACCCACCTGCAACTGGTCTGTCAGATCGTAGTTGAGGCGAGCCCCCAACACGGTGTACTCCTCAGCGTCACCTTCCACGTTGTAGTTAACGCGCACGTACACCGGATTCAGGTTTTCATCGCGCGTCGGAATCACATCATGGAAACGGATATCGCCGGTGAAGTAGTTCACCGAATAATCCACGTACCGGGTCAGCGGCGTCGTCTCAACCACCAGCCCGGGGTTATTACGATCGCGAACGATGATTTCCACGGTTTCACTGTCACGGGCGGGGTTATTGCTCAACGTGAAAAGCAGTGCCGTACCGTTGCCGGGAATTTCTTCCGTAACCTGCTCCATTTCCGGACGGGCAGCAAACAACTGGAAGCGGGCGCGGCCGTTGTCATAGATACCATTCAGGCCGGTCAAGGTACGCTGCGTACGACCCAGGTCGTAGAATTCATAACCCGGATCGGTGAGGTAATCCCCCCACATCAGGCTGCTTCGGTCTTTTTCGATTTTTGCGTACAACTTGCTGCGGCTGCGTGCATCGTAACCCCGCACAGAGGCATCACCCGGGATCGGATAGTAATCCGCAGGATTCAAGTCACGACGTACCTCGTCTTCGGTATCCAGATCCTTGTCGGTATCGTAGGCCAGTGTCAGGTGAGCATCGCCACGTACCTGCCCCTTCATGAATACCGCCGCACGGCCATCAACACCGTCGTCAAATTCATCCGCCACATCCGCCGGTGCATTGCCGTTGTCACGCAGTCCGCCCGCGCGGCTCTGTACCTGCAGAAAACCGGTGGCCAGCAAGGGACGCAGCGGCGCAATCTGCTCAATCTGGATGCTGTCACTGAAGCGATCAAGGCTGGCGCGGATACGCACCGGCCCGGTGTATTCGGTGCTGCGTAAATGCACCAGTGCGCGACCATCGACCAGCTTCACCTGATGCCCGGGGGTATCGCTCTGCAGGTCCTCTTCCAGCCACCGGCCGCGATCGGTTTCCACGGTTACGAAGTGGTTGCCAACTGCGGGGTTCCCCGCAGCATCATTGAGTCGAATCCGAATGCCCAGAGTGGAGCGCCCGCCATCGGCAGGCAAAGTATCGGCTTCGGACTCAACCGTGATGGAGGTCGGCGCAGCCGGACGGATGAACGTGCCTTCTGCCATCACCCGGGTGTTACCGAACATGTCTTTGGTAGTCACCGTGAGAGTGTTTTCGCCTTCGGCGAGCTGTACCCCGTACCAGGTCGCCACCTGTGCCCGTTCGCGCTTGTTCACAACCTGCTCGCCCAACTGGGTTTTCGGCACCGGTTTGCCGTTCACATTCAAAATCGGATCGACCCCGGCACGCACCACCACCTGGAAACGACCATCACGGCTCACTTGTCCACGGGGCCACAGCCAGGCGCCCTGCTCGGCCTGTTCACGGGTAATAGTGGCGGCGGCTTCCTTGGTCTCCACCATGGCCGCTTCAGGGGTCTGTTCATCAACCAGCCGGGTCGCCCCGGTTTCTGCGCCGCTGACACGGGAGACCTGATCCCAGGCTTCGTTGAGGGAATCATCACCGGTCTGGGTGTAAACACCACTGCCAAGGTCACCGCTACCATCCGCCTGGCGAATGATCGGGTTGGTGGTCTGCTGGCGCAGCGGATCAAATCGGGCCGCTTCATCCAGCATCCAGTCACCGTTCATAGACGCATTACGCTGCTTGAGCTGTTCTGCCAGCGCCTCAGCCTGATCCCCAACAGGGCAGGACGCGGCAAAGTCCGCACGGTGGTATTCGCCGGAACGCAGGTCCACAAAACGGCTTTCCGGGTCCGCCGCATGACGATTATCAATCGGCTTGAGCTTGACCCCGGCTGGCAGTGTCAGCGGGTCAATCTTGATGGTGTGCAGCCCAGGCTCCAGGCCATAAATGCTGTACTGACCGTTTTCGTCGGTAATTACCCAGGTGCCATCCTGCATGTACAGCTTGACGCCACCGATGGGCCACTCACCGTCGTTCTGCAGGTTATTACAATCAGCATCCACATAGACCTTACCGAACAGCATGGCCTTGTCAGAAAGCACGCCTTCGTTACGGATTTTCACTTCAACCTGGTCTTCATTAGAGCGGTAGGTTGAACCGGAAAGCGTGTTTGCCTGAGCCGTTGCCCGGTTAATGCCGTTGCTGTCGACGGCACCCGCACTAAGACGCAACCCGTAATGCAGCGTGATGGTTTTGCCCGGCTGCAACGCCAGCGCATCCACATTACCACTGGCCAGCAAACGCTCAATCCGGAATGTCAGCTGGGGGCCCGGACGGCCGGCGGGCTCAGGCATTTCCACCCGATTGCCATTGACCTCCAGCCAGGCGCTGTCATTGATGTAGCGAAACCCGTACGGCAACGAGTCGAATACCCGACCCGCATACAATTCATCGGTATGGTTATTGGTAATATCGATGCTGTAGGCCACCACGTCGCCCACGGACGCGCTGTCTTTTTCTGCCCGTTTGTCGATAACCAGATTGCCCGCATTGAGCCCTGCCCCGGGATCAAGCGGAATATTGACAAACACATTGGCAGTACCCAGCAGGAAGGCGCCGTTATTGCTCCCTGCCACTCGTGCAGCCATGCGCCCAACCGGCGCCTGATACCCTTCGATTCCGTAGGAACTGTCATTGACGTCAGGGTAGAAAGCGCCCGCGGCTGCAGGCGCCACTTCTGACGGGAAGGTGTAACCCGCAGGCGGAATGACATCCAGGTAGTAACAATGCCCAGGGGTTGCAAAGGGATACTGGTAATCCCCCAACTTGGTGGTGTTATCGGCATTGGTGGTATTGGTGTTTTCACCATCCAGCGATTCCCCGGTATAGGGATCGGTACCGACTTCGTAATCGCTCTCGGCCAGGTCCGCACAGGAGCCTGCCCCGCTGGCAGACAAGGTTTGCCGGGACTGATAGAGAATGACCCGCGCGCCCCCAACAGGATTCCCATTGGTGGAGTCGAACACGGTACCGGCCGGATCCACCGCCGCGATGTCACTGATTACTTCATAGGTTTCGATGGTACCGCCAGCACCGTACACCGGCAGGGTATAGCGGGCGGTCAAGGTATCACGCTGAGTACTGTTCAACACACAGGCATTGGTCAGCGCATCGAGCGTCGTCGTTTCGCTGTCATACTGACGCACATCTTGCTGACTGGCGTAAGAAGGGCACAGCCGGTTATTCCCTCTTTCCTCTTCACTGAGGACGATGGGGAAAATGCTGCGGAACTCGCCGGTGTTGGCGCCGGTTTCCACCATCACTACCCTCACCGAGTCCCCCGTCAGCCGGGACTCCACGGTGACGATGACCAATTGCTGACCATTGGGGGTCTGCTGCAGAAAATCACGTTGGGTTTGCGATTGATTCAGTTGCGATGCCGTCAGGCGGATATAAACACCATCGTGCAGCACTTCATGGCTGGCTTCGGGCAACAGGCGATAGATATCGGCGGCTTCAAAATCGCCATCATTACTTAGATCCGGAGTGCCCTCGTTGCGCACTACTGCCGGTGTCGGGCGCTCAAAAAGGATGGCAGGTCTGACAGAGCCGCCCATCGTGTTACAGACCGTATTACTCTCAAAATCCGCCAGGCCATCGCCCTCCAGGTCCACATGGGCCTGGTTGAAGATACGGGTACCGGCGGTGGTGCCGGCAGCCACAGACACCCCGAAGGTGTAACTGCCACTCTCGTTCCTTTCGAGTGTCTCTGCCGGCATCAACATCGCAAACCGATCTACCGCCTCATCGGTATCCCATTGGGCGTAACTGATCCACTGATCTTCTGCGTCACCGGCACGGTGGACGAGCGGGAAAGACTGAACCGGAGACACATTGCTCACACTGGAGGGGCGCAGGGTCACGTTCCCGGGGATTTCATCCTCCACCAGCACGCCCTGGTAGGGCACGCCATTTACCAACACGGTACGCGCCTGCGGCGCAGTACTGCCGTTATTGGTAAAGGAAATCCGATAGTCCAGATTCTGGCCTGCCTGCAACGGCGCCTCACAGCTCTGGCTGGCTGATTTCGTAATATTCAGGAATGCCCCGCGGGAGACCGTAACCACATCCTGGCGGGTATCACTGATGGTATTGTCCTCAAGAGAAACGGCGCTCACCTCAAGCCGCAACCGATCATCCGCATTCTGACCAGCCGGAACACTTCCGGTTACCACCAGAGCCACGCTTTCACCCGGCTTCAGCTCGGCAGTTTCAAGCAGCTCCGGCTCACCGGGGTCTGCCTGGCCGTTACCGTTGACATCCAGATAAACGACGAGGTTTAGCAGGTCGCCCTCATCGCCGGTCAAATTACTGGCGCTGATGGCATAACGGTCAGCCACGTTACCGGTGTTGCTGATGACGTGTGGCAAGTTGACCGGCTGACCGGCCGCCACCGTCGCCAGGTTATCGGTATCCAGAGCGACGGCCCGCAACGGAGCGACCACAACCTGAGACAGGTTGGAACGCATGACGATGACTTCGCCATTGACCGGATCGAAATAGCTGACCTCCGCCTGATTGCGCAGAACCGTGCCTGCCTCGGTGGCAGCAACGACAACGCCGCTGGCTATCGCCAGCAGCGTCATCGCTACCATTGTCCACACGAGTCTGTTTTTCACGGTGTTGTCCGTCGTTCCCTGGTGCTGCCCGAATGCCGGGCGACAAATTGTTGGCTTCTTCTTGCTCCCCGGAGGGCTTTCCCAAACGCTGCCATGCAGCCCTTGGGAAAGCCCCCCTCTCCCGAAGGAGAGAGGGGCCCCTTGGGAGGGGCTTAGTTCACTTGCACACAGAACTGCGCATTCGCGCTGTCACCAGCTGCAAGGTCACCAATGACCCACTCAACCACTGGCGCGGTGCCGGAATTGGCCACCGTGTTGCTATCCGAGTTGCGAACAGAATCATTCGCCACCAGGAAAGTGGTGTAAGGCGTGGTTTCATCGGTGATGGTCACGTTCTTGGCCGTGGCCGCACCTTCGTTAGTCGCAGTCAGATCCCAGATCACACACTGACCCGGCTCCACCTGAGTGGTCTGGGTAGCAGCGAACGGGGTATCCGGCGTCCAGTCAGGCGTACCGGCATTACAGCTACAATCCGCATCGACACCGGCCAGCTTGTTCAGACGCACCTGACCCAGAATGACTTCTGTCACGTCGTTGGCAGTAGCCGACGCCGCTGCGCCTGCGGTGGCATCTTCGTTGGTCGCGCTCAGGCTCAAGGTGTCCTGGGTACCTTGCGATGCATTCGCCGGAGCAAATACGGTCACCAGCACTTCAACCTTTTCGCCAGCTTCCAGAGTCAGCTCGGGCAGGTTGTCGTTATCGGCATCGGCAACGCCGATCTGGACCGGGTTACCGGCCTGATCACGCACCCACAGCTGTCCAGCAGTGGCAAGACCGGCAAGCTGGCTCAGTTCACGGTAAGCATCCGGGGTACCATCGTTGTTGGTATCCACGAACAGCTGGGTGGTGTTGGTGAAACCCGCTTCGCTGTTGGTGGCAGACAGCTCAACCGTTTCGGTAGAGTTACCGTCGTTGGACAGCACGTGCGGGTAATCCACGTTACCGCCGGGCTGCACCTGGTTGGCGCCGTCAGGAGTGATGCTCAGATCACGGTCAGCAACCACATCAACCGCATCCAGCTTGCTGTCGTTGATGTTGCTGTCAGACGGAGAGGTCACCGTAAACGTGACGGGATAATCGCCATCGCTATCATTGGTGTTCACTGCGTCACCGCCGGTGTAATCCGCACGGGCCTGGGCCACGTTGGAAGACACAGTTACATTGGCGGTGTAGTGATAAACCGCACCGGCCGGCAGGTTCGGGGTGGCTGTGACCACATCGCCTGCATTGCTGGTGTTATCCACCGTGCCATTCCCATCGGTATCGACACCCACATCCACAAACTGCACAGACCAGCCCGCGGGTACCGTGCCACCCAGGGTGTAGGACTGGGCGTTGCCGGATTCGTTGGCGACATACAGATTGAAAGAAGTCACGGCTCCTGCTGCTGCCGTATTGGTGGTGGTCGGCGTGCCGGTGTTGGCGTCAGCATCAACTGCGCTATCACCCATACCGGTTGCGTTGGCAGTGTTGGCAATATCCACGGCCGCCGCATTGATGGTGCTCAATACGCCAGCAGTGGTATCAGACTGGCCATTGTCGCCCGCGGAGGTCGCCGTCAGGTTGAACTGGTACGGACCGACACCGCTGGCGCTGGCCGGCAAGTCGGCTTTCACGGTGATATTCAGCGCTTCCGCAGGATCCAGCTCACCGGTATCCGGGTTACCGTCACCGTTGGTATCAGTGATCTGAACCGTGCCCGCTGCGTTCCAGAAGGTAAACGTGGTACCTGCCGGGAACGGAGTGGTCGCATCGTTGGCTGCGCTCAGCTCGAACACATCCACGCCGTTACCGTTGTTGGTAATGGTGTGTTTGAAGTCGACCACGGCACCGCTGGCCGCACTGGGCACAGTGTAGATGTCGTCATCGGTGCCATCGGTGGCATCTTCGGTGTCGTTGGCATCCACAGCGTAGATCTGACCAATCACCGTGGTTACCGTATTGGAGCTGACGGCATCCTCAGTGGTCCCCGCATCGTTGTCCAGGTTGCCCTGGGCAGCGAAGGTGTTCTTGATCTCGGTGCCCGCAGGCGCGGTCGGATCAAAGCTCACCTGATACACGATAGAGACCGTGGTATTCACACCCAGGCTGGCATCGGTCAGCAGCACACCGGGAATACCGGTTTCACCAGTGGTGCCGTCACCGTCCAGATCCACACCCGCCGGCTCATCAATGGTCGCCAGGGAACCAGGTGCATACATGGTGGTGGCATCTGCCGGGATACTCTGGTCGGTACCGGTGTTGTCCTCGTAGGTATCGCCGTTCGCCGCCAACAAACCATTCACCGAAGTGATGTCCACGAAGGTGGCATTGGCCGGCACCGCATCGAAGATATTGACATCGGTTGCCGCACGGCCACCGTTGTTCTTCACGGTCAGGGTATAGGTGATGGTGTTGGTGGAGGTGTTAACAGACGCAGACTTGGTCGTTACCAGTACCGCATCGGTGGTTACCGTCACCTGATCGTTGTTGGTGTCGTTACCATCCGCAGTACCGTCACCATCCGCATCGTAGGTGCCAGCATCGCCGTTGGTACCGATATCCTGCACCAGACCACCGTCCGCGGCAGCATACACACCATCGCCCTGCGTGGACTGCGCCAGCAGGGTAGCATCAATGATGGTGCCCGCAGCGGTACCCGACGGCACCGGCACGGCCAGGATCAACTCAACCTGCTGATCGGGGTCCAGATCCACCTGGGTAACAATGTTTTCACCGGCATCAGGCTGACCATTGCCGTTGGCGTCCAGATAGACGTCATAGCTGATCGCCCCTGTCGCGCCGCCAGTACGGCCGCTCAACACAAAGGTGTCACGGGCGTTACCGGTGTTCTTCAGGCTATGGCTGAAGTACACGGTTTCGCCGGGAGCACCGGCTTTGTTGCCGTCGTTACGCAGGGTACCTGCATACACTTCGGCAACAGTGACCACCGCCTCGTTGGACTGGGCGGAGTAACTGTTACCATTGGCGTCTTCATAGGTGACGGTTGCCTTGTTCTTGATGTCCGTGCCGGCTTCCGTGAGTGCCCAAGCTTGCCCTGCGGCAAACAGCAACCCACCAGAAACCAGAGACGCGGCCATTTTCGAAGACAACACACCTTTATTGAAGGCATGTTTCATGGCTTCATCCTCAAAGTTTGATATTTAGACTTACCCTCTAGTTTCAGAAAGCCTTGCGAGAGCGGCCCCTCGTCGAAACGAGTGGTCCGCCCCTCCCCTTGCGGCTGACCATGACGATCAAGCCGCTCGCGCAAGACTTCCTCTGTGGAGCTTTCGCTCCTACGTCAGCCCCCCGGGAGCTACTGCACCTTTACCCGGTAGCGATACTGCTGCTCCTGGTCAGGCTGAAGGCTGCCTTTCGGCTGCCAACGCACCTGGGTGTAATCGCTGGGGGGAACCGTGACGTTCTTGGTCCGGCCGTCCTTGTCTTTCACCTCACGGGTAACAGGCTCAGCCAGAAAACTGGTTCCATTATCAATGCTGACGGTGAACGCGGCGTCCACCTTGGTATCGGCACTACCCCCTACGTAGGCGGTATTGGCCGGAACTGGGCCGGTGATCACAAGGCCGGAAAGCGGCTGTTCACCGGTGTTTTGGTAGGTAAGACGGTATTCCACCACATCACCAGGAGACGCCTGCTCCGTGGCAACAACGGTTTCCTTTCCGTCTTTTTCGGTTACCAGAAAGGTTTCCATCTGACTGGTCAGTGGCCCGTCTGCCCAAAGCAGGGAAGACAGGGACAACAACAGAACAGAGAAAGACAGCTTCATCGCTTGAACTCCCAGTACCCGGCAATATGCCGAAGAAGGTTGCTTACTTCTCGACCAAATCATTATGAAAAGCTTTTCTGTGACCCATATCACACTTTTTTGTAATGTTATGATCGATTTCTGTGACACCCTGCCTATTTTGCACAAAAACCGGGCTCAATGCGTGAACGCATTGTAAAAAAACAGTGAAAGCACTGGGACGGCAGTACATTTTTTGACCGTCCGACCCTCTGTAATCAATCACTTACCCCCGTGTAAGCCATTTCCTACACAGAAAAAAACCCGCCAAAGGCGGGTTTTTCCGGTATGAACGGCAAACAGCACAATCAGGCAAGTCGACCTAGCGACTGCCGCTCGCACCATTTAGGTAGCGGAAGAAGTCACTGTCTGGCTCCAGAATCAGCACGTCTTCCGGATCCTTGAAGCTTTCCTTGTAGGCCTGGAGGCTACGGTAGAAACGGAAGAACTCCTTGTCCTGATTGTAGGCTTTCGCATAAGTGGCCGCTGCCTGGGCATCCCCCTCACCGCGAATGGCCTGCGACTTGCGGTAGGCATCCGCGAGAATTTCGGTGCGCTGACGATCCGCCCCGGCGCGAATTTTCTCGGCTTCTTCCCGGCCCTGGGAGCGGTGAGCCGCCGCATCACGCTGACGCTCCGCGCGCATCCGGTCAAACACCCGGCCACGAACCTGATCCGGCCAATCCACCTGCTTCACCCGGATATCGACAACTTCGATACCCAGATCTTCCATGGTGGACATGTTCACTTCCTGACGGACCTGATCCATCAGCGCTTCACGCTGGTCGTTACCCGCCGGCTCGCCGGCGTCGGCCACAGTCTCTTCACTGTCTTGCTGTCCGGCTTCACGCAGAATGGATTCATCCAGTTGATCGGTAGGCACTTCGGTGGTTTCCCCCGTGGTCGGGTCACGAATAATCGCGGTATCCCCTTCCACTTTTTCCACGTCGCTCTCACCGGCAACCACCTGGAACACTGTGCGCGAGGCAAACTCGTTACGCAGCGCCTCATTTACACGCGGATCCAGCAACTCACGGGCCCGACGCTCCATGATCTGCGGGTTGGCAGAGCCGCCCCCCACACTCACGATATAACGCTGCACATTGTTGATCCGCCAGACCACAAAGGCATCCACGTTCAACAGTTTCTTTTCTGCCGTGAGAAAGGACTGAGTGGGCACGTCGTATACCAGCGCCCGGCCATCCACCTTGACGACCTCCTCAAACAGGGGCCACTTGGGGTAAATCCCCGGGGAAATATCCGCCTTTTCGATTCGGCTGAACTGTTTCAGTACCGCTTTCTCGGTCTGGTTAACAATATAGAAGGAGTCCAACGCCAGCAGGGCGAGGACACCCAGCGCCAGCAGCGCCAACCATCCACGATTATTCATTAGCGCAACTCCTGGGGTCGTGATGTGCTGTACAGGCTACGCGAAGCACTACGCCCGCTGCCTCCGTCATCGGCACCGGCCTTGGCGGCATCGCTACTACCCGCGCCGGGGTTTTGCTGGGGAGTGGACGCTCGCACATCCCGCCCTTTCACCAGCTGCTCCAGAGGCAGGTAAATCAGGCTGTTGCCGTTATCCACATCCACCAGCACTTTGCTGGTTGCACCAAAGACCTGGGTCATGGTTTCCAGATACAGGCGTTCGCGAGTCACATCGGGAGCCTTGCGGTATTCTGAGAGCAAATCGGTAAAGCGATCCGCATCACCCATGGCACCGTCGATCACCCGCTGCTTGTACGCTTCCGATTCTTCGGTCAGGCGTTGCGCCTCACCCCGGGCCTGGGGAATCACCGCATTGCGGTAAGCTTCCGCTTCTTTCTTGAAGCGGTCTTCGTCTTCCTTGGCCTTGGACACGTCGTCAAAGGCATCCCGGACCGCATCCGGGGCTTCGGTCTTGTCCAGCACCACCTGACGCAACACCAGGCCGGTGTCGTAACGGTTCAGGTATTCGTCCAGACGCTGCCGCACCTGCACCCGAATGGCTTCCCGGTTGTCTTTCAGCACATCATCCATGGAGGCAGAGCCCACCACATGACGCAGCGCCGAGCTGGTGGCGTGCTCCAGGATCTGCTCTGGCTGGGCGACCTTGAGCAAGAAGGGACGCGGATCCAGCACCTGATACTGGACCTGCAGGGTCACGCTGACGATATTGGTGTCCTTGGTGAGCATTTCCTCGGTGATCTCGTAGCGGCGGTTCTGCCCCACATCCACCTTCTGGTATTGCTCAAGAATCGGCGCGCGCCAGTTCAGACCCGGCTCGACAATGCGATCGAACTTACCGAAACGCAGCACCACGGCCCGCTCGCGCTGATCCACCTGAAAGAACCCGACCAAACCATAGACCACCAGTGCGATCACGGCGACCACAGCCAGTAGCGGCAGCGGTGAGCCTGATGGCTTGTTGCCATCGCCACCCGGACGACCGCCCTTGCCACCAAACACATTGTTGATCTTGTCCTTGAGGTTCTTCAGCGCCTCATCCAGATCCGGCGGCCCTTGATCACCGCCGCCACCCCAGGGGTCTTTCGGCTTGTTACCGCCGGGTTCATTCCACGCCATGTAGGTCTCCAGTCCGTCAGGGCCGGCATGGCCCATGACTTGTAATGTCAGCTCACCTTGGGCGAGCGTTCTGAATTGTAGGAAGGCCCATCTTCCCCTGCAACCGAGGCCGCCGATTCCGGGGCCGGCACCACCAGTTCGTCTTCGTTCAGACCCTGCTCACGCAACAGGCGTTCAAAATGAACCCGATTGACGTTGATGCGCAGCAGCATGCTGCCATCCATTGCGGCCTCTTCATCCAGCACCTCACCTGCTTCATGCAGACGGGCGCGCAGGCGCCCTGCATGGGCAGGCAAACGCACCCAGCAATCGACCCAGCCTGCGGCCAGCCGCTCCGCAATGGCCTCAAAGAGCAGATCAAACCCGTCACCGCTCTGTGCCGAAATCCATACTCGCCAGGGCTGTCCGTGCTCGTCACGGTCAATCCGTGGCGATTCATCAAGATTGTCTACTTTGTTGTAGACGTGCAGTACCGGTAACTGGTCGCCACCGATTTCTTCCAGCACCTCATTCACCGCGTCCACATTGCTGTCCCGTTCTTCTGCACTGCAATCTGTCACATGCAGCAACAAGGTTGCGTTAGCGGTTTCTTCCAGGGTCGCCCGGAAAGCCTGCACCAAGCGATGAGGCAGGTGGCGAATAAACCCCACGGTATCGGCCAGAATGGCTGGCCCGACACCGGGCACCTTGACCTTGCGCAAGGTGGGGTCCAGGGTGGCGAACAGCTGGTCCGCCACGTACACATCCCCCGTAGTAATGGCATTAAACAGGGTGGATTTACCCGCGTTGGTATAACCGACCAGTGAAATCAACGGCGTTTCGGCACGCTGCCGGGCACGGCGCCCCTGCGCTCGCTGCTTTCGTACCTTCTCCAGTCGAGACTCAATGGCACGTATGCGGTCTCGCAACAAACGGCGGTCGGTTTCCAGCTGGGTTTCACCAGGCCCGCGCAGGCCAATACCGCCTTTTTGTCTTTCCAGGTGAGTCCACCCGCGCACCAGGCGGGTAGATAGATGGCGCAACTGTGCCAGCTCAACCTGCAACACCCCTTCGTGGGTGCGAGCTCGCTGGGCAAAGATATCCAGGATCAGTCCGGTACGGTCAAGCACCCGGCATTTCACCGCCCGCTCCAGGTTGCGTTCCTGGGCCGGGCTGAGCGAGTGATTGAACAGCACCACATCCGCCTGGTGCTGCTGCACCAGTTCGGCCAGCTCATCCGCTTTGCCTGTGCCGATAAAAAGGGCCGGGTCGGGCCTGTCGCGTTTGCCCGTCAATTCCGCCACAGGCTCCACGCCACTGGAGGTCACCAGATGATGGAATTCGTCCAGATCCTCACGGCCCATGGAATCCGGCAGGTCCAGATGCACAAGAATCGCCTGCTCTCCGGCGCCAGTGCGTGATTGCTCTGTACGATCAAATAAGTCCATAGGTGCCTGATATGGGGACAGTAGGCCCAATTGTAAACCGCCGAAAACGAAAAGGCAGGAGGAAGAAACGAAAAGAGCCACCCGAAGGTGGCTCTTTTCAGCAAAAAGGCTCTGGCAATCGCGATTACTGGTTACCGAAGCTCTCTGTGCCCTGTGCACCCGTGGTGCCATTGCCGGTCGACATGGCCGGGTTACCACCTGCACGCGGGTTACGCGCCGGGACCACAGTGGAAATTGCGTGCTTGTAGACCATCTGACTAACGGCGTTCTTGAGCAGAACCACATACTGGTCGAAGGACTCAATCTGCCCCTGCAATTTTATGCCGTTTACCAGAAAGATGGATACCGGGATCCGTTCCTTACGCAGAGCGTTCAGGAAAGGGTCTTGTAGTGAATGCCCCTTTGACATGGCAAGTCTCCTTGAAATAACAGTAAAAAGTGGTGCCCAACACTCGGGCAATATCAGCGCGTTACCTGCAGTGAAGCCGTCCCGAACGGCCACCGCATGCCTGATGCGCCATCAGACATTTTTTTGTCAACAACCCAACAAAATGGTTCCGGACTGGGCCTATATGGGATGACGAAACGAGTATTCAAGATCCCCACCCCCAATTCCTTGGCATTATAGACCAAATAAGCAGCACTCGACCTCAACTAAACACAGATTTACAGATCTTCGCAAGTTGGCCAAACAGCGCATTGCGCTCCTGCTCGTTGTTACTGTCGAACCGTTCCAGGTTCGGCCATTTTCTTAGCCAGGTGTACTGCCTTTTCGCCAGTTGGCGAGTTGCAACCACACCCTTTTCGATCATCGTCTCGCGATCGTATTGCCCCTCCAGGTAATCCCATACCTGGCGGTACCCTACCGCTTTGATCGCGGGCAGGTCCCGGTGCGCTTCCGGACGAGCCATCAAATGGCGCACTTCTTCTTCCAGCCCTTGCTCAAGCATGACCTCAAAACGCCGGGCAATCATCACATGCAACCAGGCGCGGTCTTTGGGCGCCAGTGCCGCACTGTAGACTGGCCAGGGAAGCCCACTGAACTCACTCAGACCATCCTCTCTCATTGTGACAGTCGTATGATGCTCGGCATGAAAGACAGAAAGCGGCTTACCCGTGAGCCGATACACTTCCAGCGCCCTTTGCAGACGCTGACGATCCATGGGCTTCAGCCGATCGGCAGTGGCCGGGTCCACCCGGGCCAGCTCGGCATGCACCGCTGGCCAGCCTTGCTCTGCCGCCAGCGCAGCAATCTCGGCGCGCACCGTTTCATCCGCCTCCGGCAGCGGCGCCAGACCTTCGACCAGCGCCTTGAAATACAGAATGGTGCCTCCCACCAGCAACGGCAAACGCCCAGCAGCATGGACTGCCTCAATTTCTCTCAGCGCATCCGTGCGAAAGTCTGCGGCGGAATACGGTTGGTCCAGGTCACGGAACCCCAGCAGCCTGTGCGGAGCTGCTTGCAACTCGTCGTTTGATGGCCGCGCGGCACCAATATCAAGGTCCCGGTACACCAGGGCGGAGTCCACATTGATGATTTCGATCGGGAGAGATTGCACCGCCTCAATGGCCAGCGCGGTCTTGCCAGAACAGGTGGGCCCCATTAAAAGCAGTACAGGCAAGACAGGCCGGGGATCCCCGTCATTCTTCGGCGAGGGACGGGAGGGCGCCATCACTGCCCCCGCATAAACAGGCGATCCAGATCCTTGAGACTCATTTGAGTCCAGGTCGGCCGGCCATGATTGCACTGGCCCGAGCGCTCGGTGGCTTCCATGTCCCGGAGCAAGGCGTTCATTTCCGGCACGGTCAGGCGGCGGTTGGCCCGTACGCTGCCATGACAGGCCATGGTGGAAAGCAGTTCATCGAGCTTTTGTTCAATGCGCTCGCTGCTGCCTTGGGCAAGCAGATCGGAGAGCACATCACGCACCATGCTTTCGCTGTCGCTATTGCGCAGCATGGCGGGCACTTCGCGGACCACCAGCGTTTCCGGGCCGGCGCGCTCCACCACAAACCCCAACCGGGAAAACACCTCGGGCTGCTCTTCGGCAAAGTCAGCTTCCCGTGACGAGACCGCCAACGATACCGGCACCAACAATGGCTGGCTGCGCACCTTGTCGGTGGACCAGCTTTGCTTGAGCCGCTCATAGGTAATGCGCTCGTGGGCGGCGTGCATATCGACCACCACCATGCCGTGCTGGTTTTCCGCGAGAATAAAGATGCCGTGCAGCTGCGCCACCGCATACCCCAGCGGCGGCACGGTTTCATCATCACTGGCCGGCGGCATGACCGCCGGGGCGCCATCCTCGATGCGCGGCTGAACCAACGCACCGTAGGCATCTGCCTGGCGCAAGCCCTGACCATAGCCACCAGACGCAGGTGGCGGCGTATAAGGGCGGCCAGAGGGCGCGGTAAGCGACATACTGCCCTGGCTCGGCTCACTCACCGGCATGGGCACGTCGTCATACACCACCGCAGGCTCGACACCTTGCCCGGGGCGCACGTCGGCAATGGTCCGGTGCAGGGAGCTGTACAGGAACCCATGCACCATACGCTGTTCGCGGAAGCGCACTTCGTGCTTGGTGGGGTGAACATTCACATCCACCATGGCCGGGTCCAGTTCAAGAAACAGGACATAGGCCGGGTGACGGCCGTGATACAACACATCCGCATAGGCCTGGCGCACCGCATGATTGACCACCTTGTCGCGAATCACGCGGCCATTCACATAGAAATATTGCAGGTCGGCCTGGGAGCGGGAGAAGGTGGGCAGCCCCATCCAGCCATGCAGACGGATTCCATCACGCTCCACCTCCACCGGGATGGCCTGTTCCATAAAGCCCTTGCCGCACAGCTTGGCCACGCGGCCCGCCCGCAGGGTGTCATCCAGACCTGCCGGTAGCTGGTGGATCACTTTCTGGTTGTGGGTCAGCCGGAACGCGGTATTGAATTCACTCAGGGCAATGCGCCGGAACACCTCTTCCAGGTGATTGAATTCCGTCTTCTCGGTACGCAGAAAGCGGCGCCGTGCCGGGGTATTGAAAAACAGGTCGCGCATGGTGACGGTGGTGCCACGGGGATGCCCCGCCGGCGTGACCGACGGCGCCATGTCTCGACCTTCGACCTGGACCTGCCAGCCTTCGGCTTCTCCTTCCACGTTACTGGCCAGGGTCAGTCGCGAGACAGAGCTGATCGCCGCCAACGCTTCACCGCGAAAGCCCAGCGTGCCAATGGCTTCCAGATCGTCCAGCCCGCGAATCTTGCTGGTGGCGTGACGAGACAGCGCCAGCGGCAGGTCATCGCGTTCAATGCCATGACCATTGTCACGCACCTTGAGCAGCTTCACACCGCCCTGCTCCACATCCACATTCACGGACTCCGCCCCCGCATCGAGGGCGTTTTCCAACAGTTCCTTGAGGACAGAGGCGGGTCGCTCGACCACCTCACCGGCAGCAATCTGGTTGGCCAGGCGGGAATCGAGCAATTGGATCTTGGACAAAACGGACCTCAGGTTCGGGGAATTTTCAGCACCTGGCCGACCATGATGCGGTCACCACTGATATTGTTGGCCGCACGGATAGCCTGCTCACTAACGCTGTACTGGCGCGCGATTTCCGACAGTGTATCACCGGGCTGAATCTTGTACTCATCACCTTTGCCACGGCGCTGGGCGGCGTACCAGCTGTTCGGCGGCGGGTGCGAGGTAAAGTAATCATCAATACCGCGCAGGATGGAACGCGCCAGCTTGGTCTGGTGCGCAGACGAGCGCAGGTTACGCTCCTCGGTGGGGTTGGAGATAAACCCGGTCTCCACCAGAATGGACACCATCTCAGGTTCTTTCAGTACCGCAAACCCTGCCTGCTCCACCTTGTCACGCCCGCCATGCAGCTTGGTGACCTTACCCATTTCCTGCAGCACCTGCCGGCCCAGATAAAGGCTGCCCGCCATGGATCCGTTCATCTGCAGGTCTGCCAGCACGCTGAGCAGCGAACTGTCGTCTTCCTCTTCTTCATACACCCCGGCGACCCGGTCGGATTCATTGGCAATCTTTGCCAGATAGCGGGCCTTGGCACTGGTCGCGCCACGATTGGAAAGCGCAAACACCGACGCCCCATGGGCGCGGGCATCGGTAAACGCATCCGCATGAATGGAAATGAACACGTCCGCACCGTGTGTTTCCCGGGCAATTTTTCGGCGCTCTGCCAAGGGGACATAGTAGTCACCATCGCGAACCATCGCCGCCCGCATGCCGGCCTGATCGTTCACCATCTTCTCCAGCTTCTTGGCGATCTGCAGCACCACGGTTTTTTCCCAGGTCCCACTGGGGCCACGGGCACCCGGGTCCTCGCCCCCGTGACCGGGGTCAATCGCCACCACCATCAACCGTTGCTCCGCAGGCGCCGATTGCGCGGCAGGCTTTTTCGGGGCAGGAGTGGACCCTGCAGCCGTGGCAGCGGCCCCTGACGAGGTGCCATTCAATTCCTTGTCGAACAGATCGACCACCAGACGCCAGCCATGCGGCTCGATGGGTTTGAGCAGGTTGGTGCGAGTGCGCACCCCCTCTTTCATATCGAATACCACACGGGTCTTGTCGCTGTGCTTGCCGACCCGGATATTGGCGATGGGACTGGTGGCGTAATCCAGCGTCTGGATGTCGAAGTCCAATTTGGCTTCCTGCAGGTCCAGCACGATACGGTCAGGATTGGCGAGCTTGTCGAGCTTGTGATCCACCGGCGATGGCAGATCAAACACAATGCGGGTGTGGTCCGGTGCCCGGTGCAGGCGTACAGATTCGATGCTGGCCTGGGCCAGGGCAACGGGCGCCCATAGCATGGCAGCCAGCAGGGTGAAGGCGGTCACAAGCCATTTGTTATTGTTACTGCGCATTATCATAGGCGTTCAGTCACCGACCCAGTCCAGGGTCGCCTTTCTTCCGTGGCCATCCACAGCCAGTGTAATGATCAAATCCGGCGGCGGCACCACTCCGGCCCCGCGCTCCGGCCACTCCAGCAGACACAGGTCACCAGAGCCAAAATAATCCCGCACCCCGATCAGTTCCAGCTCTTCCGGATCTGCCAGTCGATACAGGTCAAAGTGATAGATATGGACGTCACCCAGCTCGTAGGGTTCCACAATTGTATAGGTTGGGCTCTTTACCGCCCCCTCATGCCCCATGGCACGCAGGATACCGCGAACCAGCGTGGTTTTCCCGGCCCCCAGATCGCCTTCCAGATAGACACAGCCACCGCCGGTCAGTCGGGCTGCAAGGCTGGCCCCCAACGCCAGGGTGGCGGCTTCGTCAGCGAGGGTCTGGTGTTCAATGGGCATACAGGCTTCCTTCGTTCAGTTGTTCCCGCAGCGCACCCAGCAGATCGGTGGCGAGCAAGCCGCGCTCACCGGCCTGCCGGGCGCACCGGTCTGCCGCCCGGGCATGCGCCATGGCGCCGAGACGGGCAGCATCATACCCGTTCAATCCCTGGGCCCGCAGCGCAGCGATCACCCCGGTCAGCACATCGCCCATACCCCCGCTCGCCATGCCCGGATTGCCGTCCACGATCAGGGCACGACAACGCTGGCCGGCGGAATCCCCCTGAATCAAGGTGCCCAGCCCTTTCAGCAGCACCGTGCCGCCATAACGCGCACTCAGGGTTTCCAGTGTGGCAAAGCGGTCAGACTGTATCTCCGCGTTGCCCACTTGCAGCAACCGTGCCGCCTCACCGGGGTGCGGTGTGAGCACCCAGTCGTGGGCGCCGATGTCGGCATGTGCAGCCAACAGGTTAAGCGCATCGGCATCCACCACCAGCGGCTTGCCACTGGCCAGCACCCGCTCCAGCAACTGCTGCCCCCAAGGCCCCGTTCCCAACCCGGGGCCAACGGCGATGACCGTGGCCGACTCGATCAGTTCATCCGCTTCGCCGCTCTCGTCAGCGCCACGCACCATGATTTCCGGTTGCCGGGTAATCGCCATGGCCACATGCTCCGGCCGCGTCAGCAAACTGACCTTGCCCGCCCCGCAGCGGGCCGCCGCCTGGGCCGTCATGATCGCTGCACCGGGAAAGCCATGATCGCCCCCAACCACCAGCACATGGCCATAGCACCCCTTGTGGCCATCCGCGGCTCGCCCGGGCAAGGCGGCGGGCAGCTCCTCCGGCACCGGGACACGACAATCCGGCGAGACCTGCTGATACACCGAGCGCGGGACCTGCAGATCAAAAAACAGCAACTCGCCAGCGAACACCGGCCCCTGACCGGTTAACAGTCCGCGCTTCATGCCGATAAAGGTACAGGTCAGATCCGCCCGCAGTACCGCGCCCAACGGCATGCCGGTGTCGGCATTGAGCCCGGAGGGAATATCCAGTGCCAAACGGGGCACCGGCAGGGCATCCAGCCCTGCCAGCAATGCGCTCATGTCATCACGCAGGGCGCCCGACAATCCGGTGCCCAGCAGACCGTCCACCAGCACATCCGCCTCCACAGGCAAGGCGTCCTCATGGAGTGGTTGCTGCGGGATCGCCAACCCCTGGCAACGCTGCGCCATGGTCAGCGCATCCCCGCTGAGCGTATCCGGCGCGCGGGTATAAAAAATCTCGGGTTGCAATCCGGCCCGGTGAGCCAACGCCGCGACCACATAGCCATCGCCGCCGTTGTTGCCGCCGCCACACAATACGGCAATACGACGCGCTTCGGGCCAACGCTCACACAGGGCATCGAAGGCCGCTTGCCCGGCCCGCTGCATCAGGTTGGCACCGGGTGTGCCAGTCGCAATGGCAAGGCGATCCAGTTCGCGGGTCTGTTCAGCAGTAAATAGCACTGTGGGCAGTGTGGTCATGGTACCCTTGGTCCTTTGTTGTGCGCCGTTGCGTACCGCAATATCCCTCATTATACCCACGGGAACCGGCCGTTCAGAAACCCATGGATCTTCAGCAGCTAAAGGAAAACATCCAGCAATGGGGCCGCGAACTGGGCTTCCAGCAGATCGGCATTGCCGACACGGATCTGTCCGCCGCTGAAGCGGACCTGAAAGCCTGGTTGGCCAAGGGCTATCAAGGGCAAATGCAGTGGATGAGCGCCCACGGCGACAAACGTTTTCGCCCTGAAGCGCTGGAGCCCGGCACCCTGCGAGTCATCTCTGCGCGCATGGATTACCTGCCACCCGATACGCAACCGGTGAAAATGCTGGGCGAAAAAGACAAGGCCTACGTCTCTCGCTATGCGCTGGGCCGGGATTACCACAAACTGATCCGCAAACGGCTTGCCACACTGGCCGCCCGAATCCGGGCGGAAGTGGGCGACAGTGAACTTGCCCGCGCCTTTGTAGACAGCGCCCCGGTGATGGAAAAGCCGTTGGCGGCCAAAGCCGGGCTGGGCTGGCAGGGCAAACACACCCTGGTGCTCAACCGTGAGGCCGGCAGCTGGTTTTTTCTCGGTGAAATCTACACCGACATCCCCCTGCCCGTAGACCAACCCGGTGAAGACCATTGCGGCAAGTGCAAGGCCTGCATCACCGTGTGCCCCACCGACGCCATCGTCGCGCCCTACCAGCTGGATGCCCGCCGCTGCATTTCCTACCTGACGATTGAGCACGACGGCGGCATCCCCGAGGACCTGCGACGGGGTATCGGCAACCGCATCTTCGGCTGCGACGACTGTCAGTTGATGTGCCCGTGGAACCGTTTTGCCCGGCACACCGGCGAAACCGACTTTCACCCCCGCCACGGACTGGGCGACAGTGACCTGGTGACATTATTCCGCTGGAACGAAGCCGACTTTCTCGAACGCACCGCCGGCTCGGCCATCCGCCGCGCAGGCTATGCAAAGTGGCTAAGGAATATTGCGGTAGCGCTGGGCAATGCCCCCACCTCGCCGGACATTATCCTGGCGTTGAAAGAACGCCTGGATTACCCGGACGAGACGGTACAGGAACATGTGCAGTGGGCGCTGGAACAGCACCGAACGCCTCAGCCGTAGAAGCGACGCTCCTGCGGCGAGAGGTTTGCGTGTTGCGTGCCGCCTGATGCGTTGCCGTCAGGCGTCAATAAAATGCTCGCGGTAATACTGCAGCTCGGTGATGGATTCGCGGATGTCATCCAGCGCCAGATGTTTGTTTTCTTTCTTCAGCCCTTCCAGGATCTCGGGCTTCCAGCGTCGCGCCAGTTCTTTGAGGGTGGACACGTCCAGATTGCGGTAATGGAAGAAGGCCTCCAGCTCCGGCATGTAGTTGGCCAGAAAACGGCGATCCTGACAGATGCTGTTACCGCACATGGGCGACATGCCCGCTTCCACGTACTCTTTCAGGAAATCGATCGTCTGCGCCTGGGCCTGCATTTCACTGATGCGACTTTCCTTCACCCGGGCCACCAGCCCGGAGTTGTTGTGGTGTGTGGTATTCCACTCATCCATGCCATCGAGCAACGCATCGCTCTGGTGCACCGCCAGCACCGGCCCTTCTGCCAGCACGTTGAGCTGGGCATCGGTAACGATAGTGGCGATCTCGATGATGCGGTCGTTTTCCGGGCTCAGTCCGGTCATTTCCAGATCAATCCAGATCAGGTTATTGCGCTTGTCGGTCATGGGTGGCTATCTCTCGCTACGCGGTATTCAGGGGGCATGGTAGCATGCCCCCATCGCAAAGCAGGAAGAACCCGACACCACCGTGGCCAAACGCAAACTCAATCGCCGCCAGCGCTGGCGCATCGAAAAGATCCAGGCAGAAAAGCGCGAACGCGCCCAGCGTCGCAGTGAGCAGCTGGAAGACCTGGTGGCCGACGACCTGGGGGATGAACAGACCGGCATCATTACCGCCCATTTTGGTCAGCAGGTGCTGGTTGAAAGCCCTGATGGCCCGAACGGCAAAGGCAAACAGCTCCGTCGCTGCCATTTTCGCGCCACGCTGGAACAGCTGGTCGTGGGTGACCGGGTGATCTGGCAATCCCCCCAGAGCGAAGGGCTTGGCGTCGTGGTGGCGATCGACCCTCGCGACAACGTCCTCAAGCGCCCGGACCCCTACGGCAACCTGAAACCGGTCGCCGCCAATGTGGATCAGATGCTGGTGGTCTTCGCCCCCCTGCCCACCCCCTCCAGCACCCTGCTGGACCGCTACCTGGTCGCCGCGGAACTGTCTGGCATTCCTGCCACGCTGGTGCTCAACAAGGCCGACCTGATCGACGAAGAGCTGCGCCCGTTCATCGATGACATGAAAGCCATGTATGAACGGCTCGGCTACCCGGTGCTGGAACTGAGCGCCCATGACCCGGCAGGCCTGACTCCGCTGCACGAGGCACTGAAGGGCAAAACCTGTGTGTTCGTGGGCCAATCCGGGGTCGGCAAGTCATCCCTGGTGAATGCCGTGCTGCCCGATGCTGAACTGGATGTGGGCGATCTGTCAGCCAACTCCGGGTTGGGCCAGCACACCACCGTCACCGCCCGCCTGTTTCACCTGCCCACCGGCGGTGAGCTGATCGATTCCCCCGGCATCCGCGAATTTGGCCTGTGGCACATCAGCGAAGAAGAGCTGCTGCACGGTTACCGCGAACTGTCCGAACTGGCCGGTTACTGCAAGTTCCGCAACTGCTCACACCGCAACGAACCCGGTTGCGCCTTCCTCGATGCCGCCGACAGCGGCGCCATCAGCGAGGAACGACTGGCCAACTTCTTCCAGATCGCCGACACCCTGGACGAAGAGGGGCGCGACCGATACCAGTGAACAGTTAACAGTGAACAGCGAATAAGGGACAATGCACCGCAACGCCGATAGCGATATCCTGTTTTCGCTGTTCACTATTCACTGTTAACTGTTCACTGATCCCATGTTGCCTCTGCTGCTAGAACCCGCCGAACTCGCCCAGCATCTTGATGATGACAAGCTGCTGATCATCGACCTGAGCAAGCCTGCGATTTATGTACAGGCACATGTGCCGGGGGCAATCCATCTGGATTTCAAACGCCTGCAGAGCGGCGCGCAGCCGGCGCCGGGAATGATCCCGGATGACGATACCCTCAGTGCCCTGTTTTCCAGTCTGGGGCTGACACCGGATACCCATGTGGTGGCCTACGACGACGAAGGCGGCGGCTGGGCCGGCCGCCTGTTGTGGACGCTGGACGCCGTTGGCCACAAGCACTACAGCTACCTCAACGGGGGTATCCATGCGTGGCTGGCGGAGGGACACCCCACCAGCAGCGACTCGCCCGAGCCAGTGGCCAGCGAATATGAAGTGGGTGAACACGACCCGCTCACGGAAGTGCACCTGGACTACCTGCTCGAGCATCACACCTCGCCCTCACTGGCCCTGTGGGACTCACGCTCGGAAGAGGAATACGCAGGGGTACGCGCCTTTGCCCAGAAAGCCGGCCACATTCCCGGCGCCATTCACTATGAATGGACCGACGCCATGGACCGCAGCAACAACCTGCGCCTGCGACCGCTGGATGACATCCGTGCGGAACTGGAAGCCCGCGGCATCACCCCCGACAAGGAAGTGATCTGTCACTGCCAGACCCACCACCGCTCCAGTTTCTCCTGGCTGGTGGGCAAGATTCTCGGTTACCCGCGCCTGCGGGGTTACGCCGGTTCCTGGGCGGAATGGGGTAACCACCCGGGCACCCCGGTGGCCAAACCCGACTAACCTGTTTGATTACTCTAAGGATGTTCCCTTGAGCCTACGCGACAAGCTTTTTGTGATTCTCCAGTATCTGGTGCCCCAACACGGCCTCTCCCGGCTGGTGGGCTTTCTTGCCCGTAGCGAAGTGCCGTGGATCAAGACCACCTTCATCAACGTATTCATGAAGAAATTCGGCATCGACCTGTCTGAGGCCGAGATTCAGGATGCGGACCAGTTCCCCAGCTTTAATGCCTTTTTCACCCGCGCCCTGAAACCGGACGCCCGGCCCCTGGAAGCGGACGCCGCCAACGCCATTGCCTGTCCGGCTGACGGCGCCGTCAGCCAGCTGGGCGCCATCCGTGCCAATCAGGTGTTTCAGGCCAAGGGGCATGACTACTCCCTGTATGACCTGGTCGGTGGCGACAGCGCCCTGGCCAGCGAATTCACCAACGGCCAGTTCGCCACCATTTACCTGTCACCGCGGGACTACCATCGCGTACACATGCCTTTCACTGGCACCCTGCGCGAAACACGTTATGTGCCCGGCGATTTGTTCTCCGTGAACGAAGCTACCGCCAACGGGGTGCCCAACCTGTTTGCCCGCAACGAGCGTCTGGTGTGTATCTTCGATACCGACAATGGCCCGATGGCGGTGATTCTGGTGGGCGCCATGATCGTCGCAGGTATCGAGACCGTATTCTCCGGCCAGGTCACCCCGCTCCCCAAACAGGTGGTGACCACCGACTACCTGCGCACCGCCCCGGTTACCCTGCAAAAGGGCGACGAGCTGGGCCGCTTCCTGCTGGGCTCCACCGTGGTACTGCTGTTCCCGGAAGGCAAGGCCGGTTTTGAACCCGAGCTAAAAGCCGGCAGCGTGGTCCGGGTGAAAGGCGCGCTGGGCCACTACCACGCCTGATTCCCTCAGGTTACCCGTCAATGACCGTGATGAATGGGGTAACCGCAAGGACGTCAGCGGCGGGCCGCACGGCAAGTGCACCCGCCGCGTTCTTCCCTACAATGGCCGGCCCGAATCACAACGCCGGTGCATTGCATGCTCACTGACACCCTGCAGCAGAAAGCCCGCCCATGGCTTCACCGCCTGGACAATGGCCGTGCTCGCCTGTTCGACGCAGAGCGCCTGAGCCAGGCAGAACAGACCCCTTACGACACCTTGTTCGACGATGGTCTGGTCAAGCTGCGCTACTACCCGCCACTGCAGGAAAAAGCCATTCCTCTCAGTGACGGAACGGTGATGCCCGTCAGCGAACACACCCAGCGCACCCCGCTGGTGTTGGTCGCGCCGCTGGCGGTGAACATGCTGATCTATGATCTGTTCCCGCAACGCAGCCTGGTGCGCTACCTGCGCGCCCGCGGTTTTGAGTTGTACATGGTGGACTGGGGGCGCCCGGGCAAATATCACAACCACCTGAGCCTGAGCAGCTACTTTGCCGACTACCTGCCCAAGATGTTGGTACAAGTGCGCCAACACAGTGGGCAACAGCAACTCAGCCTGCATGGCTGGAGTTTCGGCGGGCTGTTCAGCCTTTGCTACACCGCTCTGGGCAATGATCCGGATATCCGTAATCTGGTGCTGGTCGGCACCCCCTGCGACTACCATCGCAATGGTGCACTGGGCGCCCAGTACCGGCGACTGAGCCGCCAGGCAAAGTGGATTCGCAGCAACACCGGCCTACGCATTCATGACGTGCCGGCGCGCCTGCTTCGCTCCCCCGGCTGGATGAACAGTCTGGCCTTTAAACTCACCAACCCGGTGGGCAGCCTGCAGGGTTACATGAATCTGGTGAAGAACCTCCACGACCGCGAATTCGTGGCGGCCCATGCCACCAATGGCGCCTTTCTCGATGACATGGTGGCCTACCCCGGCGGCGTCATTCAGGACATCGTTCGCTATCTGTGGACCGACAACGTGGTCGCCCATGGCCAACTGCCCATGGCCAGCAGCGAAGGCAACCTGAGCCGCGTCACCGCTAACATTCTCAACATTACTGGCGGTGCCGACCCCATTGTGACCCGTGACTGCAGCCTGGCCATGGACACGCTGGTGCGCAGCAAGGACAAGACCTACCTGACCATCGATGGCGGCCACATGGGCATTCTGGGCAGCAGCGCAGCACAGACGCAAAGCTGGGGCAGGATTGCTGAGTGGCTGATAGAGAGGGACTAGCTGCAAGCGGCAAGTCTGACGCTGCAACACAGATTTGCCCCTGCTTCAGCCCCAAAAACAGAAGCCGCGCTCAAGCATGAGTGCGGCTTTTTTTGTTGCATACCGTAGGCTTGCTCACCTTCGACCGGATGACTTATTGGCGCCAAACTCAACGATCTCGAAGGGATACCCTCTGCTAAAAAGTCGGGAACCACTTTGGGTTTTCCAGTCCAACCAGACGTAGGCCACAGCCGATAGCGCCTTTCCTGTTGTCATCTGCGTGTCACAGGCTGTGGGTAGGCTGGTTCTCCATGTTAAGGATGACACTCCCGCTGCTGCCATGCCTCGCCAGCTGATTCTTTTTCCCTGCAGTCACATGGGTAATCTGCTGATTGCCTTGCCACATCTGAAGGCCATGCTGGCTGCTCAGGAAGAGAGCTTGCTGGTCATTGATCAGCGCTATCAACCCATTATTGCCATGGCGCTACCCGGCGAAACCAGGGTGCTGTGGTACCCGGATGCTGAACTGGCCTCTCACAAGTCCTTTCTGCATCGCTCCCGGCATTATCTGCGTTTTCTGCTTGCCCTGCGTCGCTTTCGCGCTGAACACAGCGTGGATATCGAGGGGGAACAAAAATCAGCGACACTCAGTTTGCTCAGTGGCGCCACCAGCCGCCACGGCCCTACTCGTCGACACAGCCGCTGGTTTTACAGTCACAGCCACGGACGTGATTTATCCGGCCATCGCTGGCAAGACTACGCGAGCCTGAGCTTGCCTGCTGCCACCTCACCCGCTTGCTATCTTGACCTCAACGCTACAAAGGCAGGCCTGCAGGACATTGCCCAACATCCGTTGCAGCCCACCCTGCAACCGACGCCAATACTGATTCACCCCGGTGCCACCAAGACTTACAAGATGTGGCATCCGGAACAATTTGCCAGTCTCTGCCAACGACTGCGCCGGCTGGGCGCGACCCCGATTCTGATCGGTGCCGGCGCAAAGGATCGCGCGCAGATTGAGCGTATTCAGACCTTTCTTTGCGAACCCGCCATGAACCTGTGCGACCAGCTCAGCCTCGAGGCACTGGTGGCCCTGATGCAGCAGAGCCGGGGGTATGTGGGTAACGACAGCGGTCCGATGCATCTGGCTGCAGCTTGCGGGCTTGCCACGGTTGGATTGTTTGGCCCCACCAACGACACACTCTGGTCGCCGCTATCCCGTCGGGCAACGGTGTTACGCCAACGCCAGTGCCATTCGCAATGCCAGCGCAACAGCTGCGTCATGGACAGCTACCCCTGCCTGCAAGGCATCACCGTCGACAGAGTCATTGCTACTCTGGAAACCCTGGGAGCACTGAATGGCGACCAGAGTGTCTGTGGACATCACCGCCCGACGGTGATGCGTTAAACCTCAATACCACGCACTTCCGGGAACTCGCCTCCCACCACGCGCTCTTTTTCTTTCGCCAAAAAAAAACCGCGGAGCAAGCTCCGCGGTTTCGTTCAATCAGGGCGAACCCCAACGATCCTAAAACCGGTCAAACAATCCTGCCAGCAAATTGGTGATCGGCGACAACAGATCCAGCAGCGGCCCCAATGGGCCAAGCACCCGTTCATCCAGTTGTTCCGTCACTTCACGCACCACCGTCAGCAACGTGGAAGACAGTGCATCCCCTGGCAAGGTCGCATAATCCCCCGCTCCTGGAATCTGGTTGAGCCAAAGCACATCGGTCACCAGCGATTCCAGTGTGGCATGAACCGTACCCACCAGCTGCTCCCCGGTGGCCGAGGTATCCAGCATTACCAACTGCTCGAGGGTATTGGCCAGACCAAGCGATACCGTGGACAACACGGACGTCAGCCCTGCCAGCACCGGCACCTCACCAGGCACCTGCTCTTCAATACCATCGAGGATGTTATTCAGGTTACGCGCCAGCGCCACAAGCGGGCCTGCAATAAACGCAATATCGTCGACGGTACTGCCTTCACCCGGCGCGACACCCGCATTACCAAAACCGTCTGCCAAAGACGCAAAGGCTCCGCCCAGCTGGTCGAAGGGAGCAGGCAATGCTTCAGTATCTATGGCTTCAAGCTGCTCGGAAGCCGCCAGCACCGCCTGCAGAGCCTGCTCAATCTCGCCGCTGTCACCGCTCAAAATAGCCGCGGTAGCCGCATCCAGTGCGTTAAACAGGATGTCGGTACCGGCCAACATCTGATCAAACACCTGTCGCTGCTCTTCAGGCAAATGGCTGCCTGCCTGGGTAAATCCGGCGAGCAGGGTTTCACGCAGCTCCTTGAGCGGGCCGGTAAAGTCTGCATCGAAGCCCTCCGGCAACGGCAGCGGCAAGGCATAGCCCCCCAGCGCCTGCCCCGAAAAATCATTGCTTGGGGCGATCATTGCCATGGGTTGTTTTTCGAAGCAATGGGTATAACTGGGGGTGAGCGTATCACTACCGCTCGCAACCACACCGAGTCCTTCTGTGCCGGGCTTCACGGTGTAGGCCTCAAGACACAGGGTGGCCGGTGCCATGGTGTCCGGGTCGGCTTCGGTTGCTTTGACCCAGAAGAAGCCATATTCATCGCCCTGCTGAAAGCGGGCCGCATTGCGTTCCGGGTCATCAATGGAACGGGTCTTCCCGGCTGCACCACTCACCACAAACTCTGTGCGCCCACAGGCCGGAACGGCTTCAAGTACCTGAAGATCATGGTCATGCCCGGCCAGGAAGAAATCGGTTTGATCACACACCGCTTCTTCCATAAAGGCTTTCCAGCGCTCACCAGCCAACACCGGAAGAATTTCACTGGGCACACCATCATAGTTACCGGCGTTGCCATGCGTGCCGTTGGAGAGATAGGGGTGGTGTGCCATGGCAATCTTGAACACCGCATTAGAGCTGCCGATTGCATTCACCGCCCAGTTGCGTTGATCAATACCATAGGTGTGATACGCGTAAGCAATATCCGGGTCGGCAAATCCTCCCGCAATGGGGTTGGAATCCAGCGCGAAGAAATCCACCAGCGGGCGCCCGCCCAGGGTCGTCGTCCCGGCACTGTGTTGGTAGTAACGATCCGGCATGTTCCAACGGTTAGACAATTTGCCGTCAAAATAGGTGTAGTCCACCTGGAACATGCCACGGGCGTTCCCCGCGCCATCACCGCCCACATAGCCGGTGTTGTCATGATTTCCCAGCACCATGTAGAAAGGCAGCTGTACCGGCTCAAAAGGCTTTTCAAATTTATCTTCAAACTGGGGATCATCCACACTGGTCACCCCGGATTCATAGATATTGTCGCCCAGCCCTACCACCAGGTCGCAGCCAGGAAAGGCCATATCGTCAACGAATTCATCCTTGCGGTCACACACCTCGGCAATGGCTTCACCCACCGCATACTGACCTTCTGAGCCGCTACCGGAATCGCCAATCACAATAAAACGCAGGGCGGCGGGGGGATTCCCCGATGCGCTTCCATCGCCCCCTCCCTCGCCATCATCTCCCGCCTCACCACCAGGGTCTGAGGGTTGATTCGGGGTCGCAGAGTTACTGGAGCTGCCTCCGGAGGAGCCCCCGCTATCACCACCACAGGCGACCAATGCAATGGCCGCAACCAGCGGCAATACTTTCCACGGGGACATCATGACAACACCTCTTTACGTGATTTGACCCCACCGACGGGGGAGGAAACAGGAGGATGAAACAGGGCGGTGCGCAGGGTGCGCGGGCGTGACACAGGGCCATCTTCCACGATACGACTATCGCCACTTTTCACCGCAACAACTTTGGTTTTACGGGTATCAATCTGGCCACGCAGATCATAGGAGTCGATGCTTTGCGCGTAATAGAACTCCCCTTGGGCCCGGTCGCGCGTCACATCCACCAGAATGAACCCGCGGGATTTTGCTTCCACGTAACGGATATGCGGATTGACTACCGGAATCAGCACGCCGGCCACCTCGGCCGCCCCCTCCGGAAAGCCCGGACTGGTCACGGCCGGCGTCACAAACTCTGCCGCCAGCGGCTTGTCGAAAAGGTCGCCAAGAAGGGAACCCGGATTACGGTAAATTTCATTGGCCCAGGAGGTATGAATATCACCGGTCAGGATCACCACATTGTCGATGTCGTGATCGTCGATGTGATTGAGAATGGTCAACCGATCGGCTGCATACCCGTCCCACTGATCCATGTTGATGGCGGACAGATTGCCGCGAAGCTGCGCACTCCGCTCATCCAGACTGGGAATTTCCAAAATATTGAGCTGGGCGAACATTACCTGCTGACCGATAAAGCGCCAGTGGGCATCAGACTGGCTGAGCGCCTCCAGCAGAAAATCCATTTGCTCGCTACTGATCAGATGACGGTCTTCATCATTGCGTGCGGGATCCAGCGGCACCGTCAACTGGGCATCACGCCCCTCAAGACGGGTATCAAGCATGGTCAGATCAATCAGATCACCAAAACGGAACTGTCGGTAGATCACATCGTGATTACCCGGCTCGCGGGGACGAATCGGCAGCCATTCGAAATACGCCTGACGGGCAACCCCCTTTCGGGTTTCCCAGTCGCCTTCCGTCAGCGGCTGGTGGTTACTGGCACCATCGCGGTAACTGTTATCGGTGGACTCATGATCATCCCAGACCGCAATCATCGGGAACTGCTGATGTACCGCCTGCAGATCTTCATCGGTTTTGTACTGGGCATGACGCAGGCGGTAATCCGACAGGCTGACCATCTCATTAGAAGGCTGCGGATCCCGCTCGGGGAAGTCGCCGTATTCGCCGGCCCCATACTCATACACGTAATCACCCAGGTGCAGCACAAAATCCAGGTCACCCTGGTTGGCCACCGCCCGGTACACCGAGAAAAAACCATAGGGAAAATTCGAACAGGAAACGACGGCAAAACGGGCGCGATCGATGAAATCTGCGGCGGCGGGAAAGGTGCGCGTCCGCCCCACTGGAGACTGCGTCTCCCCCACCTGAAACTGGTAGTAATACCAACGCCCGGCATCCAGCCCGTCGGCATCAATCTTGACGCAGTAATCCGCATCCGCATTGGTGGTGGTCGTATACGAGGAGACCATCTGCTGCATGGCCGGATCGCTGGCGACCTTCACCTCCACCGGCACCACCACGCCGGATTGGTCCGGGGTCACACGAGTCCACAGGATCACTCTGTCCGCCAGCGGGTCTCCAGAGGCCACACCATGCAGAAACGCCACAGATGGCAACGCATCCGGACCGCCGGGCGGCTCAGGATCAGCAGGAACATTTGGCGCGGGATTATTGACCACCGGGGTGGAGGAGCTGCTTCCCCCGCCACAGCCTGCCAATGCCAGTGTGGTGCCGGCCCCGATAGCCTGCACAAGATTACGACGGATTCGATCCATGCCTTACCCCCTGAAAAGCTGTCATCAACAACAGCTTTCCAAGAGTAGGCAGGAAATTGCACGGCAACAGTGAGCCTTGGGTAGTAGCACTGTAGTGCTATGTAGCGACCTGTAACCGCCCAGTTAAAGGTGACGAGGGTGTGACATACGCATGTTTAAACGATGGCAAATGCGCCCGGCAAATGCTGGCGAAGGGTCAACAGATTTTCTTCGCGCACGTCCATATCCCCAAAACAATTGGCCATGGTGCCGGCGTACTGCAAGCCGTCCTTTTCAATCGCTTCAGCCGTCAGCAACGCATGGCTGATGCAACCCAGCTTCATGCCCACCACCTGAATCACCGGCAACGCCAACTCCTTGGCCAACCCTGACAACATTTCCCGATCATTCAGTGGGACCCGCCAGCCCCCGGCACCCTCGATGAGAATCAGATCGGCTTTGTGCGCATTCAGCGCCCCTCGCACATAACCTGCCAGTCTGGCCAGCGTCACCACCTTGCCTTCCTGCTGCGCAGCAATATGTGGCGCAATGGCCGCTTTGAGAGCGACGGGATTCACCGTCTCATAGGGAAGCTTCACCGAGCTGGCCGCCATTAACTGCAGCGCGTCCTCGTTCTGCCAGCCATCAGCTGTCGCTTCGCAGCCAGCCGCAATCGGCTTGAGACCGTAGCAACTCAGCCCCGCTTCACGGGCACGCTCCAGCAGGCGACAACTGACCCAGGTCTTGCCAACTTCGGTGTCGGTGCCAGTGACAAAGAAAATGCCTTTCAGGGCAGGAAGGGGTGGTTTCTGATTTTCCATGGCGTTCTGACTCAAGAGTGGGTAGCTAACGGCTGATCCGTTGAACTTTCAACTCACGACTTTTCCGCTTCCAGAAACAGCACATTCCAGGTGAGCGGCAAGCCTTGCGAGGTTCTTTTCGTTTCGTATTCGGCCACCATTGCCTGCCAGGCATTTTTTCCCGTCAGGCCGGTGGCGCCACTGACGTGGTCGGCACCGGTTGCCTTCAGGCGGCGGGCGATGGATTTGACCGAGTCGTAGTATTCCACCATCACCTGCTGCTGCAAATCCGGATCGGCAAAACCTGCCTTGAACGCCGCGTTTTGCCAGTCGTTGAATGTCGGTAATGCATTCACATGGGGGCGTTGGTTCACCGCCTGCCAGCTTTGCTGCAGTTCCTGCAACGAACCACCCAACGGCACCGCCAGCAGCACACGCCCAGCTGGCGCCAGCACCCGGGAAATGTCTTGCAACACGGCCTGCGGATCACACCACTGCAGGGCGAAGCAACTGAACACCAGCCCCTGACTGGCCTCGGCCAGCGGCAGCTGTTCCGCATCGGCACACAGAGGCTGATAGCGTTCATTCAGGCGGCCACGCACGGCCGCTTCTGCCAGCATGGCTGGAGACAAATCCACCGCCTGCCAGTGCACATCCGGCAGAGCCTGCTGCTGGGCCCGGGCAAAGGGCGCGGTGGCGCAGCCCAGGTCCAGTGCATGATTCACCGGCAACTGCGCCGGCAAGCGCTGCACCAGCGAGCGCCCCACGGCCAGCTGCAGGATCGCGTGCTCATCGTAGCTGCGCGCGGCGCGGCTGAAGTGCTGGCCGACCAACTGCTTGTCTGCTGTCGCTTGAATGCTCGCGCTCCTTGAAACAAGTCAGACGTCTGTGGTCGGACGTCTGACGACAATAATCAAACCATCAAATCAGAATAATTTTGTGTCCGGCGTCAGACATCCGACGTCAGAGCATATTCCCGCCAGAAGTCATAGATGGCCTGGGTGAAGGTGTCCGGTGCTGACAGGAACGGCACATGGGCCACCTGCTCGATCAAGGCCGTGCGACCGGTATTGATCAAGGCCTCACTGGCCGCCATGGCGGCCGCAGGAACAATATGATCGTTTTCGCCAAACACCATCAGCACCGGCATGGGCAGCGTCGGCAACACCGCGCGCATATCCGCATCACGAAGAATATCCAGCCCGCCCCGCAAGGCTTTGGGCGCAGGCAGTCCGCAGAAATAAAGAATCTCCTTGAGCCGCGCCGTATCGGCGCGCATGGAGGCACTGCCCTTGCAGTTGAGGGCCAGAAAACGCACCAGGGTGCCCTCCTGATCCTCAGCAAACATTTCCGCAAACTTGCCGAGAATGTCCGGCTTCATGGCGGTGCCCCAACCCTCTGTCGAGGTAAAACGAGGAGACGCCGCTACCGTAACCACCGACTGCACCCGCTGCGGTGCCTTGTCCGCCATGGCCAGCGCCACCAGGCCACCCAGCGACCAGCCCAGCACATGGGCTTTCTCCGGCATGATCCCCAGCATCTGATCCGCCAGAAAATCCAGGGTGTAATCCGCCGCTGGCAGCGGGCTCTGGCCCATGCCGGGCAGATCCACCACCGTCACCCTGAACCGTTCCAGCAACGCCGGCACGATGTCATCGAAAACGATGGCGTGCAGCCCCCAGCCGTGAATCAGGACGACATCCTGCGCCTCGGCATCCTCTACGCCAGTGGCCTTGTAGGTGTTGTGGTAGGGAATCAGCTTGGGCATCAAAGATCCTTTGGTCACGGGTCTGACGTCGGAAGTCTGACGGCAGAAGTAAAACAGGCTGGCCGTTTTGAGCGTCAGGCGTCCGACTTCCGACGTCCGACTTCATCAAGCGCTGCCAGCAACGCATCCACATCCGCCAGTTCATGGGCCGCAGACAGGGTCACGCGCAAGCGCGCTTCACCTTCCGGCACAGTGGGCGGGCGGATCGCGGTAATCAGAAAACCTTTTTCCCGGAGGGCCGCACTCAGCGCCATGGCATCGGCATCGCTGCCAATCAGGATCGGCTGGATCGGTGTCTGCGAGTCCATCAGGGTGTAGCCCAGCTCGCTGGCACCGGCACGAAAGCGCGTGACCAGCTCCGCCAGTTTTTCCCGGCGCCAGTGTTCCTGCTGTGATTTCTTCAGGCTGGTGAGCGTGGCCGCCGCCACCGCCGCCGGCATGGCGGTGGTGTAAATGAAAGTGCGGGCGAATTGTATCAGGGTCTCGATCAATTCATGACTGCCAGCCACAAAGGCACCACCGGTACCCTGCCCCTTGCCCAGGGTGCCCATCAGAACCTGCACGCGATCATTGACGCCCTGGGAGAACAGTGACCCTCGCCCCTGCTCATCCAGCACGCCAATGCCATGGGCATCATCCACCATCAGCCAGGCGTCATTGGCCTCGCACACATTCGCCAGCGCCGCCAGGGGTGCTTCGTCGCCATCCATGCTGAACACGCCATCGACCACCGCCAGTTTGCGGCGCGCTTCGCTGCGCTGCAGCAGGCGCTCCAGTGCAGTAGGGTCGTTGTGGGCGAAGCGACGAAAACGGGCGCCGCTGAGCAAGCCTCCGTCGAGCAGGGACGCATGATTAAGCCGGTCTTCGAAGACCGCGTCAGACTTGCCCAGCAGCGCAGACATCACACCCAGATTGGCCATATAGCCCGTGGAAAACAGCAAGGCGCGTTCACGGCCGGTGTGCGCTGCCAGCGCCTCCTCCAGATCCTGGTGGGGACGCTGATGACCGCACACCAGATGAGAAGCGCCGCTGCCCACACCCCAGCTACCGGCTGCCTGCTGAAAGGCAGCAACTACCTCCGGGTCATTGGCCAGTCCCAGATAGTCGTTACTACAGAAATTCAGGTAATCACGCCCTGCCAAGCGCGCAACGCGACCACAGGGGCCGTCCATAACCAGCGGCTCGCGAAAGCGATGTTGCTGGCGGCGCTTTTCAAGATCGGCGGCGAGATCAAAGGTCATTGCGAAACCCGTAGGGCGGAAATTGGCGTCAGCCAATCTCCGCCGCGACGTAAGCGCCAATCAATGGCTGGAGAAAATGGATACCCGGCATGGCCATCAGCCACCGGTGGAGATCGGCTCACGCCGGTTGCCACCCTGCGGAGAATCAATGCTCGGCAGCAGCAGGGCGGCCTGTGTCCTTGTCGAGCACGTGCTTCGCGGAACGTTTGTCCATGGCGTTATAGAACAGTCCAGCATCTTCCGCCTCCTGCTCGGCCACCTGCGCCTTGATGGCTTCTTCATGGGCTTCGTCAGACGCTTCATGACGCGGATCCAGCGGATGAATGCCCAAACGCTTGAAGAGCTGCTGGTCGTGATTGGCTTCCGGGTTGTCGGTGGTCAGCAAACGCTCACCGTAGAAGATGGAATTGGCACCGGCCATGAAACACAGCGCCTGGGCCTCATCGTTCATTTCCTGACGACCGGCAGACAACCGCACGTAGGATTCAGGCATCAGGATGCGCGCCACCGCCACGGTACGCACGAACTCGAAGGGATCCAGATCTGCCACATCCGCCAGCGGTGTACCTTCAATCTTCACCAGCATGTTGATCGGCACCGACTCCGGATGGTGCGGCAAGTTGGCCAGCTGCTGCAGCAAACCGACGCGGTCATCACGCTGCTCGCCCATGCCAACAATGCCCCCACAACACACCTTCATGCCGGCATCACGGACATTGGCCAGGGTGCTCAGACGATCATTGTAGGTCCGCGTGGTAATCACCTTGCCGTAATACTCCGGCGAGGTGTCCAGGTTGTGGTTGTAGTAGTCCAGTCCGGCGTCCGCCAGCGCCTCGGCCTGGCCCTGATCCAGCATACCCAGAGTCATGCAGGTTTCCATGCCCAGCCCTTTCACCTGGCGGATCATGTCGAGCACAAACGGCATGTCTCGGTCGCGGGGGCTGCGCCAAGCCGCCCCCATGCAGAAACGGGACGCCCCTTTGTCGCGGGCAGCTTTGGCTTCTTCCACCACGCGGGCGACTTCCAGCAGCTTTTCCTTTTCCAGCTCGGTGTTGTAGTGGCCGGACTGGGAGCAATACTTGCAGTCTTCCGGGCAAGCCCCGGTCTTGATCGACAGCAGGGTGCTGACCTGCACCGCATTCGGATCGAAATTGGCCCGATGGATAGCCGCTGCCTGGAACAACAAGTCATTGAACGGCAGAGCAAACAGGGCTTCGATCTCACTACGCTTCCAGTCATGGCGTACAGCCGTTTGCGACTCTGGCGTCTGGGTAATGCTGGCGGTGGCGGGCATGGTGTCTCTCCTGAACGGGAATCAACAGGCTAGGGAGCGACATGCCACCTGTCAACTGGAAAGCCGCAACAAAAGTTTACTGCAGGTCATTTTTTGATCATTTCTGCCCTTGCCTGCTATGCGGAAAAATGAGCCGTAGCCTGCTCTGTGCCCAGTGCACGGTGCTGCTGCCCTCCTTGCAGGGCCCACTCTGCCGCTGCAGCCTGCCCATGCCTGGCGCAAACAACAGCCAGCCTCCGCCGCTGTGCGGTCGCTGTGTTCGCCGGCCGCCCCCTTTTGCCGCCAGCCATGCCCCGCTGATCTATAGCCATCCGCTGGATCGCCTGATTCAACGCTACAAGCACCACGGAGACCTGGTCTGCGAAAACGCTCTGGAACAATTGTTGGCAGACATGCCCTTACCCTGGCCGGACACTGACGCCCTGTGTGCCCTGCCTGCTCACTGGCAACGATGCTGGTGGCGGGGCTTTGATCAAAGCCAGCGACTTGCCAGCCAACTTTCCCGCCTCTGGCAGCGGCCGCTGTTGCCCGCATTGTTACGCCAACGTGCGACTGCCAGCCAACAAGGGCTGAAGCGCACTCAACGGGAACGGAATTTACGCCAGGCCTTTCGCTGCGTTCTGCCGATGGCAGGCTTATCCATCACTCTGATTGACGACGTTATGACCACCGGCAGCAGTGCCAGAGCCGCAAGCCGCACCCTCCTGGACGCAGGCGCTCGTGAGGTCAATGTCTGGACATTAGCCCGCACACTGCCACCCTCGCGGCGCTAAGCGCCCCTTTTCCGATACGTCCGTTCACAATGGGTGAAACCCCATCGCAGCCTAGGCATAATAACGGCTTGTTGATGGAGGGAATGAAATGAAAACAATAACAAGCTTGCTGGTTGCACTGCTGGTTCTGCCACTGACGGCCATTGCCGAAGACCGCTATAGCGGCGTCACCCTTATCAGGGGCACCGTGTTTTCAGTGGGTCGTGTCGACCCTACCGAAAAAATCGACACCGGTTTTTTCGTCGACGCCAACTACAGCAGTGTGGCGATCAATGGCGGCGTGGCCACCAAGAAATTTGGCGACTCACCGCTGCGGTCAGAAAAAGTGGATGAGTTTTCTGAAGCCGATGGTGAGCGCGTAAATAATGTCTATCTCGGCACTGGATTCGGCCGCATCGCCCAAATCCAGTACGGCCACGGTAATCATGACGGACTCATTCGCTTTCGGTCCGACTTCAACTATCGCTCTATCGTCGATTTCTTCACTGGCAAACGCACCCCAAAAGACCGACTCACCCTGGGTGACCGACTGACCTTCACCATTGCCATTGAGCAGTACCTGGAAGACGAGGAAGAAATTTTCGACAACGCCACCTGGGGCATTGGTCTGTTGTTCTAGCCCACCCCCGCGAGCCGACATGGAAATACATATTGCTCAAGGGCATAACCCGCCCCATAACATTCACGGCATCACGGTTGTAATCGATGTGATTCGTGCGTTCACCACCAGCCACCATGCTTTCCGCAAGGGCCTGCGTTGTATCTGGCCGGTGGCCAGTGCGGAACAGGCTTTTGCCCTGCGCGATGAGCATCTGCCCAATGCCCTGCTGGCCGGTGAAGTGGATGCCCTGCCCATCAAGGGCTTCGACTTCGGCAATTCCCCCTGGGAGATTGATCAGGCCGAGCTGGCCGGTCGGGAAATGATCATGAGGACCACCAACGGGGTCGCTGCCACATTACGTGCCCGCGACAGCCGGGAAGTGCTGGTGGCCGGCCTGGTCAATGCCGAAGCTACCGCCAACTACCTGCGCCAACAGAACCCGCCCACGGTGGTGCTGGTGGCTTCCCACCCCACCGGCGATGAGGATGTGGCCTGCGCCGAATACATTCGCCATTTGCTGGGTGGAGAGGGCATCACCTACGAACAGGCCAGGGATCGCACCCTGAACGCCCACGCCGCCCAGAAGTTTTTCAACGGCACCCACCCACGCCTGCGGGCCGCCGACATTGAAGCCGCCGCCAGCACCGAGGGCCCTGACGCCTTGGTCATGCGCGTCCGCTTCGATCCCTTCCCCTGCATCACCGCCCAATAACGCTCCCCTGACCAGGGGTCTGCCCGAACATCTGCACCCTTTGACGCTCGGGCATTGATCCCGAACGTCAAGATTTCCGTCCGTTATGATCAATGCGACCCCAGGAAAGATCTTGTTAATGTGGGGACAACCTAATACGGACAGGACACCCCCATGATTCAGTGGTCAGAACAACAACAGATGATCCAGAAAATGGTACGCGACTTCGTGGAGAAGGAAGTCGTGCCAAAACTGGATGACATCGAATACAACGGCGTACCGCCTTACGACATCCTGCGCAAGCTGATCAAGACATTTGGCATGGATGTGATGGCCCAGCAGAGTTTTGAAAAACAGCTGGCCAGAGAAAAGGCCATCGCCGCCGGCGAGGCCGTAGAGAAAAAGAAGAAAGAAGGCCCTTCCGCCATGGCCGGAGAAGAAGCCGCCATGCGCATGATCCCCATTATCGAGATCTGCCGCCATGCGCAGGGATTGGTGACCGCCATGGGTGTCTCCATGGGCCTCGCCGGTGGCGCCATCATGAGCAAAGGCACCATTGAACAGAAAGAACGCTGGGCGCTACCGCTGCTGACCCTGGAAAAAGTGGGTGCCTGGGCAATCTCTGAACCCAATGCCGGCTCCGACGCCTTCGGCCAGATGAAAACCGTGGCCCGCCGCGACGGCAATGGCGGTTACATCATCAATGGCAGCAAGACCTGGATCACCAACGGTCCCTTTGCCGACACCATTATCCTGATCTGCAAGCTCGACGAGGAAGGCGTGCCGGCCGAGCAACGCAAAATCGTTTCATTCATCCTCGACAGCGGTATGGAGGGTCTGGAACAGTCCAAGCCATTCAAGAAGATGGGCATTGGCTCCTCCCCCACCGGCGAGCTGTTCCTGTCCGACGTGAAAGTCGGAGCAGATCGTCTGCTTGGCGGCAGCGAAGACAGCTACGGCCGCAGCGGCGCCAAGGGCACGTTCATGCAGGAACGCGCCGGCGTTGCTGCCATGGCACTGGGCATGGTGGAGCGCGCCATGGAGCTGTCTGTCCAGTACGCCAACGACCGTAGCCAGTTCGGCCGTCCGATCGGCCAGAACCAGCTGATCCAGCTCAAGCTGGCCAAGATGGAAGTGGCCCGTACCAACCTGCAGAACATGGTATTCCGCTATATCGAGATGACCGCCGAAGGCAAGCAGATGACCCTGGCCGAAGCCTCTGCCATGAAACTCTATGCCGCACAGACGGCCATGGAAGTCGCCACCGAGGCGGTACAGATTCATGGTGGCTACGGCTACATGCGAGAATCCCGTGTCGAGCAACTGATGCGCGACGCCAAGATCCTGCAGATTTATGCCGGGACCGACGAAATGCAGGTGATCGCTATCGCCCGAGACCTGTTAAGCCGAGCCTGAGCTGCTGGCGCCCCACCTGTGGTGGGTGGGGCGCCTTCTGAAATGCAGAATCGCGCATATCCCGGCAGGTACAAGCGTACCCATATTGACCAAGGCGCCCAAACCTCTGGTTAATGTGGTCTTCATCACACTTTGTGATGCCTCTAAACTCACGCCTTCTTCGTAGTGGGCGCCAGACTTCTGGCCCAGGTGAGTGAGATGTTAGTACGCTATAGGGCTGATCGTGCCGCTGTTGCCCTGGTGTTGGCGGTCTTTTTCATTCAATGCATGCTGTTTTTCTTCAGCTCAGGGCTGACAACCTGGCTGGCCGTACTTGCATTGATGCCGGTTCAGGTCTCCTGTGGCGCCATCTGCCATAACCATCACCACGTGAATACGTTTGTCAGGAAGCCCCTGAATCGCCTGTTTGAATGCATTCTCTACCTGCAAACAGGAACCAGCCCCCTGAGCTGGACCCTGCACCACAATATTGGCCACCACAAACTCTATCTGGACCCGGAAAACGACCCCTCTCCGTGGCAAATGGCTGATGGCAGTTTAATGCCTCGTTGGCGCTATGTGCTGATCAATACACTGCGTATCTACCCGGAAATTCACCAGATCGGAAAACGACACCCTGTGCTTTACCGCCGCTTTCTCCGATTGTTGGTACTCGCTAACCTCCCTCTGATCGCCGCCCTGCTGTACGACCCGCGCAATGCCCTGCTGGTATTCGTCCTGCCGATGGTTTCCATGCTGTTCATGCTGCTGGACAATACCTACGGTCAGCATGCGGGCACCGGCTTTGAAGACCATTTTCATGCGTCGCGCAATGTGGAGCTCAAACGCTACAATTTGCCGTCATGGAATCTGGGCTACCATACCGCGCACCATATGCTGCCTGGCCTCCACTGGAGCCAACTCCCCGAACTGCACGAGCAGATTCGTCACCGAATTCCCGAGCACCTGATCACCGAAAACGTGCTGCTGCAGTGGGAGCCTGCGCGCCAGCAACGCGACGGGCTACCCTCATGAAATACCGTTTTTGCTCACTGTTGCTGGCCGGCTTTCTGCTGGGCGGCACCAACCCGGCTGAAGCTGACGACTGCTACTATTACTGGGTTCATCAATGCCTCAACGTGATCGACGCCAGCCAGCGCAAGATTGAGCAGTACGTGCTGGTTTCGCCATCCGTTAACTATCTGAACAGTGGCAACCTGCGCTGTGCCGAGGCAGTGGCCCAGCGTCAGCAAGACGTGCACGACGCTCTGCTAACGGCCTTCAACGGGGCAGCCGGTAACATTGACGCCTGTGACACCCCCCTGACCGAGATCCCCGTACGGGTGTATGACAATCCCCAGAAAGCCACCTGGCACTATGGCCGCAGCCTCAGGGAATCCCCGGGCAAGACCATTGTCCCATTGGCCGATCTGCCCGCATTGTAAGGCGCCACACTGCACTGGCGGCAGGCCTCCCCTGTTATGCTATGATCTTCAGGCTTTTTATCTTCGGGGCGAATAATGAAAATAATCAAAACTGCCGCGTTCCTGCTGTCTCTCCTGAGCGTAACGCTACTGGCCGGCTGCCAGGGTATGCAGGGCGACCGTGAAGGGGATTACTACTTCTCACCGGCCGGCGCCTATATTCTTGACCTGAGCATCAATACTTTCCGCGGGGAAGTGGTGCTGGATGAACGCTGCGACCGTAATGGTGGCTCCGCGACTTTCTGGGATGGCAACGGGCGTCTGTTCCGGGTGGATTACCTGAACGTTCAGACACACCCCATGATCCAGGCCCCGCGCTTCGCCTCGGATCTCACCTTGCTCAACCTGACACTGAACAGTTATCTGCGTGATGTGGTGGCCAAGGCCCCAATGATCACCAGCGCCGAAGCCTCCTATCGCGAGTTTATCGAAGACGCTGACCCCAAGGCCTTGTTTGCCATCATCGGGATTAACGTGGACGCCGCCCAGGTCAAGGACACTGACGTGGAAAGCGGCACCTACTACTACGGTTTCCTGCTGTTCAAACGTGGCGATCTGATTTATGTCCTTCAGCACCGTCAGCCTGTACTGATGCCCGAAAAAATGAAGGCAGTACTGCTCAATCTGGCGGCAGGCATGGAGATTCCGGGCCGGGTTCGCGATGACACCGATCTGGAGAAACTGCGCCGAATCCTCAAGAAAATGGCCCCTGGCGGCACCGATGGTGACCCGGTGCGGCTGTGCGAACCGGCTGCCCCAGCCTGATTGATTAGCCGCAGTGGATGCATGCACAATGAAAAGCGCATGCATCCACGCAAGGTAATCACATCCCCATGAGCACATCCTCACTCAACCATCAGCAATGCGACGCCTGCCGCGCCGATGCTCCCCAGGTGACCGAACAGGAACGTGAATTGCTGTTCCCGCAGATCCCGGAGTGGATTCAGGTAGAAGAAGACGGCATCGAGAAACTGCAGCGGCATTTTCCGTTCAGGAATTTCGTCCAGGCACTGGCCTTCAGCAACCGGGTCGGCGAACTGGCCGAGCAGGAAGGCCACCACCCAGCCATTCTCACGGAGTACGGCAAGGTGACAGTGACCTGGTGGACCCACAAGATCCGTGGCCTGCACCGCAACGACTTTATCTGTGCCGCCAAGACTGACGCTCTGCTCAACGACTGACCGTTTGCGCCATCCCGCTGAACTAAACGGTTTTCCGACGCGTCCACAGGCTTTGTTAGCATCCCCGGTAACTGAGGAGAAACTGACATGGCCCTGACTGAAGAACAGAAAACCCTGATCAAAGCTGCCAGCGACAAGACCTTCCCGTTCGTGGAGCGTTGCGAAGTACAGACGCTGGAAGTCGACCGTGGCTATTGCAAGATGCTGATGCCGTTCAAGCCCAACATTAATCACGTGGGCATCATGTATGCTGGCGCCCTGTACACCATTGCCGAGCTGCCTGGCGGCACCATTTACCTGACATCCTTCGACACCAAGAAGTTCTATCCCATCGTCAAGGACATGTCGATTCGCTTCCGTCGCCCCGCGACCACCGATGTCACTGTGGAAGTCACCCTGAGCGAAGAGGAAATTGCCCGTATCGAAAGCACCACTGAAGAGGTGGGCAAGTGTGATTTCGAATGGGATGTAGAGCTAAAGGACGCCAACGGGGAAGTGGTTGCCATTTCTCACAACGTCTATCAGATGCGCAAGATCGGGGCGTAATCAGAGCGGCAAGTCATACGTTGAATTTCAACGACTGACCGTAATCCATCGCCCCGACATGCAAGAGGCCGCCTCCCCGAGGAGGCGGCCTCTTGTCGTATCAGCCGGGTCACCCGTGCTCTTTCAAGCACCTTGCGACTGGAATGACATCTACCCCGCGGCTCACTCCACCGGATCACAAAAACCGGACGGCCCCATATCCACCGTTGTTGTGCACTTCCACTCCACTCCCCTTGGACCGCGACTGTCCACAGGCCATGTGGTCAGTTCATGCCCTTCCAGGCGACCGGCCAATTCCAGCTTCAGCATGCCATCCTGAAGCAGATAGACCCGCTTCACCCGCTCACTGATCATCTGCTCCTGGGCCACACCCAGATCAGAGAGGCTTTCCGGCCACTCTCCGGAGTGCATGTAATACTCCATCATATACATGCGCAAGGCGGCTACCGTCGAAAAGGTTTGCGACAACTCTGCACGGTCGCGGCTAGCGCTGAACAAGTCCCAGGTATGGGGATCAATTCCCGGAGGAACAGGCTCTTTTTCCGGCACGGCCGCCAGTTTGGTCTGCGGCATGGGCACCCGACGCGCCAAGGCATCGATATCCGCGCGATACCGCGCTCGCAATGAGCAGCGTGTTCCACTCCAGCGCTGCCCATCTACCGCAGGCTTTTCACTCATTAGCTGACTGCGGTAGGCATCCTCAAGCAAGGCTTCATCCAGCGCCCGCTCACGATAAGCCAGCTTGCGTTTCCGATAGGCATCCGTTGCCGCGATCACACTCAGCAGGCTGGTGTGGAGTTCATCCGTCATTTTCTCAAGGGCACGCGCACAAACCTGCTGTTCGGTTTCTCCTTCACCGGCTCGCTCAACCTTTGCCAATGCAAGCGACATGGCCATAGCCTGTGCCCCGACCATCAGCAGCAGCAAACCCCAGATGATACGCATCGCTCCCCCCACTCTATCCCATTCGTGAGCGCCAGCCTCAGCGCTGGCTGAACTCGTGCACCGCCTCGATAAACACCCGCGCATGCTCCGGATCCACTTGCGGAGTAATGCCATGCCCCAGGTTAAAAATATGCCCCGGGTGATCGCCGAAGTCCGTGAGGATACGCTTTACTTCAGCACGAATGGCCTCGGGTGCTGCATACAATACTGCCGGATCCATATTGCCCTGCAGGGCTACCTTGTGACCGACACGGCGACGGGCTTCCCCAATATTGATGGTCCAGTCCAACCCCAGACCATCACAACCGGTCTCGGCCATGGACTCCAGCCACAGCCCGCCGTTTTTGGTAAACAGGATCACAGGAACCTTGCGGCCATCATGATCACGGATCAGCCCGTCGACAATCTGCTTCATGTACTTGAGCGAAAACTGCTGATAGGCCTCGGCGGACAATGCCCCACCCCAGGTATCAAAGATCTGTACTGCCTGGGCTCCGGCACGAATCTGCGCATTGAGGTAACTGGTGACGGACTGCGCCAGTTTGTCGAGCATGGCATGTGCCAGCTCCGGCTGACTGTAAACCATGGCCTTGAGGTGGCGGAAATCCTTGCTGGAGCCGCCTTCCACCATGTAGGTGGCCAGGGTCCACGGGCTACCGGAAAAGCCGATCAACGGCACACGGCCATTGAGCGCCCCTCGAATGGTGCTGACCGCCTTCATCACATAGCCGAGATCGGTCTCCGGATCGGGAATCGGCAAGGCTGCCACATCCGCCTCGGTGCGCACCACCTTCTTGAACTTCGGCCCTTCACCCGTTTCGAAATAGAGCCCCAGCCCCATGGCATCCGGGATGGTAAGAATGTCGGAGAACAGGATCGCCGCGTCCAGCGGATAACGCTCCAGCGGCTGCAAGGTAACTTCACAGGCAAGATCCGCGTTCATGCACAGATCCATGAACGACCCCGCATGTTCACGGCTGGCACGGTACTCCGGCAAATAACGTCCGGCCTGCCGCATCATCCAGATAGGGGTACGTTCAACATTCTCTCGGTTGAGTGCACGCAGGAAGAGATCATTCTGAAGTGGCGCAAAGCTGGTCATGCAATATCCTGAATCTGACTGGCACACGGTGTGCCGAACGAGTATGAATAGCGAACTTTACCTGATTGGCAACCAATACGCCCCCTCCCTGCACATACAGAAAGGCCCGCATTCGCGGGCCTTTCTGTCAGGATGGGCACAAACCGGGATTACACATCCAGGTAGTCCAGAATCCCCTTGGCGGCTTCACGGCCTTCCCAGATGGCGGTCACCACAAGGTCAGAGCCACGCACCATATCCCCACCGGCAAAGATCTTCTCGTTGCTGGTCTGGAAGGGAAATTCCTGCTCTTCCGGCGCAGTCACGCGACCGGAATCATCGGTGTTGATACCTTTGTCAGCGAACCAGTCCGCCGGGCTGGGCCGGAAACCGAAGGCAATGATCACGGCATCCGCAGGCAGGATTTCCTCGCTGCCCGGGATCGACTCGGGGCGGCGACGGCCATTGTTATCAGGTTCACCCAGCTTGGTTTCCACCACCTTGATGCCAACCACCTTACCGTCTTCACCCACCACTTCGATGGGCTGGCGGTTAAACAGGAACTGCACGCCCTCTTCCTTGGCGTTAACCACTTCCTTGCGGGAACCCGGCATGTTTTCTTCGTCACGACGGTAGGCACAGGTCACGGTGTCGGCACCCTGACGAATGGAGGTCCGGTTACAGTCCATGGCGGTATCACCACCACCGAGCACCACCACCCGCTTGCCCTTCATGTCGATGAAGTCAGCGGCAGCCTTTTCCAGGCCCAGGTTACGGTTCACGTTGGAAATCAGGAACGGCAGCGCTTCGTGCACGCCATCCAGATCTTCACCCGGGAAACCGCCTTTCATGTAGGTGTAGGTGCCCATGCCCATGAACACGGCATCGTACTCGGCCAACAGCTCATCGATGCTGATGTCCTTGCCCACATCCACGCCCAGACGGAATTCCACACCCATACCTTCAAAGACTTCACGGCGCTTGGCCATGACCGGCTTTTCCAGCTTGAACTCGGGGATACCGAACGTCAGCAGGCCACCAATTTCTTCATAACGATCGAAGACAACCGGTTTCACCCCGTTGCGGACCAGCACGTCAGCACAGCCGATCCCGGCCGGGCCCGCCCCGATAACCGCCACTTTCTTGTCAGTCCAGACGACCTTGGACATGTCCGGACGCCAGCCCATGGCCAACGCGGTATCGGTGATGTACTTCTCGGTAGCACCGATGGTCACCGCACCAAAGCCGTCATTGAGGGTACAGGCCCCTTCACACAGACGGTCCTGGGGACACACACGACCACAGACTTCCGGCAGGGAGTTGGTCTGGTGACTCAACTCCACCGCTTCCATCAAATTCCCTTCGCTGATCAGTTTCAGCCAGTTGGGAATGTAGTTGTGTACCGGACACTTCCACTCACAGTACGGGTTACCGCAATGCAGGCAACGGTGCGCCTGATGCTCCACTTCCCGGGTTTCAAACGGGTAGTAGATCTCCTCGTACTTGTGCTTGCGGTCGTCAATGTCCTTTTTCTTGGGATCGTGCCGTGGCACATCCAGAAACTGGAAATTGTTGCTCAAACGTTCAGCCATGTTCTCCCCAACCTCCGTTATGCCGGATTGGCGCGCGTGGTGTTCAGCAGGCTGTCCAGGCTCGCGGCCTTGGGTTTCACCAGCCAGAACTTGCGGCTCATGGCATCAAAATTATCCAGAATGTACTGGCCCCATTCGCTGCCGGTCTCTTCAACATATTCGCTGATTACGCCGCGCAGATGGCTGCGGTGAGACTCGGTGGCTTCGGAACTGATGCGATGCAGTTCGATCAGTTCCGGGTTGATGCGGTCGAAGAAATCATTGTCCTCGTCCAGCACGAAGGCAAAGCCTCCGGTCATGCCGGCACCAAAGTTGTGGCCGGTCCGGCCAAGTACCGTGATGCACCCGCCGGTCATGTATTCGCAGCAGTGATCGCCAGCGCCTTCTACCACCGCATGGGCTCCGGAGTTACGCACCCCGAAACGTTCGCCGGCGGTACCAGCGGCAAACAGCTTGCCTCCGGTGGCACCGTACAGACAGGTGTTACCAATGATGGCCGTTTCCTGGCTCTTGAACGGGCTACCCTGGGGCGGACGAATCACCAGCTTGCCGCCGGCCATGCCTTTGCCCACGTAGTCGTTGGCATCCCCTTCAATGTACATGTGCAGGCCGCCGGCGTTGAACACACCGAAGCTCTGCCCTGCTGTACCGGTGAAACGAACCTTGATCGGCGCGCTTTCCATGTCCAGGTTGCCATACTGCTTGGCGATGGCTCCAGAGACCCGGGCACCCACGCTACGATCACAGTTGGTGATCGCGTAGTGGAAAGAACCACCGGACTTGTTGTCGATCGCCACTTGCATGTCATTGATCATGGTATCGCTGAGCAACGCCTTGTCGAACGGCTCGTTGCGATCCACCTGACAGTGGGTGGGCTTGTCTGCCGGCACCAGGTCGTTGCGCAGAATCGGAGTGAGATCCAGCTTGCCCTGACGCTCGGTTTCCCCTTCCAGCACTTTCAGCAGGTCGGTACGGCCGATCAGGTCCGGAATGCTCTTCACACCCAGCATGGCCAGCAGCTCACGAACTTCGCGCGCCACGAAGGTGAAGTAGTTGATCAACAGCTCAGGCGCACCGATGTAGTGCTCCTTACGCAGGTCTTCACGCTGGGTCGCCACGCCGGTGGCGCAGTTGTTCAGGTGACAGATCCGCAGGTACTTACAGCCGAGAACGACCATCGGCACGGTACCGAACCCGAAGGATTCCGCCCCCAGAATAGCCGCCTTGATCACGTCCAGACCGGTCTTCAGACCGCCATCGGTCTGCAGACGGATCTTGTCGCGCAAATCATTGCCACGCAGTGCCTGATGCGCTTCTGCCAGCCCCAGCTCCCACGGAGAGCCCGCATAGCGGATAGAGGTCAACGGGCTCGCAGCAGTACCGCCGTCATAACCGGAGATGGTGATCAGGTCAGCATAGGCCTTGGCCACACCGGAGGCCACCGTGCCTACGCCGGGCTCGGATACCAGCTTCACAGAGACCTGGGCATCCGGGTTAACCTGCTTGAGATCAAAGATCAGCTGGGCCAGATCCTCAATGGAATAGATATCATGGTGCGGCGGCGGTGAAATCAGGGTGACACCGGGCACGGAATGACGCAGCCGCGCAATCAGGGTGTTCACCTTGCCGCCGGGCAACTGGCCGCCTTCACCGGGCTTGGCACCCTGGGCGACCTTGATCTGCAGCACTTCTGCATTCACCAGGTAGTGCGGGGTGACACCGAAGCGACCCGAGGCGATCTGCTTGATCTTGGAGACCCGCTCGGTACCGTAACGGGCCGGGTCTTCACCGCCCTCACCGGAATTGGAGCGCCCACCAAGACGGTTCATGGCAGTCGCAATGGCTTCATGAGCCTCCGGGCTCAGTGCCCCCAGCGACATGCCCGCAGAGTCAAAGCGCAGCAGGATATTTTCCAGCGGCTCGACCTCATCCACGCTGATGGCATCCACATCATCACGCAAGGCGAACAGATCACGCAGGGTCGCTACCGGACGCTTGTTCACCAACTCCGCGTATTCGCGGTAAGCGTTCCAGTCGTTATCCTGGGTGGCATGATGCAGGGCATGGATCACGTCCGGGTTGAAGGCGTGATATTCCTTGCCGTGGATAAACTTGAGAACACCGCCGGCATCAATCGGCTTACGCTGCTTCCAGGCATCTTTGACCAGATTCTTCTGGTCCGCCTCGAAGTCGACAAAGCCGGCCCCCTGGATGCGGCTCGCCACACCCCGAAAGCACAGGTCCACCACCTCACGGTCAATACCCACCGCTTCAAACAGCTGGGCACCCCGGTAAGAGGTGATGGTGGAGATCCCCATTTTGGAGAGGATCTTCATCAGGCCCTTGTTGATGCCCTTGCGGAAGTTCTTCTGCAGCTCTACCGCATCGCCCAGCAGCTCGCCGGAGCGCACCATGTCGGCGATAACGTCATAAGCCAGGTACGGATAGACCGCGGTGGCACCAAAGCCGAACAACACGGCAAAGTGATGGGAATCGCGAGCCGTCGCGGTTTCCACAATAATGTTGGCGTCAGAGCGCAAACCTTTCTCGGTCAGAGAATGGTGAACGGCACCGGTGGCCATCAGCGCCGGGATGGTCAGGGTATCCTGGCCAATACCGTGATCGGTGAGCACCAGAATGACCTTGCCATCACGTACCGCTTTTTCCGCGGCGTCGCACAGATCCAGTACCGCCTGTTTCAGGCCGGCCTTGGGATCATAATGCAGGCTCAGTTTGGCGTGCTCATAGCCCGGACGCTGGATATTCAGCAGATTGGTGAACTTGGAGTGCGACAACACCGGCGTGGACAAAATTGCCCGGTCCGCATGGTCCGCCGTTTCCTCGAACACGTTTCGCTCAGCTCCCACACAGGTTTCCAGGCTCATGACGATCGCTTCACGCAGCGGATCGATGGGCGGGTTGGTCACCTGGGCAAACTGCTGACGGAAATAGTCGTACAGCGGACGCTCACGCTTGGACAGCACCGCCATGGGCGTATCGTCCCCCATGGAACCTGTGGCTTCCTGCCCGGTTTCGGCAAGCGGACGCAGCACCTGATCACGCTCTTCAAAGCTGATCTGGAAGAATTTCTGATAGCTGAGCAGATCCTGCGGATCCACTTCGTCGGTGCGACCCACCTCGTGATCGTAGTCCGCCTCAATACGCAGGGCGTTACCCTTCAGCCAGTCACGGTAGGGGTGACGTACTTTCAACCGGTTATCGATATCCCGGGTATGCAGGACTTCACCGGTTTCCGTGTCCACAGCCAGTATCTGGCCCGGACCGACACGGCCCTTGGCGACGACATCTTCCGGCTTGTAGCCGTAGACACCGATTTCAGAGGCCAGAGTGATGAAGCCGTTCTTGGTCACAACCCAACGCGCCGGACGCAGACCGTTACGGTCGAGCATACAGACCGCGTAGCGGCCATCGGTCATCACCAGACCCGCCGGGCCATCCCACGGCTCCATGTGCATGGAGTTATATTCGTAGAAGGCACGCAGGTCCGCGTCCATGGTTTCCACATTCTGCCAGGCCGGCGGGATCATCATGCGCACGGCGCGGAACAGATCCATACCACCGGACAGCAGGATTTCCAGCATGTTATCCATGCTGGAAGAGTCAGAACCGGTACGGTTGACCAGCGGGCTCAGCTCTTCCAGCCCGGGCAACAGTTCGTTGGCAAACTTGCTTTCCCGCGCCAACGCCCAGTTACGGTTACCCTGAACGGTGTTGATCTCACCGTTGTGAGCCAGGTAGCGGAATGGCTGCGCCAGCGGCCACTGCGGCAGGGTGTTGGTGGAGAAGCGCTGATGGAAGACCACGATGGCGGTTTCCATGGCCTCATCGCCCAGATCCGGGAAGAAGGCCGGCAGATCCACCGGCATCATCAGACCTTTATAGGAAATCACCGACGCCGACAGGGAGCAGACATAGAAATAGCCATCGCTCTCGATCGCTTTTTCGGCATGGCGACGGGCAAAGAACAGGCGACGGTTCAGCTCCTGCTCGGAGTTACCGTCTGCAGCGACCAGCACCTGCCAGAAACCCGGCAGAGAGGCGCGCGCCAGCTCACCCAGGCAGGCGTCATCCGTGGGCACTTCACGCCAGCCCAGCACCTTCACATCCTGCGCTTCAAGAGCAGCATCGATGGCGGCCTTCTGCTTGTCGGCCTCGGCGCTGTCAGGATGGGTAAACACCATCCCCACACCGTAGTTGTCCGGCAAGGCAATAGACGCATCCTGCGCAACCTTGCGGAAGAAAGAATCGGGTTTCTTGAGCAACAGACCGCAGCCGTCACCGGTTTTTCCATCGGCGTTAATACCGCCCCGGTGGGTCATACATGTCAGTGCTTCGATGGCGGTTTGCAAAAGCTCGTGGCTGGCGTTGCCTTCCATATGGGCAATCAGACCAAAACCACAGTTGTCCCGGAATTCTCCGGGCTCAGTGAGCCCCCGCACCAGCGTTGAGTTCTGCTGCATCAAAACCTTTCCTCTTGAAATTCAGAGACTTACAGAAGGCAAATGGCGTCAGGATAGTGGTGACGGCAAAAAAGGGATATGCATTCTACACATTGCGGGGTTGGGCGACAAATTGAACAGTCGCCCAACCCGCTTTTTTTCTTGAAACAGGACCTACAACTCGTTGCGAATGTCGGCCATCTTGCGGGGAAAAGGGCCAGCCTGACGCAACTTTGCAGGCAACTCCGCCTTTGCGTCAAGCGCCGCCTGTCGACTGGAATAATCCCCCGCCAGCACCAGCCAAACGGACTTTCCATTGCGGCGGGCCGCATAATAAGCCCCTTTTCGCGCCAGCTGGTCCAGCACACCGCGAGCATTGGCCTCTTGGCTTGTCACCGTAATCTGCAGAAACCAACGACTGTCATCCAGGGTCGCCAGCCAATCGGCCTGCCGATAACCCGACTCCCCCTCGGATGCCTTCGGCGCCGGCTTGCTGGCCGACATGGCCTCGGAGGCGGGCTTGCTTTGCGACTCGGGCTTCGTCGCCTCGCCCTCATTATCCGCGGCTGGCGCCTGAGTGACCTGCATCTCCCTCTCTCTGGCCGCCGGCGACGACTGCATCACCGGATCGGAAACCGGCGTCAGCACCACACCACTTTCCGGGGCCGAGCGAGCGCCTTCTTCGCCAGCATCATTCAGGGGAGACTCACCTGCTCCGTCGTCAGAGGCAGGATTATCCAGATCCTCCAGCCGGGCCACCGGCTTCATGGTCGGCTGCAGCGGCTGCACCTGCGGCTCAGCTGCAGCGGGCGCCCTTTCCGTTTCACCAACCGCTTCCGGCATGGGCAAGGCCAGATCCCGCCGCTCAGGCACCGGATCGACCTCATCGCTACCGGAGAAAACTGCCCACAACAGCACCACGGCAACCAGAAGACCGCCCACTGCCGCCAAATGCCGCCAGGGAGGAGCCGCACGGGTCGCGCCCGCCTCTTCCTCTAACGGTTCGTCATACTCTTCGGCATCCTGCCGGGCCTCGGCGTCATCGAAATCGTCGTCCTCTTCCTGACGGGCAGCAAAACGCATGGAAGCCTCTTCCGGCACCTCCTCAACACTGCCTGCCCCAATTCCGGCCGCACCGGACGTGGCAACCAACGGCGACTCGCCACTCTCGTGAAGTCGCGCCTTCAGCGCACCCAGATTCCCTGATACCGCTTCAGCATGCGCGCCCGACGCAGCATCATCCAGCTCCATACCGAGCACAAACCAGGCAAAATCCTGCACGTCTTCCGCCGTCAGCGCCGGAAGATCCAGTACGTCATCAACAACGAAATCTGCGCCCTTAAGGCTTTCGGCAATACCGGGCAAGCCGCCGAACAGGTAACCCAGACGCGCACCCAGCTTTTGCTTGAGGGCCAGCATGGTGGCAACCGCAGCACTCTCCAGCTGCTCCGTGTTGTCGATAACAACAACAAGGCGCCCCTCAGCCAACGCCGCTTTCAGCACTTCAGGTAACGCTGCACGCTCGATATTGAAGTGCCGCAGCAACGCATCAATCACCGCATTGGCATCATGTTCATCTGCGCCGTCCAGACGCACGACTTCCATATCATCCAGCAAGGCCATGACCGCCTGACCCAACAGGGTGGACACGCCGCTGCCTTCATCCCCCTCCAGCACAGCCACGGAACCCAGTCCCGCATGGGCCGTCAGTGCATCCAGAAAATCTCCACGGGATGCGCCACTGAAAAAACGGTCCTCATCAAACTCCACAGAATGCCTCCAGGGTTTCTTGCAGTGCGGCCGCCGGATAATCGGCAGTGACCACAGCATCGCCCAGCGCCTTCATCAACACCAGGCGCAACTGGCCGTTATGCACTTTCTTGTCCAGCGCCATCAAATCCATAAATTGTGCTGCGGTCATACCCTTCGGCACCGCAACAGGCAGCCCCCAACTTTCCAGCAATGCCATCAAGCGCGACTCCAGGCCTTCATCCAGCCAGCCAAGCCTTGCCGACATGCTCACTGCCATGACCATCCCGGCAGCTACGGCCTCACCATGCAGCCACTCGCTGTAGCCGGTGGCCGTTTCCATGGCGTGACCGAAAGTATGGCCAAGGTTCAACAACGCGCGGTTACCCTGTTCGGTCTCATCATCGGCCACTACTTGAGCCTTGTTTTCGCAACTGCGATAGATCGCCTCTGCCATCAGCTCTGAGTCTCTGGACAACAACCGAGGGTTGTTGGTTTCCAGCCAGTCATAAAATTCCGGATCCCGAATCAGGCCATACTTCACCACTTCGGCATAACCGGCCGCCACCTCACGGGTCGGTAGCGTCTCAAGCACATCGGTATCAATCAATACCAACCGCGGCTGATGAAAGGCTCCAATCATGTTCTTGCCACGCGGGTGATTCACCGCCGTCTTGCCACCCACGGACGAATCCACCTGGGCCAGCAATGTCGTGGGCACCTGAATGAAATCGACACCTCGCTGGTAGCACGCCGCCGCAAACCCGACCATGTCGCCGACCACGCCACCACCCAGGGCAATCAGCGTCGTTGTGCGCGAATGGCGCTTCTCGAGCAACGCGTCAAAGATGCTCTCCAGCGTCGCCAGGGTCTTGTACTTCTCCCCATCGGGCAGCACCAGGGTATCGCACTGGATTTGACTGAACTGTGACTGAAGCTTGTCCAGATAGAGCGGCGCAATGGTTTCGTTGGTGATGATCATCACCTGGTTGCCGCGAACTTGCTCAGCAAGCGGAAAAGTGTCGAGCAAGCCTTGCCCGATATGAATGGGATAACTACGTTCGGCCAGGGCCACCTGAAGTGTGCGCATCATGTCTCCGTGGTGAGAATCGCCGCAACCTGCAGAGCGGCGCATGCTGAGCCAGCAAGCGCCCAATCAGTTACGTGGACTGGGGCACATTATCCTTGGCCGCGAGAGACCAAACAAGCAAGCACGTCATCCGCGACTTTCTTGAGGTTACCCGATGCCGTTGACACCACATGATGAGCCACCTTGCGATAGAGGGGATCGCGCTCGGCAAACAATGCTTCCAGCTTTGCCTGGGGGTCCGCTGTCTGCAACAGGGGACGGTTTCGGTCATTACGGGTGCGAGCAAGCTGCACCTCAACCGGCGTCCACAGATAGACCACGCAACCCCGGTCATGCATCAGCGCCAGATTTTCCGGCGTCGTCACCACACCACCCCCTGTCGCCAGCACGATGCCCGGCATGGAGGTCAGCTCATCAATGGCTTCGTGCTCACGACGACGGAAGCCGGACTCGCCTTCCACATCGAAAATCCAGGGGATATCTGCACCGGTTTTCTCTTCGATTACCCGGTCAGAATCGTAGAAAGGGCGTTCCAGTATCTGGGAGAGATGTCGGCCCAGGGTGCTTTTACCTGCACCCATCGGGCCGACCAATATCAAGGAAGGAGTTGTATTATCTATCACCGACTCGCCAGCGCATCTTTCATCAACCGCGGCGTAATGAAGATAAGCAGTTCCTGCTTGTTATCACGATTCACGGTCTTCTTGAACAGGTTACCAATCCACGGCAAGTCACCCAGGAAAGGCGTCTTGGTCACTGAATTGATTTTTTCCTGCTGGAAGATACCACCAAGCACGACCGTTTCGCCATCATCAACCAGAACCGAGGTCTCTACACGGCTGGTATTGATAGTAAAAGAGCCATCCGCCGCAACCGCATTCAGGGAGTCATTATTGACCTTCAGGTTCATAATGATATTACCGTCCGGGGTGATGTGCGGAGTCACTTCCAGTCTCAGCTCTGCTTCAACAAAGTCAATGGAGGTAGCGCCTGACGACGTTGCCACTTCAAACGGCACCTGCTGACCAGAGGCAATCACTGCCGGCTGCTGATCGGCAGTGAGCACCTTCGGTGTTGCCACCAGCTCACCATGCCCCTCAGCCTCAAGGGCAGACAGCTCCAGTTCAATGAGCCCGGATGTCAACGAAGTGAAGCCCACAGCAAACCGGGAAGCGTTGGCGGAATCGACGCCAAGATCCACGATCAGGTCGTCACCGTTTTCTGGCTCGGTGAACGAGTAGGAATCCGGGCCGAAATCCACATCTCCCGGGTCGGTACCAGGAGTAATACCGCTGAAGTCACCGGCCCCGTACAGCGCACCGTCCACATTGGTAGCGTGAAGGTCGCGCAAGGGCTGCAGACGGCCTGCCACCCCGAAGCTCCGCTGATCTTCAATCAGGCTTTCACCATCAAAGCCAAGGCCACCCCAACGGACACCAAACTCATCCGAAATATCGTTGGTGGCAACCACAACACGCGCCTCAATCAGCACCTGCTGGATCGGCACATCCAACTCCTGAATGAGGCCACGAATGTCCTCCAGCTTCGCTGCTGTATCCTGGATAATCAGGGTGTTGGTACGCTGATCAACCACGACAGAGCCTCGCTCGCTCAGCAAGGAAGCCGCCTTGCCACCCGCACTGCTGATCAGCGCCTTCAGTTCGCTGGCATTGGCATAGTTGATGCTAATGTACTCTGTACGCAGCGGCGCAAGGGCCTCAACTTTTTTCTGGCTTTCGAGTTCCAGCTGCTCACGAGCAGCAATTTCATCCGCCGGGGCCACCAGCAGGACATTGCCCACCTGACGCTTATCCAGCCCCTTAGTTTTCAGGATTAACTCAAGTGCCTGGTCCCACGGAACATTCTGAAGACGAAGAGTAATTCGCCCATTCACCGTATCCGATGCAACCAGATTCAAGCCAGTAAAGTCCGCAATCAGCTGCAGCACAGAACGCACTTCAATATCCTGGAAGTTCAACGAAAGCTTCTCACCAGTATATTCAAAGGCATCTTTTCGCTTGCGATCCGCATCCACCTTGGATACCGGTTTCACATTGATGCTGAATTCCGAGTCGGCCTGATAAGCCAGATACTCCCACGTACCCGTTGGAAGGATCTCAATCAGAGTGCTGCCATCAGAGGCCTTTGTCTCGACCATCGAGACCGGGGTCGCAAAATCGGTGACGTCAAGCTTGCGCAACAGATCGTTTTCCACACCTGCGCCGACAAAGCGGGCCACAATCTTGCCCCCTTCCTCACGCACATCGACGGGAATTGAAGGCTTGGACAGCTGCACGATGACACGGCCCTCACCCTCAGAACCACGGCGAAAATCAACATTATTCACTTTCGCCTCTGAGCTGGCGCCAGCTGCTGATTGAGCTGCAGAAGATGACGGCGAGCCCTCGACACCCAGCAGCACCACCAGATCATTGCCCTCTGTACTGGTGGTATACCCGGTCAGCGACTCAAGGTTGAAAATCAGACGGGTTCTATCCTTGGCCTCGACAATGGTCACGCTTCTCGCGTTACCCGAGCCAAGATTCTGGCGTTTCCCGGTAATCTCGCTATCCGCACCGAGCAAATCCAGGGCAATGCGCGCCGGCTGCTCAATACTGTATCCCTTGACCTCCGGCGCCGCACTATCAAAGCGCAGTCGCACCTCCATCTCATCACCGGAAAGCGCATTCGCCTCGATCGACTGCAGGGTAGCAGCGAACGACAGTGACCCCATTGCCCCCAGAACCCCGCCAAGCAGAAGCCCTGCCAGACGCCGGGAAGCGTATTTTTTTGTTTTAACTGTTACACGTTTCATAACTGGATCCCCAGCGACTGTTATTCGGAAATGGAGACTGAGCTGGCTCGCTCAACCCAGCCGTCCCTGCCGTCCGGCACAATTTCGATCAGACCAACCTTGGCTTCGTTCACACTTCTGACCCGGCCAAAGTTCTTCCCCATATAGCTGCCCGGTTTTACCCGTGTGACAGCCCCGGTCGGATCAGCAATCAGCGCCTGGACTTCCGCTCCCGGCTTGTTGATTGTTCCTACCATTCTCAACGCATCCAGCGGGAAACGCTCGAGATATTCACGTGGCCGGGCAAGATCCGGCTCCACTGGCCGACCATCCGTAACCTCCAAAAGCTCTTGCTCCACAGGAGGATTAAAAGGAGAGCGCAGCTTTTGTGCGGAATAAGCATAGGTTGCGATAGGCTTGAATTCCGGCGGAGGCTCAATACGCCCGCGGGGGCGAGCCTTGATTTCTTCCAGCCGGGCGTCCAGCTCCCCGAGGTTCGCACCACTCCCGCACCCCGTCAGCATCATTGCTGAGGACAAGAAGAGCAATGAGGCAATGATCCGTAGAATCTTCATGTTCTTACCTCACTTCTTCTTTTTCTTCTTTGCCGGCTTCGGACTGTCATCCGAACTGGCGTATCGATAGGTTTTTGCCGTGACATCCATGGACAGCAGTCCCAGACCCGCCAGCGCTTTCTCCTTGGGTGGGCGAACATAGAAGTCATGCAAGGTAACGATTCGCGGTAACGCAGCCACACCGGAGACGAAGGCACCGAAAGAGTGGTAATCACCGATCACACTGATATCAATGGGCAATTCGACATAAAATTCTTTCTTGGCCTCCTCCTTCAGTTCGATACTCTCGAACTCGAGACCACTTCCCAGACCGGTATGGGTAATATCTTCCAGCAGCCCGGGCACCTCAGTGTCCTTGGGCAGCTGCTTGAGCAACGCGCCGAAAGTCTGCTCCATTTCTGCCAACTGGGCTCGAAACTGCTCCAGATTATGCGCCTTGAATGCTTTCTTCTCGTAACTCTTCAGCAAGGAGGCTTCCTCCCTGCGCTGCTGATCAAGCAGGGTGTTGGCATCCTTGATAAAGAAGAAGTAACCCAGTGCCAGAACCGCCACCAGCACCAGTACAGCACTGGTCACCTTGACGGCGATTGGCCAGCTACCAACATTTTCGAAGTCCAGACTGTTGAGCTCATCCATTAGCTCTCGCAAGTCCATATTCTTCAGCTCAGAGGCTTTCATTTTTCTTCTCCCTCTTTTTTGCTGCCCGGCGTTGCCTGCTTTACGGTCAACACAAACTGGCTTGCATCAGTCTTGTCATCCAGCGCCGTCACATTCAGCAAGGAGGCATCCTGAAACCAGTCGGAGCCATCCAGATTACGCATCAGCCGTGAAATACGGTTGTTACTTTCGGCAATCCCGTTGATGGTATACGTCGCGCCGGCCCGCTTGATTTCGGCATAGTAAACGCCGTCCGGCAGCGTTCTGGCCAACTCATCAAACACATAGACAATGGTCGGCCGGTTGCCCTGGAGGCTTTGAATAACTTCCATGCGAGCCACCAGTTCATCACGTCTTTGCTGGAGCTCTTTAATCTCTTCGATACGCGCATCAAGCTCTGATGTCTTGCTCTGGATATGGCTATTTCGAGCCCGTTGATCAGCAATGTTCTGCTCGACCACACTGTTCCATGCATAAAAAAGCAGACCACCGATAACCGCGGCAATCACCAGCATCACGACAAATTCGTTCTGTTGCTGCTTGCGCCGCTCTTCACGCCACGGCAGGAGGTTGATTGTTGTTGTCATTGGTCAAAGCTCCTCAGGGCCAAACCACAGGCAATCATCAGCGCCGGCGCATCATTGGCAATGGCAGAGGCGCTTACCTTGTTCGCGAGCGCCATGTCACTGAAAGGATTGGCCACAGAACAACTGGCCCCCACCTTTTCCTGAATCAAGTTATCCAGATCCGGAATCGAAGCCGACCCCCCAGCCAGCAGGATATAGTCCACCTCATTGAACTGGGTGGAACCATAGAAAAACTGCAGTGAACGGTTTACTTGCTGCACCACTGCATCCTTGAACGGCTGCAGCACTTCACTTTCATAATCATCAGGAAGCTCACCGGTCTTCTTGGCCAGGCCTGCCTCTTCCATGGAAATGCCATAGCGCCGCTGAATTTCCTCGGTGAGCTGCTTGCCACCGAACAATTGCTCGCGGGTATACACGCTGCGCCCCTGATGAAACACATTGAGCGTAGTCATGGTCGCGCCGATATCAAACACAGCGACGGTTTCCAGCTCATCGGCATTCGGCAGGGTCGGCAGCACCAGCTGGTAGGCACGCTCCATGGCGTAGGCTTCCACATCCACCACCTTGGCTTGCAGCCCGCCGATTTCCAGGGCATCGGTGCGCATTTCCACATTCTCGGTGCGGGACGCCGCCACCAGAACCTCTACGCGCTCTTCATTGCCCTCTACCGGCCCCACGACCTGGAAGTCCATACGGACCTCATCCATGGGGTAGGGAATGTACTGATCTGCTTCGGATTTCAGCTGGGCCTCAAGCTCATCCTCATTGAGATTGGCGTCTTGCTCGATCAGCTTGGTGATCACCGCAGAGCCCGACACCGCCACAGCGGCCGTTTTTACCCCAGGGCGCGCGCGGCTCACCAGACGGGCAATCGCATCGCCCACCCCTTCCGCATCGGTGATGTTCTTTTCGACAACCGCGTTGGCCGGCAGGGGCTCAACCCCATAGCTTTCGACCTTGTAGCGGCCCCCGGATTTGGACAGTTCCAGCAGTTTGACTGCGGTAGAACTGATGTCGATCCCCAGTAGTGTCTGGGCCTTTTTTCTGAGGAAAGGCAGCACTGTCGTCGTCCCGTCTGGTTATTATTGAAGTGTTTTTTCTTGCTAAAGATACACTTACAGGTTTTTTATGTCGAATTACTTTAGGAGTTAGTAATAGCAGAACAGATATTAGATCACAACAACCTTTCCGCCATATAATGACCCACTTCACGGGCCGGCTAGGCCCTTCTTCTGATCCCAGCCTGTAGTTGTCGAAAACATGCGTTTACCCCTCTGGATCCGATACCCGCTCCTTCTCCTCATCGCCGGCGCCGGTGGCGGCCTGTTGATTCTGGCAGCCAGTTACCTCTATCTGGCCCCTCAGCTACCGCCAGCCAGCCAGATCCGCGAGGTGGAGTACCAGATCCCCCTGCGCATTTATAGCAGCGATATGAAGCTGGTTGCAGAGTACGGAGAGAAACGGCGTCAACCGGTCACCTTCGAGGAGCTGCCGCAACCGCTGATACAGGCCGTGCTGGCCGCCGAGGATGAGCGCTTCTTCACCCACAACGGGGTCGACCTCAAAGGTCTGCTTAGAGCGGCCGTGGAACTCGCCCGCTACCGGGAAATCCGTTCCGGAGGCTCCACCATCACCATGCAGGTCGCCAGAAACTTTTTTCTGGGGCGAGAACAACGTTTTCTCCGTAAATTCAACGAGATCGTACTGGCCATACAGATCGAGCGGGTACTCAGCAAGCAGGAAATCCTTGAGCTTTACCTCAACAAGATCTACCTGGGCCACCGCGCCTACGGCGCTCAGGCGGCCTCCCAGGTCTATTACGGGAAAGACATTGGCGAACTGAATGTGGCCCAGATGGCGATGATTGCCGGGCTCCCCAAAGCGCCCTCCGCCTACAACCCCATCACCAATCCGGAGCGAGCCCTGGTGCGGCGAAACTGGATCCTGTTCCGCATGGAGGAAACCGGAGCCATCAGCCATGAGGAACGACTGGCGGCCCAGGAGCAACCGGTATCCGCCCGTTTCCACGCTGCCCAACCCGAGGTTGAAGGCGCCTATTTCGCCGAAATGATCCGCCTCCAGGCCATGGACCGGGTTGAGGCCGACATCTACACCGACGGCATCCGCATCATCACCACTCTGGATAGCCACAAGCAGACTGCCGCAGTACAGGCCCTTCGCACAGGGCTACACAGTTACGATGAGCGACATGGCTACCGGGGGCCCATTGCCCAGATTGACACCTCGTCGCTCCCTTCACTGCCCCCCATGCAGCATAACGACCAGCAAGCCCCTCCCGGGGAAGCCACAGCACCCCAGACCTCCGAAGAAAGTAAGGTCGAACTGGAAAAAACCATCACCGGCCTCAATCCCAAAGTAGCAGCGTGGGTGAAAGCACTGAAAGAGCATCAGCGGGTCGGCCCACTGCGGCCCGCCCTGGTGACCGAAGTCCGCGACCAGCAGGCCGAAATCCTCTTTAACGACGGCAAGCGGGCAGAGCTGGCCTGGGAGGACATCCGCTGGGCACGGCGTTTCATCAGCGACAAGTACGTTGGCAACGAAATCAGCAAGGCCAGCGAGCCCCTTTCCATCGGCGATATCATCCACGTTCGCCCTGTCGGCAGTGATGACAACCGCCGCTGGCGACTGGCCCAGCTCCCACGCGCTCAATCCGCACTGATCTCTCTCGACCCACAAACCGGAGCGATCCTTGCCCTGCAAGGCGGCTACAGCTTCAAAGCATCAAACTTTAACCGTGCGGTACAGAGCAAGCGCCAGGCAGGCTCGGTATTCAAGCCCTTCATTTACACTTCCGCCCTGGAAAACGGGTTCACCCCAGCCTCCATCATTAACGACGCACCCGTTGTTTTCGACGATGACAAACTGGAAACCGCCTGGCGCCCAACCGGTGCCAGCGGCAAGTTCTACGGCCCGACCCGGATGCGCGAAGCGCTGTATCGCTCCCTGAACCTGGTATCCATTCGCATTCTCCGCCAGGTTGGCATCAGCCAGGCCATGGGCACCCTGAAACGCTTTGGGCTACCGACAGACACCTTCCAGCGCGATCTCTCTTTGGCACTGGGAAGCGCCAGCGTTACCCCACTGGAAATTGCCACCGCATACAGCATCTTCGCGAATGGCGGCTACCGGGTTCCTGCTTGGGGCATCCAACGGATTGAGCGCGAAGATGGCGAGGTGCTTTGGGAGGCTCCGCAGGTTATTCGCTGCGAGAGCCCGTGCTCGGCGCCGTCGAACACAGACAGAAACCCGGACATACAGCCAGCACCATTGATGGCACCGCGCGCGCTGGACGCCCGCGTGGCCTGGCTCATGAACTCCATGCTGCAGGATGTGGTTCGTCGTGGCACCGGGCACATGGCCAACCGACTGGGCCGTCGGGATCTGGCGGGCAAAACCGGCACAACCAATGATCAGATGGATGCCTGGTTCTCTGGCTATTCCCCGGATGTCGTGGCCACCGTCTGGGTAGGCTTCGACAACCCGGCCAACCTTGGCTGGGGCGAGTATGGCGGCAAGGCCGCTCTACCGATATGGATGGACTATATGGGGCCCGCCCTGGACGGCGTTGCCGACCATCAACTGGAGCAACCTTCCGGTATCGCGACGGTAAGAATCAATCCGGAAAGCGGCTTGCTCGCCCGCCCCGAAAACCCGGATGCCATCAAGGAATACTTCATTGAAAGCCAGGTTCCCGACCTGGAGCCACCTCTGGGCCCCGCTGGAGGTCATCGCGCACCTGAGCAGATCTTCTGATTCGCTGGCGGGCCCCCTCCCTCCGCGTACAGACATAAAAAAACCGCCCTACGGCGGTTTTTTTTATGTCGCTCTGAGTTACCCGGAAACAATCAAAGCTCAGGAAAAATTTCGTCCAGAGAGTTTAGCGGGTAATGCGAGGGATAACCTTTACGCGCCACACCGCAGTCCACTGCCGCACGAGCAACAGCTGCTGACACCTTGCCCAGCAAACGCGGATCATTCGGCTTCGGAATGATGTAATCAGCACCGAAGGTCAGCGGCTCGCCGCCGTAGGCGTCCAGCACCTCTTGCGGGGGCGCCGTGCGAACCAGCTCGGCAATGGCATGCACTGCCGCAATCTTCATCTCTTCCGTGATGGAAGTCGAGCGGACATCCAGCGCACCACGGAACATGTACGGAAAACACAGTACGTTATTCACTTGGTTCGGGAAGTCAGAACGGCCGGTGGCCACAATGGCATCAGGGCGTGCCGCCTTGGCCACCTCCGGGCGAATCTCCGGATCCGGGTTCGCCAGGGCGAAGATGATCGGTTTCTCGGCCATCTTCTTCACCATGTCCGGGGTCAGCATGTCCGGGCCTGACACACCAATAAAGACGTCAGCATCTTCAACAGCATCATTCAAGGTGCGCTTGTCGGTATCGTTGGCCAAAGCCGCCTTGTACTGGTTCAGATCATCACGTCGGCTATGAATGACACCTTTGCGGTCCAGTACAAGAATATTTTCCTTGCGGGCCCCCATCTCGATCAGAAGACGCACAGAAGCCACACCCGCAGCACCTGCGCCCACACAAACCACCTTGATGTCTTCGATACGCTTTTTCTGGATTTCCAGAGCGTTGATCAAGCCCGCCCCCACCACAATGGCGGTACCGTGCTGATCATCATGAAAGACGGGAACATCGCACTGCTCTTTAAGAATGCGCTCGATCTCGAAGCATTCCGGGGCACGAATATCTTCCAGGTTGATCCCACCGAACGTGCGATGAATACGCACCACCGTGTCGATGAACGCCTGGGAATCTTCTGCCTCTACCTCGATGTCAAACACATCGATACCGGCAAAAAGCTTGAACAGGATCCCCTTGCCTTCCATCACTGGCTTGGAAGCCAGCGCCCCCAGATTGCCGAGACCAAGGATGGCCGTACCATCGCTGATCACTGCGACCAGATTGCCTTTGGAGGTAAAACGGTAGGCCAGCTCCGGCTCCCGTGCGATCTCTCGCACTGGCTCGGCCACCCCGGGGCTGTAGGCCAGGCTCAAATCACGGCTGGTCGCCGCTGGCTTGGTCACTTCAACACTGATTTTCCCGGGTCGCGGTTTGGCATGATATTCCAAAGCCGCCGTTTTCAAATCCTCGGACATGGTGGTCTCCGCTGGTCCCTTTGAGGGATATACACTGTGTACGCAAGGTCAATAAAGCAAAAAGCACCCGGCAGGGTGCTTTTGGCAAGTCTCAAAAGGGGTGTTCGCTCTCGCGATCAACCCTTCTTGCTGCGCATCATGCCGAAGCGCTGCTTGAACTTGTCGATCTGGCCGCCGCTGTCAGCCTGCTTCTGCTTGCCAGTATAGAAAGGATGGCAGGCGGAGCAAACGTCGAGGGACATGTCACCACCACGGGTGGAACGGCTCTCGATCACATTGCCACAGCTACAGGAGTAGGTGGCTGCCTGGTATTCGGGATGAATCTCTGGTTTCATTGCTGAGCTCCAATCTGTGTCGCTACCTGCCTCTACGACAGGCACCACACGGCTTGCGTCTGGGAAAAAGAAGGCGAATCATAACAGCTTGATTCCAATCCGCAAGCGCCATTATGCCCCGCTATGGGGGCTGCAGGCTCAGGAAACTCCGTGTCGACCAAACCCGTGCTGCAAATTGCCCTGCCAGTCCCCCTGCCTGGCTGCTACGACTATCTGTATTCCGGCTCACCGGCGCCGGCACAGGGCACCCGCGTCCAGGTCCCGTTTGGGCGCCGCACCCTGGTCGGTGTAGTGCATGGCCAGACCCAAAGCGATTACCCCAAACTCAAGGCCGTCAGCGCGGTTCTCGACGACGCCCCGGTCTTCACCGCAGAACTTTATGCCCTTTGTGAACGGGCCGCCCGTTATTACCATCACCCGCTGGGCGAGGTGCTCAATTACGCCCTGCCCGCCCTGCTACGCCAGGGTGGCGATGCCCAGCCCAGCCAGGAAAAACGCTGGCGGCTCACCGAACGCGGCACCCATGTCAGCGACGAACAGGTCAGCCGAGCCCCCCGCCAGCACCAGGCCCTGCAAGTATTGCGCGAACACCCCAAAGGCCTGAGCAGTGCCATGCTCAACGCCCTCGACGTGGCCTCCCCGGCCCTTAACGCCCTGCGCGACAAGGGCTGGGCCGAACACTTCGTGGTCGAAAACGGCCCCGGCATCAGCAAGGAGGTACTGGCCGAGCCTCCACTGGCCGCCAACGGAGAGCAACAGCAAGCCATTCATGCCATTCAGGATGCAGAGGGCTTTACCCCCTTCCTGCTCGATGGAGTCACCGGCAGCGGCAAAACCGAAGTCTACCTGCAGGCCATGGCGCCCCAATTGGCCGCCGGCAAGCAGGTACTGGTGCTGGTCCCCGAAATCGGCCTGACCCCGCAAACCGTGCAGCGCTTCCGGCAACGCTTTGCCGTGCCTGTCACCACGTTGCACTCCGGCCTCACCGACCGGGAGCGACTGGATAACTGGCTGGCGGCCCGGGACGGCAAGGCACGCATCATCATCGGCACCCGTTCGGCCATCTTCACGCCGCTGGCGAATCCCGGCCTGATCATTGTCGACGAGGCCCATGACAGTTCCCTGAAGCAGCAGGACGGTTTCCGCTACCACGCCCGCGACCTGGCCACCTGGCGAGCCCAGACCCTGAACATCCCGGTAGTGCTCGGCAGCGCCACCCCGGCACTGGAAACCCTGCAGCTGGCACGCGACCAGCGCTTCCACTGGCTGAAACTGTCGCGCCGGGCCACCGAGCAACAGCGCCCAGGCATCGAAATTCTGGACGCCACCCTCGCGCCTCCCAATCAGCCTCTGCTACCCCTGTCACTGCAAGCCATCAAGCAGTGTGTGGACAACGGCAACCAGGCTCTGGTGTTTATCAACCGCCGTGGCTATGCCCCCATGATCCTGTGCCAGGATTGCGGCTGGCAGGCAGAGTGCAAACGCTGCGACAGTTTTCTTACCTGGCACCGGGCCGAAAACAACCTGCGCTGCCACCACTGTGACAGCCAGCAGCGCGTACCATCACGCTGCCCCAGCTGTGGTTCCAGCGCCATCCATGAAGCCGGTAGCGGCACCGAAAAGCTCACCGAGCTGCTGGAACAGTCCCTGCCGGTGCCGGTGATCCGCATCGACCGCGATGCCACCCGCCGCAAAGGGGAACTGGACAGCAAACTCAAGACCATCCGCCAGGGCGACCCGGCCGTGCTGGTCGGCACCCAAATGCTCGCCAAGGGGCACCATTTCCCGAAGCTGGCACTGGTAGTGATTCTGGATATGGACGCCGGTTTCCTGAGCGCCGATTTTCGCGGCCCCGAGCAAGCCGCCCAACTGTTGTTACAAGTTGCAGGGCGCAGTGGCCGCGAAGGTCAGGGCCGGGTAGTGCTCCAGACCCGCCACCCGGACCATCACTTACTGCAGCTGGCCGCCAGCGGTGACTACCCGGCCCTGGCCAGCGCCCTGCTCGAAGAGCGGCGCATGGCCGCCCTGCCTCCTTTCGGCCATCTGGCTCTGTTCCGCTGCGAAGCCATGACGCTGGGCAAGGCCATGGCATTCCTTCAGGAGCTCGCCCAACAACCGGTCGCCGACGGCGTGAATGTGCTCGGCCCGGTCCCCGCCCCCATGGAAAAACGGGCCGGCCGCTACCGAGCCCAATTGCTGCTGCAGGCCAGCCAGCGGGCGCCCCTGCATCAGACTCTGGAGCGCCTGCTGGACGCCGCCCGCCAATCGCCACAATCACGCCAGTGCCGCTGGCATGTGGATGTCGACCCCATCGACATGCTGTAAAAGTGGCTTTATCAGGGCGTGTCGGGGATGCGCGGGCATGCGATTTGAACTGGCGCCCGACCTCGGATTGGCCGGCATGACGCCCCCTCTTGGCGGAGAGAAACGGCAAAAGCGCCCGGGGACTGGCAGCTTTTCGACTCGGCGCTTCCTTTATCCTCTGTGGTAAAAAAACGGCCCGACCCATGCGTCAACCGCCCTTTTCCCGTACAATCGCCGGCCAGTCAAACGGCCCCGACGGACCCCATGAAAGAACGCCTGATTTCCCTGATTGAAACCGCTCTCGACACCCTGATCGCCGAGGGCACGCTGCCTGCCGACGCCAAGCGCCCGGTGCAAATCGACCGCACCAAGGACAAGAGCCACGGCGATTTCGCCACCAACATCGCGCTGATGCTGGCCAAACCCGCCGGCATGAAGCCACGCGACCTGGCCGACAAGCTGATTGCCGCCCTGCCGCAGGACAGCGCCATTGCCAAGACCGAGATTGCCGGGCCCGGCTTTATCAACTTCTTTCAGGCCAGCGACTGGCTCAACAGCCTGCTGGATCAGGCGTTGGCAGATGCGCATCTGTCCGTGCCCCGCCCACAACAGATCCAGACCGTAGTGGTGGACTACTCCTCCCCGAACCTGGCCAAGGAAATGCACGTGGGGCACCTGCGTTCGTCCATCATCGGCGATGCGGTCGTACGAACGCTGGAATTCCTGGGTCACAACGTGGTTCGCCAGAACCACGTGGGCGACTGGGGGACCCAGTTCGGCATGCTGCTCGCCTATCTGGAAGAGCAGAAGGACGAAGAGAGCGCCGCCGAACTGTCCAGCGAATTGAGCGACCTGGAAGGCTTCTACCGTGCCGCCAAACAGCGCTTCGACGAATCGGAGGCGTTCGCCACCCGGGCCCGTGGCCTGGTGGTCAAGCTGCAGGCCCATGACCCGGAATGTCTGAAACTGTGGGGCGAGTTCAACGCCATTTCCCTGAGTCACTGTCAGGCCGTTTATGACCGCCTCGGCGTCAGCCTGACCGCAGACGATGTACGCGGCGAAAGTGCCTACAACGACGACTTGCCACACGTGGTCTCGGACCTGGCCAGCAAGGGCCTGCTCAGTGAAGACCAGGGCGCCCAATGCGTCTTCATGGACGAATACAAGAACAAGGAAGGCGACCCGCTGCCCGTCATCGTGCAAAAAGCCGACGGCGGCTACTTGTACGCCACCACCGACCTGGCCGCATTGCGCTACCGCGCCAGCACACTTGACGCTGACCGCATACTCTACTTTGTCGACCAGCGTCAGGCCCTGCACTTCCAGCAAATGTTCAGCCTCTCCAAGCTGGCGGGCTTTGTGCCGGAAAGCACAGACCTGTCGCACATGGGCTTTGGCACCATGAATGGCCCGGATGGACGCCCCTTCAAGACCCGCGACGGCGGCACCGTAAAGCTGATAGACCTGCTCAACGAGGCCGAAGAGCGTGCCTACGCGCTGGTGAAGGAAAAGAACCCGGAGCTGGCAGACAGCGAGCTGCGCACCATCGCCCGTGCGGTCGGCATCGGCGCGGTTAAGTATGCGGACCTGTCCAAGAACCGCAGCAGCGACTACATCTTCAATTTTGACCAGATGCTCAGCTTCGAGGGCAACACCGCCCCTTACTTGCTGTACGCCTACACCCGGGTCGCCAGCATCTTCCGCAAGGCTGGGCTGGACATGGCCGATGTCAACGGAGCCTTCCGGCTTCAGGAAGACGCCGAACAAGCGCTGGCCGCGCGGCTGGTGCAGTTTGGTGAAGTCCTGCAAAGTGTGGCCGACAAGGGCTTGCCCAACCTGCTGTGCCTGTACCTGTACGAGCTCGCCGGGCTGTTCTCCAGCTTCTACGAGCACTGCCCGATCCTCAACAGCGAGGACGCGGCCCTGAAACAGAGCCGGCTCAAGCTGGCCGCCCTGACAGCCCGCACCCTGAAACAGGGCATGGAACTGCTGGGCCTGTCGCCACTCGAACGCATGTAACCCTGACCGCCAGGCTGGCAAGAACCAGGAAGGATCATGGCAAAGAACACAAAACGCGGGGCCAGCCGTAGCCCCGCTCGCAAGAAAAAACCCCAGCGCCAGGTTCCTGGCTGGGTATGGCTGTTCACGGGTCTGATGGTGGGTCTGTTTGGCGCCTTCCTGTTTCACCTGGGCAAAACCCAGATGGCCCAGGGCGACAACACGCCCACCACGGTCAAAACCGACAAGCCTGCTGTAAAGAAGGAAGAACCGAAAGGCGACGACTCCCCGCAATTCGACTTCTATGCCGTCCTGCCCAAGATGGAAGTGATCGTTCCGCAAAACGAAACGGACACCAGTACCCGTCAGTCGAGCACCGACAACAAACCCAAACAAAACAACAGTCAGCCAAAGCCTGATGCGAGCACCCGCAACAGCGATGAAAAATACCTGTTGCAGGCGGGCAGCTTCCGCCGCAACGAGGACGCCGACCGCCGCCGCGCCGAGCTGATCCTCAAAGGTTTCGAGGCCTCCATCCAGTCCGTAAACCTGGATAGCGGCGACAGCTGGCACCGGGTCATGATCGGTCCCTACAACAACCTCAACGCCATGCACCGCGCCCAGGACCAACTGGCCAGCAACGGCATCGAAACCCTGCCGATCAAGATGAAAAAATAGACGCCGGCACCCGCAGGCGGAAGGCGATAGCGCAGGAGCGGTTGTCCGGCTGTGACAGCCCAAGCCCGGCGCTTCATTCGCGATGGAACCACCGCTCCTACAGCTTGGCCTGCAGCGGGAAACGTGCCCTCTGTCGGAGCTTGCCTGCAAGCGATAGCCTCCAATCAATCCCCCTTGCTTGCAGGCAAGCTCCCACAACAACACCCCGGCCAACGCCAGGTGCGCGCCCTCCAACCTATCAGCCCACACCCAGACCAACCCGCGCTACTATTCACTGTTAACTGTTAACTATTCACTGCCTTTGAAGCTTGAATCCCCGCCCGCCAGCCCCACATCAACAGAATCACTATGAAAGGAGCTTAACGTGACCACTATCGTATCCGTACGCCGCGGCAACAGCGTTGTCATCGGCGGTGACGGCCAGGTGTCACTGGGTAACACCGTCATGAAAGGGAATGCCCGCAAGGTACGCCACCTTTTTCACGGCAAGGTCATTGCCGGTTTTGCCGGGGGTACCGCCGACGCCTTTACCCTGTTCGAACGCTTTGAAGCGCAACTGGAAAAACACCAGGGCCACCTGGTCCGGGCCGCCGTGGAGCTGGCCAAGGACTGGCGCACCGACCGCGCCCTGCGACGACTGGAAGCCCTGCTGGCCGTCGCCGACAAGGAAGCCTCTTTGATCATTACCGGTAACGGCGATGTGATCGAACCGGAAAATGACCTGATTGCCATTGGTTCGGGCGGCCCCTTTGCCCAGGCCGCAGCCACCGGGCTGCTACAGAATACCGAGCTGGGTGCACGCGAAATTGTGGAAAAAAGCCTGACCATTGCCGGCGATATCTGCGTGTTCACCAACCAACAGCAAACCATTGAAGAACTGAACTGGTAACCCGATGCCTAACCTGACTCCCCGCGAAATTGTTCAGGAACTGAACAAACACATTGTCGGCCAGGAACCGGCCAAGAAATCCGTTGCCCTGGCCCTGCGCAATCGCTGGCGGCGCATGCAGCTGCCCGCCGAAATGCGCGCCGAAGTCGCCCCCAAGAACATCCTGATGATCGGCCCCACCGGCGTCGGCAAGACCGAAATTGCCCGCCGCCTGGCCAAGCTGGCCAACGCCCCCTTCCTGAAGGTGGAAGCCACCAAGTTCACGGAAGTGGGCTACGTGGGTCGCGATGTGGAATCCATCATCCGTGACCTGGTTGAAATGGCCATCAAGATGCTGCGCGAGCAGGAAATTGCCCGTGTCGGTAGTCAGGCTGACGATGCCGCCGAAGACCGCATCCTCGATGCGCTGTTGCCCACTGCCAGAGGCGCAGAGGAAGACAACAAAACCGACAACAGCACCCGCCAGATCTTCCGCAAAAAGCTGCGTGAAGGCGAACTGGATGACAAGGAAATCGAGATCGACGTGGCGGCCAATCCGGCAGGGGTGGAAATCATGGCCCCGCCCGGCATGGAAGAAATGACCAGCCAGCTGCAACAGATGTTTTCCAAAATGGGCGGCAGCGGCCGGCGCAAGACACAAAAACTCCGTGTGCGCGAAGCCTACCGCCTGATCCGTGACGAAGAGGCCGCCCGTTTCGTCAATGAAGACGAACTGAAAGTGAAAGCCATCGATGTGGTGGAAAACAGCGGCATCGTGTTCATCGATGAAATCGATAAAGTGGCCAAACGCGGAGAAGGCGGCGGCACCGATGTGTCCCGTGAAGGCGTGCAACGCGATTTGCTGCCCCTGATCGAAGGCTGCACTGTGTCCACCAAATACGGCATGGTGAAGACCGATCACGTACTGTTTATCGCCTCAGGTGCGTTCCATCTGGCCAAACCCAGCGACCTGATCCCGGAGCTGCAAGGCCGGCTGCCGATCCGCGTCGAACTCAGCGCCCTGAGCCCGGAAGATTTCCAGCGCATCCTCACCGAGCCCAAGTGTTCGCTCACTGAACAGTACAAGGCGCTGCTGGACACCGAAGGCCTGAAGCTGGAGATCACCGAGGACTGTATCCGCCGCATTGCAGAAGTGGCCTGGCAGGTTAACGAACGCACCGAAAACATTGGCGCCCGCCGCCTGCACACGGTACTCGAGAAACTGCTGGAAGAAATCAGCTTCGACGCTGATTCGCTGTCCACCCAGTACCATGACAAGCCTCTGGTGCTGGATGCCGAAGCGGTAGACCGTTACCTCGGAGAGCTGGCAGACGACGAAGACCTGAGCCGGTATATCCTGTAAACGGCTGAAGTCTGACGACGGACGTCTGACGCTATCACCCTGCGTCAGACGTCTGGCTTCCGACGCCGGGCCGCTTTCCTGCTATTATCCCCGCCGGAGGAAAAACCATGACCGCCGGCGAACAGCTTCAACACTATCTCGATCGCTTCTTTGCCTTGCGCCAGCACGGCGACGACGCCCTTTTTTTGGCCCGTCTGCGCCGCCTTCAAGAGTGGCAAGGCGAGCGACTCAAGCATACCCATGCGCACCTGCTCGACGATCCCGTTACCGCCGAGGGCATTCAGTTTTTACTGGACGATGTCTACGGAGGTCGAGAACTGCTGCCGGTTGCCCGGGAGATTCGCCGCGCCTTGCCCAAGGCCATGAAGTTGCTGCCTGAAAAGGTCATGGCCACCTCTGCCGCCGCACTGGAGGCCGCCATTCTGACCCAGGAACTGGACGAAGCCGTCACCCAAACGCTGGGCGAGGCACTGGATCAACCGCTCACGGAAATGACCTACCTCAAGGGCTTCCGACAGGACCACCATCACAATGACCGCCTGCGGCAAGTGCAGCTGGTGGCCGAACTGGGCCACAGGCTGGATCGCTACATTCGCTCACGCATGCTCCATGCCACCTTTCGTATGGTGCGTAAGCCAGTCCATGCGGCGGGCTTTTCGAACCTGTATGATTTCATGGATCGCAGTTTCCGGGTGATGAAACCGGTACCCAGTGTGGGCCGGCTGCTGGAGCAGCTTGCCGCCCGCGAAGAAGCCATTATGCAAAAGGTCTATGCCGGCCACCCCACGCCTTTCGAGAATTGATATGTCCGACGACAACAAGGTCACACACTTCGGCTACCAGCAGGTACCGTGGCAGGAAAAACAGCAAAAGGTGGCCGGCGTATTCCGCTCGGTAGCGGGCAAATACGATGTGATGAACGACCTGATTTCCATGGGCAGTCATCGCATTCTCAAGCGCATGACCATCGAATTGGCCGGCATTCGCCCTGGCCACAAGGTGCTGGACCTGGCCGGTGGCACTGGTGATCTGGCCATCAAATTTTCCCGCCTGGTCGGCGAAACCGGTCAGGTTGTGCTGGCCGACATCAACGACGCCATGCTCGAGGTTGGCCGTGATCGACTGTTCGACGCAGGCTGCAGCCACAACACCCAGGTCGCCCAGGTGAATGGCGAGTGCCTCCCCTTTGAGGACAACACCTTCCATTGCATCACCATCGCCTTCGGCCTGCGCAATATCACTGACAAGGACGCCGCCCTGCGCTCCATGCTGCGGGTGCTCAAACCCGGCGGCCGCTTGCTGGTGCTGGAGTTTTCCACCCCCACCAACAAGACCCTGGCCAAGGCCTACGACGCCTATTCCTTTGCAGTCTGGCCGCGGCTCGGCAAACTGATCGTCAACGACGCCGACAGCTACCAGTATCTGGCCGAATCCATCCGCATGCATCCGGATCAGGACACCCTGCAAGGCATGATGGATAACGCCGGCTTTGCCCGTACCGAGTATTTCAACATGCTGGGCGGCATCGTGGCACTGCACAGAGGATTCAAGTTCTGATGAGTCTGAAAGACCAGTCACGCTCCCCGGGCCTGATTTCCACCACTGCCCTGGCCACCGTTGAGCGCGCCATCAACACGGCGCTGCGTTCCGACCCGGTGACAGCAGACAAACTGGCCGTGCATGCCGGGCGCCTGGTGGCGGTAGACGTCACCCTGCCACCTCTGGCGATCTACGCCCTGATCGTGGAAGACGGCGTGGAGCTATACCACCGCAGCGATGCCACCCCGGACGTGGCGGTGAAAGGCAGCCCCATGGATCTGGCCGCTCTGTTGCTGGAATGGAAAACCCGGCCCGGCGCCATCGCCGGGCCGGTGGACATCTCAGGCAACCGCGAACTGCTGCTGGAACTGCAACAGCTGGCCCGTGAGCTGCACATCGACTGGGGCGCCGTACTGGAACCGATTACCGGCTCTGAGCTGGCCCAGCAGCTGGATTACGGCGCCCGGCGCCTGTTCGGCTGGGCCAGACAGGCCGCCGGACGACTGGCAGAACAACTGGGCGATTACGTGGGCAACGAATCCGGCCTCACCCCGTCCCGCCGCGAGGTGTATGAATTTGGCCAGGATGTGGACGACCTGCGCCTGGACGTGGACCGCCTTGAGGCCCGCATCCAGCGACTCAACGCCGACCAGAACAGGGACGCCAACCACTGATGCCCCCCATTACCCGCATCCTCATGGTCACCCATGTGGTGTGCCGCTACCGACTGATTGCCCTGTTACCGGCCCATCCGCTACGGACCCTGCTGCTGACATTGTCGTTTCTGGTTCCCTCCAGCTGGGCCGGTACCGGCAAGCTCAGTGAAGGGGAGCGCCTGCAAAAGGCACTGGAACGCCTTGGCCCCATTTTCATCAAGTTTGGCCAGCTGCTCGCCACTCGCCAGGACATGTTGCCGCCTGAATGGACCGCAGCACTGGCGCGGCTTCAGGATCAGGTGGCCCCCTTCGATGGGGAACAGGCCCGAGATCTGGTCGAAGCGAGCCTGCCACTGCCCTTTGATGAGGTGTTCGCACAGTTCGACACCACCCCCATGGCCGCCGCGTCGGTGGCCCAGGTGCACGCCGCTACATTGAAGAACGGCCAGCAAGTAGTCGCCAAGGTCTTGCGGCCCACCATTCGCCCGGTGGTCCAGCGCGACCTGAAGGTCATGGCCTTTGGCGCCCGCTGGCTGGAGCGACTGTGGCGCGATGCCCGTTACTTCCGCCCGGTGCGTGTGGTGGAAGACTACCGCGACATCATTCTTGGTGAACTGGACCTCAGTGCCGAGGCCCGCAACAGCGAAGCCATGCGCCGTCACTTCCTGTTCAGCCCGCTGCTCTACATGCCCGCCATTCACCTGGAGCTGTCCAGCCCCACGGTGATCATCATGGACCGCATCAACGGCATCCCGGTCAATGATATCGAACGCATCAAAGCCGCCGGCATTGATCCGAAAGTGCTGGCTGAACGCGGCGTGGAAATCTTTTTCGCCCAGGTTTTCCGCTTCAACCTGTTCCATGCCGATATGCACCCGGGCAACATCTTCGTTAACCCGGAACACCCGGAATCCCCACAATACATGGCCATCGATGCCGCCATTGCCGGGCGCCTGTCGAAAGAAGACCTGAATGTGCTGGGGCGCATGGTGCTGGCCGTCATGCGCGAGGACTACAGCGCCCTGGTGGACGCGGTCATTCGTGCCGGCTGGAACCAGGCGCCCATTGACCGGCCCCGCTTCGAACGGGCCGTCATCGATCTGGTAGAACCGGTGCGCTCGGCCCAGCTGGACCAGCTGGAGTTCGCCCCGCTGGTGATGAAACTGTTCGATCTGGCTCGTCGCTACCACATCGAAATGCCGGTGCAGTACATCCTGTTGATGAAGACCCTGGTGCATATCGAAGGGCTCGGCCGCAGTATCTACCCGCAACTGGACATCTGGAACACGGGCCGCCCGCTACTGGAAGCCTGGATGCTGGCCGAATACGGCCCCGGCGCCACCCTCAAGAAACTACAGAATCGCCTGCCGGAATGGACCGCCCAGCTACCGGACATGCCTGATCTGCTGCGTGACGGGCTGGAGACCCTGCGTGACCTGCCTTACCAGCAGGATCGCCTTGAGGCGCGCCTCGAACAGCAGCTGGTGCGCCACCGCCACAAACTGCTGGCCGGTCTCGCCGGTCTTGGCTGTGCCGGGGCCGCCCTGTGGCTGGCCAATCCCTACAGCTGGCCATTGTCGGCCGCGGCTCTGGTACTGGTGAGCTGGGGCTGGCGACGCTAGACTGTCGTCAGCAATGATCACTGCGCCTGACAAGGTCCCAATAAAGACACACGTCAGGCCATAACGAAGCACAGACTATGTCAGATATTCTCAGCCAGCTGCACGACGTTCTGGAATCCCGCAAGGGCGCCGACCCGGACAGCTCCTATGTGGCCAGCCTGTATGCCAAAGGCCTCAACAAGATTCTCGAAAAAGTGGGCGAAGAAGCGGTAGAGACCCTCCTCGCCGCCCGCGACGCCGAAGTCAGTGGCGACAATCAGGCCCTGATCAGCGAAACCGCCGACCTGTGGTTTCACAGTCTGGTCATGCTGGCCAAGCTGGGCGAACACCCTGACAAGGTACTGGCCGAGCTGGAGCGCCGTTTCGGCCTGTCCGGCCACGACGAAAAAGCCGCCCGCGGCAACAAGCACTGAGCACAACCAAACCATTAAAAGAATCACTAAAAGCGTGTCCCGTGGCGTGCTAGCGTTACAGGGACAACATTTCTGGAGTAAAGCATCATGTTTTCCGGCATCAGCATCTGGCAGTTACTGATCCTCCTCGCCATCGTCGTCCTGTTGTTCGGCACCAAGAAACTGCGCAACATGGGTGGCGATCTGGGTGGCGCCGTGAAGGGCTTCAAGAACGCCATGAAAGACGGCGAAGAAGAGCAGGACCAGAAACGCCTGGCTGAAAACGAAAAGACCCAGGCAGATCAAAAAACCGAAAAGGACAAGGATCAGGCCTGACCTGAAGCGAGGCGTCCATGTTCGATATCGGTTTTACCGAACTCGCCCTGATCTTCGTGATCGGATTGGTAGTGCTCGGCCCGGAACGCCTGCCCACCGTGGCCCGCACCCTGGGCCACTGGATGGGGCGTGCCCGTTCCACCTTCAATAATCTGAAGAATGAACTGGAACGCGAAGCCGTAACCCTGGACATGCGCGAGCGCATGGAAAAACAGATGCGGCAGATGGGGCTGGACGAAGACAGCATTCGTGAAGCCAAAGAAAGCCTGCTGAGCCCGGAACAGATCCACAAGGCGCGCCAACCTGCCAGCAAGGAAAACCGCATCCACCCCGATCCTCCCCAGGATGAAGACCAAGGCCAGGAACCACCCCGCAATGACTGACGCCAGTAACGATCCCGGCCAACCCCTGATCGCGCATCTGCTGGAATTACGTAATCGTCTGCTCAAAGCCATGGCAGTCGTGTTCGTGATTTTCCTCTGTCTGTTCTACTTTTCCCGCGAGCTCTACACCCTGGTGGCCAAGCCCCTCATGGATGCCATGCCGGACGGCACCAGCATGATTGCTACCGGTGTCGCCGCGCCGTTTCTGGCGCCGTTCAAACTGACACTCTACCTCAGTGTGTTCGCTGCCATGCCGTTCATTCTGCATCAGGGGTGGGCGTTTATTGCTCCCGGGCTATACAAGCATGAAAAGAAACTGGCGATCCCGCTTCTGGGCAGCAGCATCCTGCTGTTCTACGCTGGCGCCGCCTTTGCGTATTTCGTGGTCTTCCCGCTGATGTTCCAGTTCTTTACCGCCATCGCGCCGGAAGGCGTGGCCGTAACCACCGACATCAGCAGTTATCTGGACTTCGTACTGGCCCTGTTCCTGGCATTCGGCCTGGCCTTCGAACTGCCCATTGCCATTGTGCTGCTGGTCGCCACCGGCGCCACCACGGTGGAAAAACTGGCCAAGGCCCGCGCCTATGTGGTGGTGGGCTGCTTTGTACTGGGCATGCTGCTGACCCCACCCGATGTGATCAGCCAGACCTTGCTGGCCATTCCCATGTGGTTCCTGTTCGAGATGGGCCTGCTTGCGGCAAGACTGGTAGAAAAACGTCCTGCCCAGTCCTAACAATGCCTTTGCCTGACCCGGAATGCGCCGCCACCGAGCGTAGCGAAGGAACGTGCGCAGGGCGGCCCGAAGGGTGAGCGGAGCGAATAACCGGCGCTCCTACGGCAAGCAGGGAAGAGTTAATCAGGCTTTTCCCTCAAATCTGCGAAGAACCCCCAAAAAAGGTTCATTGCGGGTTTCCGGGAAAGTCCAATTTAATCCCCGCCCTTGCCGTAGGAGCGTCGCTGGCGGCGCGATCCCAGACCAGGAAACAAAAGCACTTTCACAACAGAGGGCACAGCGTTCACTGAGGAAGGCGGTTTTCCTCTGTTGGCCCTTTCACCCTCTGCGGTAAATCAGTCTTTAACCACGTGGGTTATCGCGCCGCGAGCGACGCTCCTACAGCAAGGGGGCTTTTTTGTAACCTATTCCCCGCTAATCCGCGATGAACCAAAAAAAGGGCCGGCAAATGCCGGCCCTCTCTATGCTTCTGGAAGCGGGTCTAATCAGTCTTCCTTGGCTTCCTTCATGGACAGCTTGATACGGCCACGCTGATCCACGTCGAGGACTTTCACCTTGATGATGTCACCCTCGTTCACGTAGTCGGTCACCTTCTCCACACGCTCTTCAGCAATCTGGGAGATGTGCAGCAGACCTTCCGTGCCCGGCATGATGGCAACAAAAGCACCGAAATCAACCACACGGGTAACCTTGCCTTCGTAGATCACGCCCACTTCTGCTTCAGCGGTGATCTCTTCAACACGACGTACCGCTTCATCCGCTTTTTCACGGGTTTCACCGTAGATCTTCACGCTGCCATCGTCCTCGATATCGATGGTACAGCCGGTTTCCTCGGTCAGGGCACGGATGGTCGCACCACCTTTACCGATCACGTCACGGATCTTGTCCGGATTGATCTTCAGCGTCAGCAGGGTCGGTGCATTCTCGGATACCTGGGTACGGGACGCGCCGATGGCCTTGGACATTTCACCAAGGATATGGAGACGACCGGCGTTAGCCTGTTCCAGCGCCTTCTCCATGATCTCTTCGGTGATCCCTTCGATCTTGATATCCATCTGCAGGGCAGTCACACCGCGTGCGGTACCAGCCACCTTGAAGTCCATGTCGCCCAGGTGGTCTTCGTCACCGAGGATGTCAGACAGTACCGCGAAACGGCCGTCTTCTTCCTTCACCAGACCCATGGCGATACCCGCCACCGGCGCAGTCAGGGGAACACCGGCATCCATCAGTGCCATGGAAGTGCCACACACGGACGCCATGGAAGAGGAACCGTTGGATTCGGTGATCTCGGAGACCACACGAATGGTGTAGGGGAAGTCCTGCACGGTGGGCAGTACTGCCTGCACACCACGACGGGCCAGGCGACCGTGACCGATCTCACGACGCTTCGGAGAACCGATCATGCCGGTCTCGCCCACGCAGTAAGGAGGGAAGTTGTAATGCAGCATGAAGTGATCCTGACGGGATCCTTCCAGCGCGTCGATGAACTGGGCATCACGCATACCGCCCAGGGTCGCCGCCACGATGGCCTGCGTCTCGCCACGGGTGAACAGGGCAGAACCGTGGGTCTTGGCCAGATTGCCGACCTGACAGTCGATGGCGCGCACCGCATCCAGGGCACGGCCGTCGATACGCGGCTTGCCGGATACAACCGCTTCACGCACCACGTTTTTCTCGATCTTGCCGAACAGCTCTTTCACTTCGCCCGCTTCTGGCGCGCCTTCTTCACCGGTAGCGAATTCGGCCACACAAGCGTCACGCAGCTCGCCGACTTTGGCGTAGCGGGCCATTTTCTCGGTAATTGTGTAGGCCTCGGCCAGACCAGCTTCGAACTTGGCCTTGATGGCATCTTTCAGCTCAGTGTTTACGGCCGGAGCAGTCCACTCCCAGGCAGGGGTGCCCACTTCGGCAGCGAACTCGCGAATGCCCTGGATGACCGGCTGCATTTCCATGTGTCCGAACAGTACTGCACCCAGCATCTGGTCTTCAGACAGCTCTTTGGCTTCGGATTCCACCATCAGTACGGCGGGCTCGGTACCGGCAACCACCAGATCCAGAGCGGATTCGGCCAGCTCTGCGTAGCTCGGGTTGAGGATGTACATGCCATCCTTGAAGCCGACGCGGGCCGCACCGATGGGGCCACTGAACGGGATACCGGAAATTGCCAGAGCCGCAGAGGTACCAATCATGGCAGCGATGTCTGGATCGTTTTCCTTGTCCACGGACATCACGGTCGCCACGACCTGCACTTCATTCATGAAGCCATTGGGGAACAGCGGACGGATCGGACGGTCGATCAGGCGGCAGGTCAGGGTTTCTTTCTCACTCGGGCGACCTTCACGCTTCAGGAATCCACCGGGGATACGGCCGGCTGCGTAGGTCTTTTCCTGGTAATTCACGGTCAGCGGGAAGAAGTTCTTGCTGGGGTCGGCTTCTTTCTTGCCCACCACGGTGACCAGCACTTCGGTGGCACCGATGCGCACCATGACAGCGGCGGTGGCCTGGCGGGCGATTTGCCCGGTTTCCAGGATGACCGTGTCACGGCCGAACTGAATCTCTTTGGTGATTTTATTGAACATATCTCGTCTCTTCTCTCTTCACGACAATCTTCGAGGCCCATGCCTCTGACAACATCTTCTTTCGCTCGCGCATCATAACCCGCCAGCCCGCAGGGCGGAAATCGGCGTGAGCCGATCCTCGCCAAAAACATCGCTTGCCAGCAAGCGACCGCAGGGGGAGGGAATTGTGCCCCTCCAGAAACAACAAAAGCCCGGCGGAGCCGAGCTTCTGTTGCGGTTACCCGATCTGCACAGCCTGTTAGCGACGCAGACCCAGCTTTTCGATCAGCTGGAGGTAACGAGTGCGGTCTTTCTTGGCCAGGTAGTCCAGCAGCTTACGACGCTGGTTTACCATGCGGATCAGGCCGCGACGGCTGTGGTGATCCTTCTTGTGGTCCTTGAAGTGACCTTGCAGGCCATTGATGTTGGCGGTCAGCAGTGCAACCTGCACTTCCGGAGAACCGGTATCGCCTTCTTTCTGGCCGTGCTCTTTCAGGATTTCCGCTTTCTGTTCTACGGTCAAAGCCATGGTTTTGCTCCAATATGCACAATGAATGTCACGGTCAGCCATGCATATTTATAGCTGCCGTCGGGTTTTCCAAGCCGGTTACCGCAAGGGCAACTCAGTTTGAAACCAGTCGACGCGGCGCAATTCGCCCGTCTTCCAGCACCTCACCGACGCCCAAAAACTCGCCGCTGGATGCCTTGTAAACACTGACCCAGCCATCCACCGGACGGTCTGAGGCCATCACTGGCTGACCCTGCTGAATGTAATAGGCAGCATTGTCACCCAGTTCAACGCGCGGCCAGTCTGCCACGCTGGTTGATAAAGGCAAGAGCAGTTCGTCGATTGCCTCGAACCCGCCCTCGGCCTTGATATTGCCCAGTTGCTCCAGGGTCAGCATCTTTTCCGCCGGATAGGGCCCCGCCGACAAGCGGTGCAGAACGGTGACATGGCCGCCACAGCCCAGCTTGTCTCCGGTGTCTTCCACCAGCGAACGCACGTAAGTGCCCTTGGAACAGTCCACCTCGAATTCCAGCTCATCGCCTTCGATGCGCAGAATCCGGATGTCATAAATGGTCACCGCGCGAGGCTTGCGCTCTACGGTCTTGCCTTCCCGCGCCAGCTTGTAGAGGGGAACCCCCTCATGCTTGATCGCCGAATACATGCTGGGAATCTGCTCGATATCCCCCATGAAAGACATCAGCGCATCTTCGATATCCGCTGCGGAGGCCGTGACTTCAGTGGTCTTCACCACCTCACCATCGGCATCACCGGTTTCCGTGGTGACACCCAGTTTGGCCGTGACCCGGTAGCTCTTGTCGGATTCCAGCAGGAACTGGCTGAATTTGGTCGCTTCACCAAAACAGATTGGCAGCATACCGGTGGCCAGGGGGTCCAGGCTGCCAGTGTGGCCCGCCTTGGCGGCAGCGAACATCTTCTTCGCCATCTGCAGAGCACCGTTACTGCTGACGCCGGTCACTTTATCCAACAACAAAATGCCGCTGATATTGCGGCCACGGGGACGACGTTTTGCCACCGGAGTGCTCCGTTAATCCTGCTCGGGTTCGTCGTTGTCCGGACGCAACTCCCGGTCTTCCGCGCGGACATCGTCAATCAGACGAGACATCTTCGCGGCGTTTTCCGGGGTCATGTCATAGTGGAAACGCAACTTGGGGGTGGTGCGGGTATTCAGGCTCTGAGCCAGGCTACTGCGCAGAAAGCCACTGGCCTTTTCCAGCACCTTCTCGGCTTCTGCCCCTTCTTCTTCACCTTTGCCCAGCAACGTGAAGTAGACATCGGCAAAAGACAGGTCCCGGGAGACCGTCACATCCTGCACGGTCGCCAGGTTCACCCGCGGGTCTTTGACTTCAAACTGCAACAACCGGGACAGCTCACGCTGGATCTGGTCCGCGATACGGTCGGTGCGGTTAAACCCCTGCGGGCGACGATGACGACTCATGGCAGTTGCGGCCGGGCACGCCCCTTACAGGGAGCGCGCCACCTCCTTCACTTCGAAGACCTCGATCTTGTCGCCTTCCTTCACGTCGTTGTAGCTCTTCACGGCAATACCACATTCCATGCCGTTGCGAACTTCCGGCACGTCGTCCTTGAAACGACGCAGGGATTCCAGCTCGCCTTCGAAGATCACCACATCGTCGCGCAGAACGCGGATCGGGCGGTTTCGGTACAGGGTACCTTCGATCACCATACAACCGGCCACGGCACCGAACTTGGAAGAACGGAACACGTCGCGGACCTGGGCAGTACCCAGAATCTCTTCGCGTTTCTCCGGTGCCAGCAAGCCGCTCATGGCCTGCTTCACATCGTCGATCAGCTCATAGATCACGCTGTAGTAACGCAGGTCGATACCTTCCTGCTCACACAGCTTCTTGGCCTTGGAATCGGCACGGACATTGAAGCCCAGCAGTACCGCTTCACTGGTCATGGCCAGGTTTACATCGGATTCGTTGATCGCACCCACGCCGGCAGCAACCAGGTTCACCTTCACTTCGTCGGTGCCCAGATCATGGAGAGCACCCTGCAGCGCTTCCAGAGAACCACGAACATCCGTCTTGAGGACGATGTTCACGGTGCTGGCTTCGGCGCCACCCATGTTGGCAAACAGGTTTTCCAGTTTGGAAGCCTGCTGACGCTTGAGCTTCACATCGCGGTCGCGCTCCTGACGGAACTCGGCCACTTCACGGGCCTTGCGCTCGTCAGACACCACCTGAACCTGTTCACCCGCTTCCGGTGCACCGTCCAGACCCAGCACTTCCACCGGAATGGAAGGACCGGCACTCTTGATGGGTTGGCCATTCTCATCAGCCATGGCACGGACGCGGCCGAAGTGGGCCCCCGCCAGCAGCATGTCGCCGATATTCAGTTGACCGGCCTGCACCAGGATAGAGGCCACGGTACCGCGACCTTTCTCAATACGGGATTCGATCACCACACCGGTCGCCGGGCCAGTGGCAGAGGCCTCCAGCTCAAGCAGTTCGGATTGCAGCTGGATGGCATCCAGAAGCTCATCAACACCCTCACCGGTATGGGCAGAGACGTTAATGAACTGGTAGTCACCGCCCCACTCTTCGGGGATCACGTCCTTGGCCGCCAGCTCGTTCTTCACACGATCCGGATCAGCCTGTTCCTTGTCGATCTTGTTGACCGCAATGATGATCGGTGCACCAGACGCTTTCGCGTGGTTAACTGCTTCTTCGGTCTGCGGCATGACACCGTCATCCGCTGCCACCACGATGATGACGATATCCGTAGCCTTGGCACCACGGGCACGCATGGCCGTAAAGGCGGCGTGACCCGGGGTATCCAGGAAGGTAATCATGCCCTTCTCGTGGTCCACGTGGTACGCACCGATATGCTGGGTAATACCACCCGCCTCACCGGCCGCTACCTTGGCCTTACGAATGTAATCCAGCAGCGAGGTCTTGCCGTGGTCAACGTGGCCCATAATGGTCACGACCGGCGCGCGCTGAGACAGCTCGGCACCGTCACGGTTAACCATGGTTGCCAGGTGATCTTCCAATACCTCTTCTTCACCCTTGCCGGCAACGGCCTTGTGGCCCATTTCTTCTACCAGCAGGATGGCGGTTTCCTGGTCGATATGTTGATTCACGGTGGCCATTTCGCCCATCTTCATCAAGGACTTGATCAGTTCCTTGGACTTGATGTTCAAGCGTTGGGCGAGATCGCCTACGGTAATGGTTTCCGGGACTTCAACTTCCAGAATCTTTTTCTCCGTCGGGGCTTTGAATCCGTGCGCCTTGTTCATGGAGCTCTTCATCTGACCATGAGCAACACCGGCAGCCTTCGGCTTGCGACGACGACGACGGGACTGACGCTCTTCACGCTGATAGCTGGCCTCCTGGGCCGCCACCACGATGGAAGAACCATCGTCCACTTCCTCTTCTTTCTTCTCGGGCTGGTCACCACGCTGCTCCAGTTCGGCAGCGATACGGGCCGCTTCTTCAGCGGTGCGACGGGCAGCCTCTTCCTCGGCCTTTTTACGGGCTTCGGATTCTTGCTTGCGCTTGGCTTCTTCAGCCTCACGCTGCTTTTTCTCTTCCTCTTCGCGCTTGGCCTTTTCTTCCGGCGTTTCTTCTTTGGCCGGCTTCTTGGCTGCTGCAGTCTTCGGCACAGCAACGCGTTTGGCCTTCTCTTCCGCTGCTTTTTCTTCAGCTGCCTTGCGGTCAACTTCTGCAGCGGCCTTGGCCTCTTCCTCTTTCTTGCGGGCGACTTCTTCTTCCGCCTGACGCTTGGCTGCTTCTTCTGCCTCGCGTTTTTCCTGTTCGGCCTTCAGTGCCGCCTCTTCAGCCGCTTTGCGCTCGGCTTCCTCGCGGGCTTCCGCTTCCAGCACTTCACGCTTCACGTAGGTGCGTTTCTTGCGCACTTCCACGTTTACAGTCTTGGCTTTACCCGCCGCACCGGTGGTCTTGATGGTACTGGTGGACTTGCGCTTGAGGGTGATTTTCTTGCCCTCAGGTTCCGCGGCACCATGAGACTTGCGCAGATGCGCCAGCAGCTGCTGCTTCTGTTCACCGGAGACCTCTTCGCTGGCGTCCCCATGTGGCAAGCCCGCTTCCTTCATTTGAGAAAGCAGTTTCTCAACGGGCATACCTACGGTTTCGGCCAGTTTCTTTACGGTCGTTTCTGCCATGTCAGCAACACTCTCCTGTCCGCTCTATGGTGCCTGCACTGCCTCAGCCGGAAAAATACGGCTGTTATTCCCCGTCTTCGTTTTCGAACCAGGGAGCCCGGGCGGTCATGATCAGTTGCGCAGCGCGCTCCTCATCCAGGCCTTCAATTTCGAGCAGGTCATCCACCGCCTGTTCGGCGAGATCTTCCATCGTGACGATGCCACGGGAAGCCAGTTCCACAGCCAACTCACGATCCATACCTTCCATGCTCAGAAGGTCGTCCGCAGGCTCGGCTTGTTCAAATTTCTCTTCAGATACCAGTGCCTTGGTCAGCAGGGCATCTTTGGCACGCTGGCGAAGGGCTTCGACGATATCCTCGTCAAACCCGTCAATAGCGAGCATCTCTTCTTCCGGCACATAGGCCACCTCTTCCAGCGTGGAAAAGCCTTCTTCCACGAGCACGCCGGCGATATCTTCGTCCACGTCCAGCTCGTTCATAAAGGTTTCCAGCGCCTGAGCTGCTTCTTCCTGCTGCTTGTTCTCGGCGTCGTCCAGCGTCATCACGTTCAGTTCCCAGCCAGTCAGCTCGGAAGCAAGACGGATGTTCTGGCCACTACGGCCGATGGCCTGTGCCAGGGCGGACTCATCTTCCACCGCGATATCCATGGCGTGGCTTTCTTCGTCCATCACGATGGACGCCACTTCCGCCGGCTGCATGGCATTAATGACCAGCTGTGCCGGGTTGTCGTCCCACAGGACAATATCGATACGCTCACCGGCCAGCTCGTTGGACACCGCCTGAACACGCGCACCGCGCATACCCACACAGGCGCCCACCGGGTCGATCCGCTGATCGTTGGTCTTCACCGCAATCTTGGCGCGAGAACCCGGATCGCGGGCAGCGCCCTTGATCTCAATCAGCTCTTCACCGATTTCCGGCACTTCGATTTTGAACAGCTCGATCAGCATTTCCGGGCAGGCACGGCTGGCAAACAGCTGCGGGCCACGGTTTTCTTCGTTCACACCCAGCAAGTAGGCGCGAATGCGATCGTTCTGACGCACCGCTTCACGGGGAATCATGTGCTCACGAGTGATCAGCGCTTCTGCGTTACCGCCCAGGTCCAACACGATGGAATCACGGTTGGCCTTCTTCACGGTACCGCTGACCAGATCACCAATACGGTCACGATATTCTTCAATGATCTGGCGACGCTCGGCTTCACGAACCTTCTGAACAATCACCTGCTTGGCAGTCTGGGCCGCAATACGACCGAATGCTTCGGACTCGATCTCTTCTTCCCAGGTGTCGCCGATCTGCAGGGAGGTATCCTGCTCGTGGGCTTCATCCAGCGTCAGCTGCTTGCCGAATTCATACAGATCTTCGTCGGGCACCACATGCCAGACACGGAAAGTGCGGGAATCGCCGGAAACACGGTCGATGTCCACACGGATTTCCACGTCTTCTTCCTTAAAACGCTTCTTGGTTGCCGCCGCGAGAGCCAGTTCAATAGCCTCGAAAATTACATCGCGGCTAACGCCCTTCTCGTTTGAAACGGTTTCCGCTACCAGCAGGATCTCTTTGTTCATGGCCAGGCCTTTACAAAGACAAGGTTCTCTCAGGCTTAATCGAAGCGCGGCTGAAGCCGGGCACGATCAACCTGACCGTAAGGAATACGCAGGGTTTCGCCATCCAGCTCCACCACCAGCGTTTCACCATCCACAGCCACAATGGCTGCGGTCAATTTGCGCTTGCCTGCAATCGGTGCCAGCAGCTTGAGCTGGACATCTTCACCGATGTAGTCGGCATATTGCGCAAGTTCAAACATGGGACGATCCATGCCCGGAGAGGACACTTCCAGGTTGTACTCCCCGGAAATTGGATCTTCCACATCCAGCACGCCGCTGATCTCGTGACTCACCGCCGCACAGTTATCTACCGTAATGCCGTCTTCATGGTCGATAAACACACGCACAACAGCTCCGCGCCCCTGGATGTATTCCACACCCCAAAGCACGAAGCCGAGATCTTCCACTACCGGTGCAAATAGCGCCGTTAACTGTTCTACGCGTTTCGACATGCCTTTTCCGACATTACTCCCGAAGAAATGGTTGCTTCAGGTACAAACAAAAAATGGGCCTGGGGACATCACCGACGACTGCAGGACAACACGCAACCGACCGCACATCCACCGCCCATTCCACTGTCGCGGATAACAAAAAGCCCCTGCTAGAGGGGCTTTTTGTCCGCTTTGGATCAACCGAAGCTGATCCTTCTAAGTGGTAGCGGGGGCAGGATTTGAACCTACGACCTTCGGGTTATGAGCCCGACGAGCTACCAGACTGCTCCACCCCGCAATAAACCTTGTGCCCTTTAAAGCCCGATGCACCAGGGCTCTGGTTCAGCATTCTGAACCGTGACTTGCTGCGCCTGTGAGCGCTGCAAATCACCTCAAAACCGAGCGCAAATACTACTTAGAGTGCTTTGCGCTGTCAAGGAGACTTCGTGAAAAAAGTATTTATTTTTCGAAGCCTTAGCATCAGGAAAAGCCGCTTAACCTGATGCTTTCTTGACCAGATGGAGACATTGAAATTCAGCGCCATCCATCTTTCCCAAATTGGTGCCGAAGGCCGGACTTGAACCGGCACGAGCGAAGCTCACTACCCCCTCAAGATAGCGTGTCTACCAATTCCACCACTTCGGCAAAGAACGCTTAACTTACTGCGCCGGCTGAGGCACCTCAGCCGGGGACGCGGATTCTACATCAGCTTGCGGCTGATCTGAAACTTCTTTTTCAGAATTCTCACCGATTACCGCAGGAACCTCGCTCGCCGCTGCCGGCAACTCCACCTGATCGGCAGGCGCAGGAACATCCGCCTGCTCTTCGATGGTTTCCAGTTCAGGCAGATAGGTACGCGCCCCTTCCGCCTCCTGGCGTGCCATCCAGGCCAGCACCAGGCTGGTCACGAAGAACACTACCGCCAGCACGGCAGTCGCACGAGTCAGAAAATTGGCAGAGCCCGCGCTGCCAAACACAGTCTGGGAGCCACCACCACCGAATGAGGCGCCAGCATCGGCACCCTTGCCATGCTGAATCAGGACCAGACCAATCAGGCCCAGGGCCGCCAGCACATGTACTACGTGAACGACGATATCCATAGTTACTCTATATTTTCATTGGTTCCGCTATTCCGCCGCCCGGCAGATAGCAAGAAAACTGTCGGCAGTTAACGATGCCCCACCAATCAGACCCCCATCGATGTCTGACTGGGCAAACAGAAGGGCGGCATTATCCGCCTTTACACTGCCGCCGTAAAGCAACGGCAGGGAAGCGGCAATATCCGCACTGTAAGACGCCACTGTTTGGCGCAGCGTGGCGTGCACTTCCTGTGCCTGCTCCGGGCTCGCCGTCATGCCGGTACCAATGGCCCAGACCGGCTCATAGGCGACGACGGCTCGGGCAAACGCCTCAATCCCTGCCGCATCGATCACCGCCTGCAACTGCCCACATACTACCGCCTCGGTCTTGCCCGCCTCCCGCTCTTCAAGGGTCTCGCCGACACAGAGAATCGGCACCAGCCCTTCTGTCTGTGCACGAGCAAACTTCGCCGCGATCAATGCATCGGTTTCGCCATACAGGGCGCGCCGCTCGGAATGCCCGATAATCACATAACCACAACCCGCACCGGCCAGCATCGAGGCAGACACCTCACCGGTATAGGCCCCCTCCTCCTGATCACTGAGATTCTGCGCCCCAATGGCGACATGACCAGCAAACAACTCCCTGGCCTGGGCCAGAAAAGGAAACGGCGGACAGATCACCATCTGCGCCGCACCGTCATATCCCGCCAGGGCCGCTGCCATACCCTCAACCAGGGAAGGATCGCCATTCATCTTCCAGTTGCCAGCAACAAGCGGCGTTCTTTTGTTCATGTGCATTCCTTGATTACCCGGCGACACCCATGCCGCCGCTCTTCCCCCGGCACACAAAGTGCCAGCCTGATCATTACGTGAGCCATCCACCTGGACGCCAGTCACCCTTAGGCGATGGCACCCTCTACGACATCCGCCAGCTCGCGGCAGAGCGTTTCTACCTGTTCGGAATCCTTGCCTTCAATCATGACCCGCACCAGCGGTTCCGTGCCGGACGGACGCAGCAAAATACGACCATTCCCCGCAAGTTTTGCCTCGGCATCGGCCACCGCGGCCTTGACCGCCGGCAGCGCCTCAAATCCATCGCGATTAGGCCCACGCACGTTGATCATTACCTGCGGCAGCATTGCCACATCGGCCACCGCCTCGGCAAGGCTATCGCCCCGGCGGGCCAGGGCCGCCAGCACCTGCAAGGCAGAGACAGTGCCGTCACCGGTAGAGGTTCGATCGAGACAGACCAGGTGCCCCGAGGACTCGCCACCAATCAACCAACCACGTTGATCCAGCTGCTCCATCACATAGCGGTCACCGACCTTGGCGCGCACAAATTCCACACCAAGCGTCTTGAGCGCCAGCTCCAATCCAAAATTGGTCATCAGTGTGCCAACCACACCCTCGACCGCAGCGCCACTCTCCTTGCGATCACGGGCGATCACATACAGGAGCTGATCACCATCTACCAACTTGCCTGTGTGATCCACCATGATCAGGCGATCCGCATCGCCATCCAGGGCAATCCCCAAGTCCGCCTTTTCCGCGACCACCCTTTCCTGCAGCTGCTCGGGATGAGTAGAACCGCACTCACGGTTGATATTGAATCCATCCGGCTGATGAGCGATGGCGATCACTTCCGCCCCGAGCTCCTCCAACACCGCTGGCGCGATGTGGTACGCCGCGCCGTTAGCGGTATCCACCACCACCTTCATGCCTTTCAAATCCAGTCCAGGCGTGGTGCTTTTACAGAACTCGATGTAGCGGCCACGGGCATCATCAATACGACGTACCTTGCCGATCTGGTCGGTGGCCACCACCGACATTTCCTCATCGAGAAGCCTCTCGATCTCCTGCTCAATCGCATCGTTGAGCTTGCGGCCGTCCGGGCCAAAAAACTTGATCCCGTTATCGGTATAGGCATTGTGTGAAGCCGAGATCACGATGCCCGCCTGGGCAGACAAGGTGCGCGTCAGATAGGCAATCCCCGGAGTCGGCAGCGGCCCCAGCAAGCGCACATCAATCCCTGCAGCAGAAATCCCCGCCTCCAGAGCAGACTCAAACATATACCCGGAGATACGGGTATCCTTGCCGATCAAAATCTTGCTACCACCGCGTGCCGCCAAGACCTTACCGGCCGCCCAGCCAAGCTTGAGCACAAAATCCGGAGTAATCGGAAACTGCCCCACCGTGCCGCGCACCCCATCTGTGCCGAAATATTTACGCGCCATTACTGTGACTCCTTTCCCGCTTCGCGGACTGCATGCGCAAAACGCACAGCGTCCACGGTTTCCTTAACATCATGGGCGCGTACGATTCTGGCGCCACGCTCCACACACATTACCGCCGCCGCCAGGCTCCCTGGCAGCCGCTCATCGACCTCACGCCCCAACACCCTGCCAAACAACGACTTGCGGGACACACCGATCAGGACGGGCAATGCCAACGATTGCAACGCATTCATTTGCTGCATCAACGTGAGATTATGCGCTACGGTCTTGGCGAAACCGAAACCAGGGTCCACCAACAAACGTTCGCGCAGAATCCCCGCCCGCTCACATTCCTTCACCCGGGCCTCGAGAAATGCCACCACCTCGGCGGTGACATCCTCATAACGAGGATCATCCTGCATAGTGCCCGGCTCACCCTGCATATGCATGAGACACACAGGCAGATCCGTGGCCGCCGCGGCCGCCAGCGCTCCGGGGCGCTGAAGAGAGCGCACATCATTGATCAACCCGGCCCCCACCGCAGCACTGTCACGGATCACCGCCGCTGTACTGGTATCCACGGACACCAACGCCCCCAACTCCCGCGCCAACGCCTCGACAATGGGCACCACGCGATCCAGCTCTTCCTGCTCGGTCACCGGCGCCGCCCCGGGACGAGTGGATTCGCCCCCCACATCAATGATGGCGGCCCCATCAGCCAGCATGCGTTCAGCCTGGCGCAACGCCGCATCACGCTCGTTAAAGCGGCCACCGTCAGAAAAGGAGTCGGGAGTCACGTTCAGGATCCCCATCACCACGGGGGCTGACAGATCCAGCGTGCGGGCACCACAGGGAAGTCGGGTCATCGCAAAGCCACCAGAAAATTCATCAATAGGATACTACGGGACCTGTCGCCTGAATCCAGACCAATGCAACACGCCATACGCAATAAGACGCGCCTTGATTGAGGGCTTTGGGGACCGTAAAAGATCAGAAACAACAACGCCGTGCGTCAACCCGTGACGCACGGCGTGTCTGACTATCAATGATTGTTGGCAGGGCCGCCAATAGCGTCATCACCCGGCTTGGGATCACCGGTCGCTGCAGCACCGTTGCCCGGCCCCTGATCACGCCAGTCTTTCGGCGGGCGCGGCTTGTGACCGGACATGATGTCTTCGATCTGGTCGGCATCAATGGTCTCGTACTGCATCAAAGCATCCGCCATCAAGTCCAGCTTGTCCCGGTTATCTTCCAGGATCTGCTTGGCGCGGCCATAGCAGCTATCAATGATGGCGCGCACTTCCCGGTCGATTTCTTCTGCGGTCTGCTCGGACATGGCCTTGCGCTGGGACATCTGCTTGCCGAGGAACACTTCACCTTCTTCTTCCTCGTAAGCCAGTGGGCCCAGTTTTTCGCTCAAGCCCCACTTGGTCACCATCGCACGGGCCAGCTTGGTGGCACGTTCAATATCGTTGGATGCACCGGTCGTGACACCATCAAAACCCAGTGTCATCTCTTCCGCCAGACGGCCGCCGTACAAGGAGCAAATGGAGGACTCCAATGCCCGCTTGGACTGGGAGTATTTGTCCTCTTCCGGCAGGTACATGGTCACCCCCAGGGCACGACCACGAGGAATAATGCTCACCTTGTAAACCGGATCATGCTCAGGCACCAGGCGCCCTACGATGGCATGCCCGGCCTCATGGTAAGCCGTATTCAGTTTTTCTTTCTCGTTCATGACCATGGAACGACGCTCGGCACCCATCAGGATCTTGTCCTTGGCCTTCTCGAACTCTTCCATGGACACCATGCGCTTGTTGGCACGGGCAGCGAACAGGGCAGCTTCGTTGACCAGGTTGGCCAGATCCGCACCGGAGAAGCCAGGGGTGCCACGGGCAATCACCGCAGGCTCCACGTCGTCGGCAATCGGCACCTGACGCATGTGCACTTTCAGCACCTGCTCTCGGCCGCGGATATCCGGCAGCGGTACGGTCACCTGACGGTCGAAACGACCAGGACGCAGCAGCGCCGGATCCAGCACGTCAGGACGGTTGGTGGCCGCAATCACGATGATGCCTTCATTGCCGTCGAAGCCGTCCATTTCCACCAGCAGCTGGTTGAGGGTCTGCTCACGCTCATCGTGACCACCGCCCAAACCCGCACCACGGGAGCGACCCACAGCGTCAATTTCATCGATAAAGATAATGCAGGGTGAATGCTTCTTGGCCTGTTCGAACATGTCACGAACCCGGCTGGCACCGACACCCACGAACATTTCCACAAAGTCAGAGCCTGAGATGCTGAAGAACGGCACCTTGGCTTCACCCGCAATAGCCTTGGCCAACAAGGTCTTACCGGTACCCGGAGAGCCCACCATCAGCACACCACGGGGGATCTTGCCGCCCAGGCGCTGGAACTTGGCCGGGTCACGCAGAAACTCCACCAGCTCCTGCACTTCTTCCTTGGCTTCTTCCACGCCTGCCACATCGGCAAAGGTGGTCTTGATCTGGTCTTCACCCAGCAGCTTGGCCTTGGATTTACCAAAGGTCATGGGGCCGCCGCCGCCCTTGCCGCCACCCTGCATCTGACGCATGAAGAAGATAAAGATGGCCAGGATCAGGAGGATCGGCAGCACAGACAGGAACAGACGCATCAGGAAGCTGTCGCGCTTGGGTTCGGTCCCTTTCACCTCGACACCGTTCTGGATCAGGGTCGGCATCAGGTTGGTGTCCAGGGTCGGCGGCTTGATCGTGGAGAACCGGCTACCATCACTGTAGGTGCCGGAAATATCACTCTCACCGATGGTCACCGCCTGCACACCGCCGCTTTCCACCCGGGAAATAAAGGTGGAATAAGGGATGTCGCTATTGGCAGGCTGATTGCTGATGCTGGATGCCACTACATAAAGCACGCCGGCAATTACCAGCCACAGCACAATATTCTTGGTCATGTCGTTCAAGGGAGACCTCGATCAATTCCTGGCGCATCTGCGCACACTTGCGAACCTGTACCTTACACCATTTATCAATGGCAGCGTAATGCCGGTTCGGACAGCAAAAAGCCGGTTTTACAGCTTTTACGCTCTACTTCAGGCCCACCGCCAACTGGTAGACCTCGGTGGATCGGGCACGGCTTGCGGCCGGCTTGCGGGTAATCACCTTGCGAAAGCGTGATTGCAGGGCGCGGCGGTACTCCTCAAACCCCTCTCCCTGGAATACCTTGACCAGAAACAGGCCATTGGGTTCCAGCACCCGCTCCGCCATCTCCAGCGCCAATTCCGCCAGATACATGGCTCGCGGCTGATCCACACCACTGTTACCACTCATATTGGGGGCCATATCCGACATTACAAGGTCTACCTTGCGATCCCCCACCGCCGCCAGGATCTGCTCGTAGACGTCATCTTCCCGGAAATCACCTTGAATGAAGGTCACATCCGGCAGCGCATCCATCGCCAGGATGTCGCTGGCAATCACCGTCCCCTTGCCACCGATGAGCTGCCCGGCCACCTGGCTCCAGCCGCCAGGCGCCGCCCCCAGGTCCAGCACCGTCATGCCGGGCCGGAACAGCTTGTCCTTTTCATGCATTTCCAACAGCTTGAAGCTGGCACGGGACCGGTAACCCTGCTCCTGGGCCTTGGCCACCCACTGGTCACTAAAATGCTCCTTGAGCCAGCCCTTGCTGGACTTGGAGCGGCTGGATTTGGCCATGCAAAGAATCTCCTGCCTTTCTTAGGGTGGAAACCGGCGAATGCCGATCTCAACCGGTATCTCGATCAATCATCATAGCGGAGATCGGCATTCGCCGATTTCCGCCCTGCGGGGCACACCGTCTCGAAGGGCGGGGGCGGGTTGCGAAAACCCATCCTCCCCCAGCGGGACTGCCAGGGCTCCGATTTTGCCTATCCAATCCGAAACCCGTGCCTCGCAGCGTCCTCGCCCCTATACCCTCAGCCCGGTTGCTGTAGAATAGCGCTCCACACTCATTCGGAGCCTACCACCGTGCCGCTATCTTCCCAGGACATCAAACGCCTTCGCCGCATTGGCCATCACCTGAAGGCCATCCTGATCATTGGCGACAAGGGTCTCACTGAAAGCGTCCAGGAAGAGCTCAACAGCCGCCTGGAAGATCACGAGTTGATGAAAGTGAAGGTCAACGCCGAAAACCGCGACGACCGGGCCGCCATCGTGCAGACCATGTGTGAACAGAGCGGCGCCGAGCTGATCCAGCGCATTGGCAACATCGCCCTGCTGTACCGGGCCGCCGAAAAGCCCAACCCCAAGCTCTCCAATCTGTTGCGCTACCAGAATACCTGATCGCAACACACCCGACCTGAGGCCCACGCCAGCCGCGGGGCCAACAACAAAAAAGGCGACGTATCACGTCGCCTTTTTTGTTGCCTGCGGATCACCCGGGTTCAAATATGCTCGACCTTGTCGACCTCATATTCGTGGGTGCCGCCGGGGGTATCAATCTGCACCACATCACCCTCTTCCCGGCCGATCAGGCCACGGGCAATGGGAGAGTTCACACTCAGCTTGCCTTGCTTGATGTTCGCTTCATCGTCACCCACGATCTGGTAGACCTTCTCTTCATCGGTGTCCACATCGATGATGGTCACGGTGGTGCCGAAGATCACCTTGCCGGTGTTTTCCAGCTCGGTGATATCGATAATCTGGGCCGCCGACAGCTTGGATTCGATCTCGTTGATCCGTCCCTCACAGAACCCCTGCTGCTCGCGGGCAGCATGGTACTCGGCGTTTTCCTTCAGATCGCCGTGTTCGCGCGCTTCCGCAATGGCAGCAGAAATACGCGGGCGATCTTCTTTTTTCAGTTTTTCCAGTTCCGCACGCAGGGCCTTCGCCCCATTGGCGGTCATCGGTACGCGTTGCATAGTTTTCCTCGTCAATTCCATCGAATCGCCCGGAGCACTCAGCTCCGAGCGCTCCATGGGACGATTACTGCATTTCTGCGTGCAAATCCTGCAGACGACGCACGGTGGGCTCGCCGCTGATACCCAGCGCCTGACACACGGCGTGGGCCGCAGTGATGGTGGTGGTGTAGAACACCTTGTGCTGCAAAGCGGAGCGACGAATCGCAAAGGAATCGCGAATCGCCTGCTTGCCTTCAGTGGTGTTTACAATCAGGGCGATCTGGTCGTTCTTGATCATATCCACAATGTGCGGACGCCCTTCCAGTACCTTGTTCACTTCTTTTACTGCCAGCCCGGCATCAGCAATGACTTTGGCGGTGCCACGGGTTGCCACCAGATCGAAGCCGCGCTCGATCAGCATGCGCGCCACATCCACCGCGGCGGGCTTGTCCACCTCACGCACAGAAATAAAGGCAGTGCCTTTTTCCGGCATTTTCTCACCCGCACCCAGAGAGGCCTTGCCAAAGGCTTCGGCAAAGGTTGCTCCTACGCCCATTACCTCACCGGTAGACTTCATTTCCGGGCCAAGGATCGGATCCACTTTCGGGAACTTGGCAAACGGGAACACGGCTTCTTTCACAAAGTAGTGTTGCGGTTTGACCTCTTCGGTAAACCCTTGTTCCTTGAGGCTGACACCTGCCATACAGCGGGCGGCCACCTTGGCCAGGGAAGCACCAATACACTTGGACACGTACGGCACTGTTCGCGACGCACGGGGGTTCACTTCCAGAACATACACCTCGCCACCTTTGACGGCGAACTGCACGTTCATCAGACCGACCACACCCAACTCCAGCGCCATGTCGCGGGACTGCTGACGCATCACGTTCTGCACGTCTTCATCCAGGGAGTACGGCGGCAGGGAACAGGCGGAGTCACCGGAGTGAACACCAGCCTGCTCGATATGCTGCATGATGCCGCCGATCACCACATCGGTGCCGTCGCAGATGGCATCCACATCCACTTCGATCGCGTCATCCAGGAAGCGGTCCAGCAGTACCGGCGAATCGTTGGACACCGACACGGCATTTAGCATGTAGTTACGCAGCTCGGCTTCGTTGTACACGATCTCCATGGCGCGACCACCCAGTACATAGGAGGGACGCACCACCAGCGGGTAACCAATTTCTTCTGCCAGGCGCACGCCATCTTCCAGAGAACGGGCGGTACGGTTCGGCGGCTGCTTCAGGCCAAGCTTGTTGACCATCTGCTGGAAGCGCTCGCGGTCTTCCGCTTCATCGATGGCATCCGGCGGGGTACCGATGATCGGCACGCCAGCAGCCTGCAGGGCACGGGCCAGTTTCAGCGGAGTTTGACCGCCATACTGCACAATCACGCCCTTGGGTTTTTCTTTCGCCACGATGGCCAGCACGTCTTCGAGAGTAATCGGCTCGAAGAACAGACGATCGGAGGTATCGTAGTCAGTGGACACGGTCTCCGGGTTACAGTTGACCATGATGGTCTCGTAACCGTCTTCGCGCATGGCGAACGCCGCGTGCACACAGCAGTAATCGAATTCGATACCCTGGCCGATACGGTTCGGGCCACCGCCGATAACCATGATCTTGTCACGGTCAGACGGATTCGCTTCGCACTCCTCGTCGTAGCTGGAGTACATGTAAGCGGTATCCGTCGCAAACTCGGCCGCACAGGTATCAACACGCTTGTAGATCGGCAGCACATCCAGCTCTTCCCGCTTGCCGCGCACGTCCGATTCCTTGACGCCCAGCAGCTGGGCCAGACGCGCATCCGAGAAGCCCTTGCGCTTGAAGCCGTAGAGGTTATCGCGATTCAGTCCCGAGAACGTCAGCGCCACCGCTTGCTGTTCTGCCTTGATCAGATCGTCGATCTGCACCAGGAACCAGCGATCGATCTTGGTGATGTTGAACACGTCTTCCACGGTCATACCAACCCGGAAGGCATCGCCCACGACCCAGATCCGTTCCGGACCCGGCGTGGCCAGCATCTGTGCCACCTGTTCACGGGCATCCGGCGCCGCCGGATCTACCTTGGGATCAAAGCCGACCGAATCCGTTTCCAGGCCACGCAGGGCTTTCTGGCAGGATTCCTGGAAGTTACGGCCAATCGCCATCACTTCGCCCACAGACTTCATCTGGGTAGTCAGCACCGCATCCGCTTCGGCAAATTTTTCAAAGTTGAAGCGAGGGATCTTGGTAACAACGTAATCGATGGACGGCTCGAAAGAGGCCGGGGTCTTGCCACCGGTGATCTCGTTCTGCAGCTCGTCCAGGGTGTAGCCCACCGCCAGCTTGGCCGCCACCTTGGCAATCGGGAAACCGGTCGCCTTGGAGGCCAGCGCGGAAGAACGGCTCACCCGTGGGTTCATTTCGATCACCACCATGCGGCCGTTGTCCGGGTTTACCCCGAACTGCACGTTGGAGCCGCCGGTTTCCACACCGATCTCACGCAGTACCGCCAACGAGGCGTCCCGCATGATCTGGTATTCCTTGTCGGTGAGCGTCTGGGCCGGCGCCACAGTGATGGAGTCACCGGTGTGCACACCCATGGGATCGAAGTTCTCGATGGAACAAACGATGATGCAGTTGTCCTTTTTGTCGCGGACCACTTCCATCTCGTACTCTTTCCAGCCGAGCAGGGATTCGTCGATCAGCAGCTCATTGGTCGGAGAAAGATCCAGACCACGCTGACAGATTTCTTCAAACTCTTCGCGGTTGTAAGCCACCCCACCGCCGGAGCCACCCATGGTGAAGCTGGGGCGGATGATGCAGGGGAAACCCAGCTCTTCCAGCGCCGCATTGGCCTCTTCCATGTTATGAGCAATGGCAGAACGCGGACACTCCAGGCCGATGGCTTTCATGGCCTTGTCAAAACGGGAGCGGTCTTCCGCCTTGTCGATGGCATCTTCGGTGGCGCCAATCATCTCGACACCGAACTTTTCCAGCACACCGTTGTGGTCCAGATCCAGCGCACAGTTCAGTGCCGTCTGACCGCCCATGGTGGGCAGCAGCGCGTCCGGACGCTCTTTCTCGATGATCTTGGCGACCGTTTCCCAGGTGATCGGCTCGATGTAGGTGGCATCGGCCATGGCCGGGTCGGTCATGATGGTGGCCGGGTTGGAGTTCACCAGGATCACCCGGAACCCCTCTTCACGCAGGGCTTTACAAGCCTGCGCGCCGGAGTAGTCAAACTCACAGGCCTGGCCGATCACGATCGGGCCAGCGCCAATGATGAGAATACTTTTGATGTCGGTTCTTTTCGGCATAGTTCACTAACCGTCAGACGTATGTTGCGGTTGTCTTAGCGTCGGACGTCAGACGTCGGACGTCAGACGCTTTTACTTGGCTTCCATCAACTCGATGAAGTGATCAAACAGCGGCGCACAGTCATGCGGCCCCGGGCTCGCTTCCGGATGCCCCTGGAAGCTGAACGCCGGCACGTCAGTGCGATGAATCCCCTGCAGAGTGCCATCGAACAGCGATACATGGGTCACCTTCAGGTTGTCCGGCAGGTTGTCCATGTCCACCGCAAAACCGTGGTTCTGGCTGGTGATCATTACGGTATCGTCATCCAGGGTTTTAACCGGATGGTTGGCGCCATGGTGGCCGGTGCCCATCTTGATTGTCTTTGCCCCGCTGGCCAGCGCCAGCAGCTGGTGGCCCAGGCAGATACCAAACACCGGTTTGCCAGTGGCAACGATGTCCTTGATCGCCGCGATGGCGTAGTCACAGGGCTCCGGATCACCCGGGCCGTTGGACAGGAAGATGCCATCGGGATTCATGGCCAGCACGTCGGCAGCCGGGGTCTGCGCCGGCACCACGGTGAGTTTGCAGCCACGCTCCGCCAGCATCCGCAGAATGTTGCGTTTGACGCCGTAATCGTAGGCCACCACGTGGAAGCGAGCGTCTTTCTGCTCGGTGTGTCCGTTTTCCAGATCCCAGGTGGACTCTGTCCAGCTGTAGGATTCCTTGACGGTCACTTCCTTGGCCAGATCCATGCCTTTCAGGCCGGGGAAACCCTTGGCCGCGTCGAGGGCTTTGGCCTCATCCAGGTTATCGCCGGCGATAATGCAGCCGTTCTGGGCGCCCTTGTCGCGCAGAATGCGGGTCAGGCGGCGGGTATCGATATCGGCGATAGCAACAATGTTGTTTTCACGCAGGTAGTCCGGCAGGGACTTTTCGCTACGCCAGTTGCTGACCGTCATGGCCAGATCGCGAATCACCAGGCCGGCGGCCCAGATTTGGCTGGACTCTTCGTCCTCGGCGGTCACACCGGTGTTGCCGATGTGGGGATAGGTCAGGGTCACAATCTGTTTGGCGTAGGAGGGATCCGTCAGGATCTCCTGGTAGCCGGTCATCGCGGTGTTAAACACCACTTCACCCACGGTTTCACCCGTGGCACCGATAGCAACACCCCGAAAGATGCTTCCGTCTTCGAGAGCGAGAATGGCGGGAACCGTCAACGCAACCTCCAGGCTGGCAGAAATAAAGGGAGATATGCGGCAGGGCACCGTGACCGGATACAGCTTTCCGGTCGCAAAAAAGCGAGATGGATTGCTCCACCTCGCTTTTTCGTGAAATTCTTCATTCGTGTGCCCCGCACGCCCATCACGGGCTGCGCGCTATTTTAGGGCTTTGGAGAACAAATGTCACCCTCAAAGCCGCCAGCACACGACGAGCTGCAGGAAAGGCCTCCGTGGGAGCTTGCCTGCAAGCGATAATTGCCTGCAGGCAAGCTCCCACGATCGATTTTGGCTCGACCCTCTTAGCCCTTGCCCCAGCCCACCGAATCACCGGCAAGACCCAATACGTCCTGCATATCGAACAGCCCCTTGTCCTGACCGCCCAACCAGGCCGCGGCCCGCACCGCACCACGGCCAAAGGCCATGCGGCTGGAAGCTTTGTGGGTAATCTCTACCCGTTCGCCATCGGCAGCGAACAGTACCGTATGATCCCCAACGATATCGCCGGCACGAATGGTCTCGAAACCGATGGTCTGGCGGTCACGCTCGCCGGTGCGACCTTCGCGGCCGTAGACCGCCACCTCCTTGAGGTTACGCCCCAGGGTCTGGGCCACCACTTCGCCCATGCGCAGGGCGGTACCGGAAGGGGCATCGATCTTGTGACGGTGGTGAGCCTCGATCACTTCGATATCCACCTCGTCCTGCAACACCGCAGCCGCCGTTTCCAGCAGCTTGAAGCACAGGTTCACACCAATGGAGTAGTTGGGAGCGTAGCAAATGGCGATCTCTTCGCTGGCCGCACGCAGGCCCGCGATCTGCTCGTCATCCAGGCCCGTGGTACCGATAACCAGCTTGGTACCCGCCGCACGACACACCTCAATATTCTTTACGGTGGCTTCCGGCACGGTGAAATCGATGAACACATCCGCATCGTTAACCACTGCCGCCAGGTCATCCGCCAACGCCACACCCGCATTACCCTGCCCCACCAGCTCTCCGGCATCGGCGCCAATCAGGCTGGACCCGGGCACATCCACCGCTGCCGCCAGAGTGGTATCCGGGTTGGCAAGAGTTGCCTCGATAAGAATACGGCCCATGCGGCCGGCAGCGCCGATAATGCCTACTTTCATGCTGAATTCCTTGAACATCGCACCGGGCAGCAACTGCTCAACCACACAGCCCCGCCAATATTGTGAAAGGCGGCTAGTCTACCAGAAAGGGGGGCTGATTCACTGCGTAGAGGTTGCGATCCTCCTTCTCCATGAACTTGCGGCGCTTGCGGTCAAAGCGCTTGAAACTCATGCCGCTGGCCTGCCAGGCCTGGATTTCCTTCAGGCGCTTGCGAGCATAGGCCCGATCCAGCCATTCCATGGAAAAACGGGCAGGCAACTGCGCCGCCAGCATCAATTGCGCCAGTGCCTGCTGCGCCTGATCGCCCTGGTAGGTGTAAAGCAGACTATTGGCATACTCATAGCGCACAATGGCCAGATCCGGCACCTGCTCCACCGATACTTCGAACGGGCGGATCGCATCCTGACTGTCGGCCGCCAGGGTCAGCCGCCCTGCCGCCTTGCCCACCCGCCGCAGCACATTGGCTTCGAAGGCGGCGCTCAGCGACAACGCCAACGGGTGCTGCGGTTCTACTGCCAGCATCTCTGTGGCCGCATTGATAACCATGGCTGCATAGTTGCGCTGCAGGGTGGCCGGCACCGATTCATCCTCGGCCAACCGCGCGACCGCGTAGCCAAAGCCGAGGCGCATCATGCAGTAATCCGACTGCATGCCCTTATCCCCCGGCAGCACGGGCGCATTGCGGCCGAACCACTCCATCTCGTTAATCACTTCCTGAAGCAATTGCTGCTTCTGGGTGTGGGTCGGCGCCAGATAGGTGGCGTAGACGATTTGCGCCACCACCGCAGGCACCCGGGCATAGCCCCCATAGCGCCGCCCAAGATCCCGGGCGTGACGCAGATCACCGCGAAAAAAGGCCTGCCAGACCTCCAGCACATTGCGACTGTGCTGCTGCCAGTCAGCATCCTGATAGCGCAGATCACGATACAGGGCCGGGAAACGCTGATAGCGGGACTGAAGGTACTCTGCAGACGGATAGGGCAACTGCAACCCACGCATGAAGGTCGCCCAGTGTTCGCGAATCTCGTCGTAGGTATAGGTGTAAGGCGCCTGGTCGAAGGGTACTGACACCCAGACCCCATTAATGACAGCATCCTCCAGCGGCAAGGGGGCTCGCTGGGAAAAGGTTTCCTCCACCCGCTGGTAAGCCTGATCCACAGGCGCCGCCGAAAGAGAAACCGGAAACATCAGGATCGCCCCCAGCATCCATGCCAGTCGCCACGCACCCATAACTGCCTCGATATTTGTTGTTGTTTTTTATGCAGAATATAGCAGCGAACAGAAGCGGGACAATGAACCCGGTCAATTTTCATACTATCGGCTGAGCCCGTACCGGAACGCCTCCACACAGTGGATCGTCCCTGCGGGAGTGATCGTCAGACCACCAAAAGGGCCGCCTCCCCGATTCGTCGGCACAAAAAAGCGGAGCCGGCTGCCCGGCTCCGCTTTACCCGATTCACTGAGCACCACACTTACTTGGTGTCGAAGAACCGTTTCACGCCTTCAAACCAGCTGCTCTTTCGCGGATTATGACGATCGCCACCGTTTTCCAGCGAATCCTGGAACTGACGCAGCAGGTCTTTCTGCTCACTGGACAGCTTCACCGGCGTTTCGATCACCACCTTGCAAAGCAGATCCCCGGGGGCGCCCCCCCGCACAGAGGTCACACCCTTGCCGCGCAGACGGAACATTTTTCCGCTCTGGGTTTCGGCCGGCACTTTCAGCTTTACCTTGCCGTTCAGGGTCGGCACATCCAGCTCACCACCGAGAGTGGCATCCACAAAGCTGACGGGTACCTCGCAATAGAGATTGGTGCCATCGCGCTGGAAGATGTCGTGTTCGCGTACCGCTACCTGAACGTAAAGGTCACCGGACGGCGCACCGTGCATCCCCGCCTCGCCCTCGCCAGCCAGACGAATGCGATCACCGGTATCGACACCGGCCGGAATCTTCACAGAGAGGGTCTTGGTGTTTTGCACCCGGCCCTGGCCACCACAACTGCCGCAAGGGTCCTTGATGATCTGACCTTCGCCCTTACAGGTCGGGCAAGCTTGCTGCACGGTGAAAAAGCCCTGCTGCATGCGCACCTGACCGGCACCACCACAGGTGGTACAGGTCACCGGCTGCGAGCCTTCCTTTGCCCCGGAGCCATGACAGACGCCGCAGCTATCCCAGGTGGGCACACGAATCTTTTCTTCGCAGCCTCGCACCGCCTGTTCCAGCGTCAACTCCAGGGTATAACGCAGATCGGCACCACGGGCCGGGCCACGACGGCCACCGCCGCCGCCACCACCAAAAATATCACCGAAAATATCGCCAAAAATATCGCCAAAGCCGCCAGCACCGCCGCCACCGAAACCGCCAGCGCCGCCCTGACCATTCACACCGGCGTGGCCGAATTGGTCGTAAGCCGCACGTTTCTGCTCATCGGCGAGGACTTCGTAGGCTTCCTTGGCTTCCTTGAATTTGGCCAATGCCTCTTCATCATCCGGATTACGGTCCGGATGGTATTTCATCGCCAGTCGGCGATAAGCTTTTTTCAGATCCTGCTGGCTGACATCCTTGGACACCCCCAGCACTTCGTAATAATCGCGTTTGGACATATACAGGTCCGTATTCTGGGCTCAAACCACGACGCCGGGCAGGGCCCGGCGTCGTTCGTCTGACGTCAACGTCCGACGCCTTTCGCTTACTTCTTCTTGTCGTCGTCGACTTCTTCGAACTCCGCGTCGACAACGTCATCACCCGCCTTTTGCTGACCCGCGTCGGCATCAGCGGCGCCTTCGGCTTGCTGAGCCTGCTCGGCATACAGCTTCTGGGCCAGCGGCGCAGACACTTCAGACAGCGCCTTGATCTTGGCTTCGATGTCGTCCTTGTCGCTGCCCTTGGCGGCTTCTTCCAGTTCGTCACAGGCCTTGGTGATGGACTCTTTCTCTTCGTCCGTGGCCTTGTCGCCTGCTTCGTCGAGGGTCTTGCGAGTCGCGTGCACCAGATGGTCGGCCTGGTTGCGAGTCTGCACCAGCTCTTCGAACTTCTTGTCTTCGTCCGCGTGCGCTTCGGCATCCGCGACCATTTGATCGATCTCTTCATCGGACAGACCGGAAGAGGCCTTGATCTGAATGGACTGCTCTTTGCCAGTGGCCTTGTCTTTCGCGCTTACGTGCAGGATACCGTTGGCATCGATATCGAAGGTCACTTCGATCTGCGGCATGCCACGAGGCGCCGGCGGAATGTCTTCCAGGTTGAACTGACCCAGAGACTTGTTCTGCCCGGCCTGCTTACGCTCACCCTGCAGCACATGCACGGTTACCGCCGTCTGGTTGTCGTCCGCGGTGGAGAACACCTGCGACGCATTGGTCGGGATGGTGGTGTTCTTCTCGATCAGCGGAGTCATCACGCCACCCATGGTTTCGATACCCAGGGTCAGCGGCGTCACGTCCAGCAGCAGTACGTCAGTTACATCGCCGCTCAGTACCGCACCCTGAATGGCCGCACCCATGGCAACCGCTTCATCCGGGTTCACGTCCTTGCGCGGCTCTTTGCCGAAGAACTCGGCCACTTTCTTCTGCACCATCGGCATACGGGTCTGACCACCCACCAGGATCACATCGGTGATCTCGGCACCGCTCACACCGGCGTCTTTCAGCGCGGTCTTGCACGGCTCCAGGGAACGGGTCACCAGATCGCCCACCAGTGACTCGAGCTTGGCGCGGGTCAACTTCACCACCAGGTGCTTGGGACCGGTGGCATCGGCAGTGATATACGGCAGGTTCACTTCCGTCTGCTCACTGGAAGACAGCTCGATCTTGGCTTTCTCGGCGGCTTCTTTCAGGCGCTGCATGGCCAGCGGATCGCCACCCAGATCGATACCGGAATCTTCCTTGAACTGGGCCGCCAGATAGTTGATCACGGCCAGGTCAAAGTCCTCACCACCCAGGAAGGTGTCACCATTGGTGGCCAGCACTTCAAACTGGTGCTCGCCATCCACTTCGGCAATCTCGATGATGGAAATATCGAAGGTACCACCACCCAGGTCGTATACCGCGATGGTGCGGTCGCCGCCCTTCTTGTCCATGCCGTAGGCCAGGGCCGCAGCAGTGGGTTCGTTGATGATACGCTTCACGTCCAGACCGGCGATGCGACCGGCATCCTTGGTGGCCTGACGCTGGGAATCGTTGAAGTAAGCCGGCACGGTGATAACGGCCTCGGTGACGGTCTCACCCAGGTAATCTTCCGCGGTCTTCTTCATCTTTTTCAGCACCTGCGCAGAGATCTGCGGCGGCGCCATCTTTTCGCCCTTCACTTCTACCCAGGCGTCACCGTTGTCGGCCTTGGCAATCTTGTAAGGGACCATCTTGATGTCTTTCTGAACCACATCGTCTTCAAAACGACGACCGATCAGACGCTTCACCGCGTACAGGGTGTTTTCCGGGTTGGTCACGGCCTGACGCTTGGCTGCCTGACCGACCAGGGTTTCCTTGTCGTCGGTGTACGCGATGATGGAAGGCGTCGTACGGGCGCCTTCGCTGTTCTCGATAACCTTGGCCTTGTCGCCTTCCAGTACCGCCACACAGCTGTTGGTCGTACCCAGGTCAATACCGATAATCTTGCCCATGTGTCTCTTTCTCCTTCACACCACCCGAATCCCTTTCGGCGATTCGGTCAGTTGAACTTGTTAACTCGTCTGGCTCCTATATGGCGGTATTTCATACCGTTTCAAGGGGCCTTCACGCATTTATCGCCACCCCTGTGTCAGGGCGCCTTGCTGACCACCACCCGCGCCGGGCGAATCAGACGGCCATTGAGCTGATAGCCTTTCTCCAGCACCTCAATCACCGTGTTCGGATCCACATTGGGTACCGGCACCATGGTCATGGCTTCATGCAATTCCGGATTGAACGGTTCATCGCTGGGGTTGATCTGCTCCAGGTTGTACTTGCCGAACACATCCAGCAGGGACTTGAGGGTCAGCTCGATGCCCTCACGGGCCGGCTTCAGGGCCTCGTCTTGCGCATCCAGCGCCGCCAGCCCACGCTCCAGGTTGTCTGCCACACTCAGCAGATCACCCGCGAATTTTTCCAGCGCGAACTTGTGGGCGTGCTGCACATCACGCTCGGCACGCTTGCGCACGTTCTGCACTTCGGCCTGGGCACGGATATCCGCCTCACCCAGTGCCTTCTTTACCTTCGCCAGTTCGGCTTCCAACTCTGCCAGCGCCTCTTCGGCGGTGGGCTCGGCGGCCTCTGCCTCGGCCTGAGCAGCCTGCTGCTCTTCCACGGTTTCTACCTGCGGCTCGGCGGCCTTCTGGTCTTTTTCCTGCTCACTCATTTGTCACTCCACATCCCTAAACCGGGCTTTTCCAGGAAAGCCGGCAAAGATATGGGAACTGTTGGTGGGGATTCAAGGGAAAGGCAGTGAATAGTTAATAGTGAACAGTTAACAGCGCCGCGAGAGGGGTTGGTGGGTGCCAGGACGGCGCAGGGCGCGTTCAGGCGGCTGTCAGCGCATCCTGTGGGAGCTTGCCTGCAAGCGATGGCCCTCCGCCCCCTGCCCGCGTCAGATCATGCTGTGGGAGCGGTGGTTCCACCGCGATTTTCAGCACCCTGCCGAGGGACCGTGGTCGAACGACCACTCCCACAGAGCTTTCGACTACAGGCAGTTAGCGATCAACTGTCCACTCTCAACTGTCAACTGAATTACAGCTGGGTGAGGGCCGCCGAGAGGATCTTGGCGGTGATATCCACGGTGGGGATCACTTTTTCGTAGTCCATGCGGGTGGGGCCCACCACGGCGAGGACGCCCACCGGGCCGTTCTCGGCACGGTAAGGGGCAGAAATCAGCGAGTAATCCTCGAAGGGACGAAAACCGGATTCCCGACCAATGAAAATCTGCACCCCGTCGGCCTTCATGGAACGCTCCAGCAAGTGCAGGATGTCGCGCTTGTGGTTGAAGGCATCAAACAGATCCCGCAGCTGGCCCAGATTGTCCGCCTCGGCAGACTGAATCAGGTTGGACTCTCCGGAAACCACATAATCAGAATCAGATTGCTCCGTACGCAGGGCCTTGTCGGCCACCGCCACCGCCGTTTGCATCAGGGCATCCATCTGCTGACGGTCCGCATTCATGGTATTGAGCAGGCCATCGCAGATACTGTTCAAGTCGCAACCGGCATAGGTGTGATTGATGTAGTTGGCGGCCTGCCGCAGCTCCACCTCATCGTAATCCCGGTCGGTATGAATGATACGGTTCTGCACCTCAGAGCGGTTCACCACCAGCACCACCAGCACCCGCTTGCCCGACAACGGCAGAAACTCCACCTGCCGCAGGGTGCTCACCTCACGGCGTGGCACCGCCACCAGCCCCGCCATACGCGTCAGCTCCGCCAGCGTCTTTGACGCCTGGGCGATCAACTCTTGCGGCGATTGCTCCGGCGCCAGCAGCTGGTTCAACTCGCGCTTCAGATCCCTGTGATCCGGCCGCTCCATCACACTGGTCGCCAGCAGGGAATCCACATACATGCGGTAACCCAATTCGGTCGGAATCCGCCCGGCAGAGGTATGCGGGCTGGCCAGAATGCCCAGATCCTCGAGCTCCGCCATGATATTGCGGATGGTGGCCGGGCTGACCTTGAGACCACTGCCGGAAGCCAGCGTCTTGGAACCCACCGGCTGGCCATCGCGAATATGGCGCTCCACCAGCGTCATCAGCAGGCGTTGTTTGCGTTCGTTGAGGTCCAGTTTGGTCATGGGAATATATGTACCAGAAAGTCCCGGTCATTATACAGCCCCACAGGGACTTACACTTCCCCGCTGTTTGCCCTAGTATTGGCCTTACTGACCATAAGGACAGCACCTTCATCAGTGCAGGCAAATGCAGGAGAGCCCGATGCTGACCCACCTGAGTGTTCGCCACTTCGCCACCGTCGACCAGCTGGAGCTGGAGCCAGAGAACGGGCTTACCGTCATCAGCGGCGAAACCGGCGCGGGCAAGTCTGTCATTATCGATGCGCTGGGGCTGACCCTGGGCGATCGGGCCGACTCCAGCGTGGTACGGCACGGGCATGACCGGGCTGAGGTGCTCGCCACCTTTGATGTCAGCGACAATCCGGCCGCCCGGCAATGGCTGTCGGAACGGGAACTGGACGACGACAACCAGTGCCTGTTGCGCCGCACCGTGCGCGCCGATGGCCGCTCCCGGGCCTACGTGAATGGCACGCCGACGCCACTGGCAGAAGTCCGCGATCTGGGCGAACGCCTGATCAGCATCCACAGCCAGCATGAACACCAGGCCCTGCTCAAGAAAGAGGCCCACCGGCAACTACTGGACAATTTCGCCGATGCCCGCGATCTGGCCGGCACCGTGCGTGAGAATTGGCGCAGCTGGCAGAAAGCCCGCCGCGCCCATGACGACGCCCTCAACCAGGCCCGTGAGCAAAACGAGCGTGAAGAACTGCTGCGCTTCCAGCTGGAAGAGCTGGACGCGCTCGCCCTGCAGGAAGGCGAATTGCAGGAGCTGGAACAGGAACAGCAGCGTCTGGCCAACGCCGAAGGGCTGATTCGCATCTGCCAGCAATCCCTTGGCGCCTTGTACGAAGGCGACGACGGCACCTGCAACGATCACCTCAGCCAGGTAAGCCACTGGCTCGATGATGCGCGCCGGCAAGATGAAGGCCTGGCCAGTATTGCCGACACAGTGGAATCCGCCCGCCTGCAAGTCGAAGCCGCGGCCGATGACCTGCGCCACTACCTGGAAAAACTTGATCTGGATCCGGAGCGCCTTAGCCAGGTAGAAGAGCGCCTGAGCCAGTGCTACACCCTGGCCCGCAAATACCGCATTCGCCCCGAGGAGCTGGTAGAACACCACCAGGGGCTGCTGTCGGAATCCGAAGCACTGGGCAATGTGGACGCCCACCTCCATGCCCTGGCAGAAGCGGAAAGCGCAGCAGAAAAGCAGTACATGGACAGCGCCCTGACACTGGGCAAGGCCCGCCGCAAGGCTGGCCAATCACTCACCCAGCAAGTCCAGAAACAACTCACCGCACTGGGCATGAAAGCGGCCGTACTGGAAGCGCGCCTGAGCGAATGCAACCCCGGCGCCGACGGGCTCGAGGACGTCGAATTCCTGTTCTCCGCCAATCCTGGCCAACCCCTGAAACCGCTGGGCAAGGTGGCCTCCGGCGGTGAATTGTCGAGGGTCAGCCTGGCCATCCAGGTGATCTGCGCCCGCAACCTCACCGTGCCCAGCCTGGTCTTCGATGAAGTCGACGTGGGCGTCGGCGGCGGTGTCGCCGAAATTGTCGGGCGCCTGCTGCGCGAGCTGGGCAGCCACGCGCAAGTACTGTGTATTACCCACCAGGCCCAGGTCGCCAGCCAGGGCCATCAGCACTGGCAAGTCAGCAAGATTCAGGGCGACGACACCACACACACCCGCATCCACGGGCTCGATAACGCGGCCAGAGTCGAAGAACTGGCCAGAATGCTGGGGGGCGTGGAAATCACCGAATCCACCCGCACCCATGCGAAAGAAATGCTGAACAAGGCACAGGCGGCCTGAAAGGCAGTTAACAGTTAATAGCTGCGCGGGAAGGGTTGGGCGGACTGACATGCCGTGCCCGCGCTCAAACCACTGTCATCAGCCTCCTGTGGCCGCCTGCTTGCAAGAGAAAGGCAGGATTCGGGAAAACACCTCCTGCAGGCATACCCAACATTACACAGAGCCCCCCATAACCCCGACCTTCCTGTGGGAGCGGTGGTTCCACCGCGAGTTTCCCGGCAACGCCGGGATCGTGGCCGAACGACCACTCCCACAGCTCGATATCTCCACACGCCAACATCCAATTCAGTGCCATCGCCGCAGGAGCCCATGCTCGCATGGCGGCAAAAGGCCAACGCATCATCATGCAAGCATGAACGCCTGCAGGGAAAAGAGTGTTCTGGGGGGAACTGGCCGGGAGGGGAGGGGGAACAGCCCACGCAACACCCGGGACTCCCCGCGTGTTGCGTGCCGCTGCGCGAAGCGCCTTACTTCTTGGGCTTCACGTACAGGACCAGCGAGTGGTCCACAATCTCGTAACCGTGCTCTTCTGCAATGGCGTGCTGGCGTTTCTCGATCACCTCGTCCATAAACTCGATAACCTGCCCGGTTTCCATGCACACCATGTGGTCATGATGGTCTTCGTCGGCCAGCTCAAAAACCGCCGAGCCACCTTCAAAATTGTGGCGCAACACCATGCCGGCCTGCTCGAACTGGGTCAGCACCCGGTACACGGTTGCCAGCCCCACGTCTTCGCCCGCTTCCATCAGCGACTTGTAGATGTCTTCCGCGCTCAGGTGACGCTCTTCGGACTTTTCCAGTTGCTGCAGGATTTTCACCCGCGGCAAGGTCACTTTAAGGCCCGCTTTTCTCAGATCCTGATTATCCACTGCGTATGCTCCATCTGCCATTGGGTGGCTATTATGTCGATGTCCGGAAACTTGTACCGCGATTCCAAGTCTGTATTATCGCCCGAACACTCAATGAAGTCGAAAAACCATGCCACGTATTACCGTCACATTGCTTGTCACTGCCCTGCTCGCCCTGTCTGGCTGTAGCAGCCTGCGTTTCCCCGGGGTCTACCGTATCGATATCCCGCAGGGTAATTTCGTGACGGAAGACATGCTCGCCGAACTGAAGCCCGGCATGACCCCGGACCAGGTTCGTTTTGTTCTGGGGGCGCCCACCCTGGTCGACCCCTTCACTCCCGACGTCTGGTTCTACCCCATGACATACCGCCCCGGGAAAGGCGATAACGTCCGCCAGAAGATCACCATTTATTTTGATGGCGGCCAATACAGCCGCTACGAAGGCAAGGTGATCGACGACTTCAAGGCGAAGACCAGCGGCCGCAGCGACCGCCAACTCAACCAACGCGCCGAAGAGCGCAAGGAAGACGCCGAGTAAAAGCCTCCAGCGCTCGCCCGCGTATCCGCCCCGGCACACCGGGGCAGACTCTCAGCCTTTCTCCGCCTTTTCCTGTGCCCGCTTCTTGCGATTGAGCTTCGGGTCCGCTTTGAGCCCACGGTAGATTTCCACCCGCTCCCCCGGCTTCAACGCGTGCGCAGCGGGGTTGGCTACCACCTTGCCAAACACCCCCATGGAGGCCTTTTCCAGGTCCCAGCCTTCGAACTGCTCACTGATCCCCGAGAGCCGCACCGCCTCCAGCATGGTCGTGCCTTCCGGCACGTCCAGCCCGACGAGACGCTGCTTTTCCGGCAAGGCAAACGCCACTTCCACATGAATCAGGGTATCAGCCATTACCGGGCCTCCTGCGCCGCAGGCACATCCGCCGCGGCAGGCGTCTCGGGCAACGACCCCCCTTGCACCTCAGGCAGCTCGGCCACGGGGGGCTGATCTGCCGGCTCGACAGGTGCAGGCTGCTCAGCCACAGGCGCCTCAGCAACCGGCTCATCCCCCTTTTCCGGCGCAAAGGTGCTCCACACGGAGTACACCACCAACACAATCACCGCCACCGGCGAGAAGATGCGCACCAGCGCCCGCCAAACCAGGTATAGCGGGAAGCTCTTCATTGCAAGCTCCTTGCGGGCATGGGTCTCTTTCATCACCCACCCGGCAAAGACCGCGATCAACAATCCGCCCAACGGCAACATGATCGTCGTAGACAGGAACTCCATGTTGTCGAAGAAGGTACCGACCAGGAAGGTCTTGTCCTTCCAGATATTGAACGACAGCACCGACCCCAGCCCCAGCACCCAGGCGCCCAGACCCACAATCACCGACGACATGGCACGGTTAACACCCTTTTCGACCAGCCAGGCCACCACCGGCTCCGCCAGACTGATAGAGGAGCTCCAGGCGGCACACACCACCAGCACGAAAAACAGCGAACCGAACAACAGACCGCCCGGCATCTGACCAAACGCCAGCGGCAAGGTCACAAACATCATGCCCGGTCCCTGCCCTGCCTCCAGCCCACCGGAGAACAGCAACGGGAACATGGCCACACCGCTACCCAGTGCGACCAGCGTGTCCAGCAAGGCAATAATGATCACCGTGGACATGATGGACACCGGCTTCTTCTTGCCAGCCTTACCGGGCACTTGCCGCGGCATATAGGCCCCATAGGCCATGATCGCGCCCATACCCAGACTCAGGGTAAAAAAGGCCTGGCCGACAGCGGTAATCACTGCCTGACCATTGAGCTTGGAAAAGTCGAAGGCAAACAGGAACTCGATACCCTGCATGAAACCCGGCGTCGTGGCGGCGTAGCCCACCAGCACCAGCAACAGCACAAACAGCAGCGGCATCAGGATCTGCACGGCTTTTTCCAGCCCCCCTTTTACGCCACGGCCAACCACCACCATGGTCAGCAGCATGAACAGGGTGTGATACCCCATCATCAGCCAGGGACTGGCCAGCATGTCATCAAAACGGGCACCGGACTGCGCCGCCGTAATCCCCTGGAAGGCACCCTGCACCGCTTCCCACGTATAGTAGAGCGCCCAGCTGGCCACCACGGAATAGAAAGACAAGATCAGGAACGCCGACAGCACCCCCATATACCCGATCCAGGACCAACGCTGGGTGACCTTGCTCTCCGCCGCCAGCTTGCGCATGGTGTTAATCGGGCTCATCCCGCCCTTGCGGCCCAGCATCACTTCCGCCGCCATGATCGGCACACCCACCACCGCGATACACAGCAGGTACAACAAGACAAATGCCCCGCCCCCGTTTTCGCCGGTGATGTAAGGGAAACGCCAGATGTTCCCCAACCCGACCGCAGAACCGGTCGCCGCCAGAATAAAAACCCAACGGCTGGCCCACATGCCGTGAACCGGCTTGCTCTCTTGCTTCATAACATCTGTACCCTAGTTAACGTGGCGCTATTCTCTTATTTTTTGCCATGCAGGCTCAACCCGAAGTAACCACTCACATACAGGCGCTTGCCATAGACAAAGCGCTATTCGGCGCCCCAGCCATGCTCTATAATCGCCCGCCTATGGGAAAAGCCAACAAAAAAGCCAAAGCACCGTCCGCCACCATTGCGCAAAATCGCAAGGCGCGTCACGAATACCATCTGGAAGAGCACTTTGAAGCCGGCCTGGTTCTGGAAGGCTGGGAAGTGAAGTCCATGCGTGCCGGCAAAGCCAACCTCAGCGAAGCCTACATCCTGCTCAAGGATGGCGAGGCCTTCCTGTTTGGTGCCCGCATCGAGCCGCTGAACACGGCCAGCACCCACATCACCCCGGACCCGGTACGCACACGCAAGCTGCTGCTACACCGTCGCGAGCTGGGGCAGGTATTTGGTGGGGTACAGAAAGACGGCTTCACCTGCGTACCGGTGAGCCTGTACTGGAAGAAAGGGTTCGCCAAGTGCGACATTGCGCTGGCCAAGGGCAAACAGAAATTCGACAAGCGCGCCACCGAGAAAGAGCGCGACTGGAACCGGCAGAAGCAGCGCCTCATGCGGCAGGGCTGATCACCAGCCCCGCCCCGGCCCGCCGAGGTTAGCAAACACCACCCCGACCAACCTCAAGACACTGTCTAGAGCCGGCAAATTACGCCGTAGGGCGCTCTACGCTGTCCGCCCGACTGTCGCCGCGCAGCTGCCAGTAAAACTGGAGCCAGGCACGCAGTACCGCCGGCAGAAAGTAGACCGCAAACAGGATCACCGGAATTCGGGCGTCCGGCGTTGCCAGGTCCACCAGGTAGACACCTGCAGCGTAAGCCGCCAGGGCGAATACCAGTTGCAGCGCTCTGTAGAGCAGCGGCTGAGCCTTCAAAGGCGACAGTGCCTTCTCGGAAACTTGCCCTGCTGACCGAAAGATCGTGTTCATCTTCCTTCTCCTTAATGAACGACAATGCTTTGATCAGCGGCCTTCATGAACATCAATCTCAAGGCTCGCTGTAAAGCCATTGTGTGGATACACAATCTCGAACCCCATGCGTCATGGTGGCTTTTGGCTACCCCGCACATGGATTCGACCTTGCCACCGAAGACCTCATCATTTATCGATGACATTATTCCGTGGCACACCGCTATATTGCGCCGGAAAGATGACACAACAAGGGCAAAAGGTCAGATTGTCGGACAACAGATGTGTATTCAGGTAACACTTTTCACAGCCCGGTTACTTTGTGAACTGCCTTCAGCTCAAAATCGATCAAAAAATATGCGAAATCCGTTTTAATCGTCCGACACACTTGTCGATCGACTTCCCCCACCCCATCTCCTACAATAGCCGTTCACAGGGGCCGACCTGGATTCGACGCCGGTATTGAACTCTGTGGTGCATGTCGAGAAGGTCACGAGTCTCGTAAATCATTTGTGGCACATTAAAGTAATCGCAAACGACGATTCTTACGCACTAGCAGCTTAAACCCTGCTTATCGCCAATCGACCCTGCCTGTGGGGAAGAGCGGCGAGCATCGCAACACAGGCTCGCAGCAACGTCCGCCCCGGATCGCGCTGTTAAAACTCTCAGGGGCTCGGCTTTCACGTCCTGCCAATCGGGTTGTGAAGGCTTAAATCAATAGATCTGGCTAAGCATGTAGACCTGCAGATGGATTGCTGACGGACGCGGGTTCGATTCCCGCCGGCTCCACCAAACAGCACCAATAAAAAGGGCCACCCCATCGGGGTGGCCCTTTTTTGTGTTGCTTCGCGGATGCCTTACGCTTAATCGAACCGCCGCAGGAACGTAGCGCAGCGCAGTAACGCACGGGGAAAACCTGCCCGGAAGCCCAAATACAAACATTGACAATCTTTGTGTTTGGCCTAGCATGATCTGTATAAATACCTACCCTTGTTGGAGGTCATCATGCATGTGTCCCTAACTCCCGAGCTGGAGTCTCGCATTAAAGCCAAAGTTGAAAGCGGCCTGTACAACAATGCCAGCGAAGTGATCCGTGAAGCGCTGCGCTTTATGGACACACATGAAGACTGGATCCACGAAGTGAAATTGGCCCGCTTGCGTGAACAGCTGAAAGTTGGCACCGACCAACTAGATCGTGGTGAGGGCATTGCCATTGAATCAAAAAACGCCCTGGATTCGCTGTTCGACGACATCAAAGCTTAAATGCCTGCCCACAAACTCGTTATTGCTCCTGCCGCCAAAGGCGATCTTAAAGACATCTATCAAGGTGGGCTTCGGCAATGGGGGAAAGCCCAATCCGACAGTTACCTGGAAAATTTGAAAGCGCATTTCTGGCTCCTTACCGAGCAGCCACTGATGGGTGTTGAACGCCCTGAACTCCTGACCAAGGCCAGAAGCCTGCCCGTTGCAAGCCACATCCTGTTTTACAGAGTCACTACCGATACAGTAGAAATAATCCGCGTACTACACGGCCGCCAAGACCCACAGCGACATTTCACGCCCCCCGAATAACGCGGCGCATAGTCCGGCTTTCAGAATTACTACCATTCCCGCAGGAAGTGCCATAGACAGGTTTACTCTCTGGTCGAAGCCCCTATTTGCCAAAGCACTCCACCATTGCTCAAACCAGACTGGATAGGCCTGCGGATAACCCACTAACGGACGCGTGTTCGATTCCCGCCGGCCCAAACAGCAAAACGAAACAAGGAGTTTGCCAGCGAGCGATAGCCCCACTTATCACACTTGATCCAAACTGGACGTACGAGGCAAGATCTAGCCCTCAACCCTCGAAGCAAGAGCAGACTCCGAATCTCCCGCAAACCCGCTTCTCAACGCATCAAGCTGCTAGCAAGCATTAGCCTTACCTGGTAAATTTTCTGAATGAAAAAGGGTCTGTACGAAAAAATCATTGATGCGTCGACTAGTGACGAGCTCAGCAAGCTCTCACTATCTAGCCGTAGGGAAAAACTGGATACTGCTGACAGTCACAACATCCTGGCTCAGCACCTCAGCGATATCATCGCATCAACCCTTCACAGACTACCCTCTGCTAATCGTCTTGATCATCAGCGAAACCTTATCAACAAAATCATATCCGTTCTTTCGGAAGCAGATGCCTCACTAAAAGACCAAGCAACTCTGCCCGAAACGCTAGAACGCCTGCTAGAAGTTTCTGACCAAAATAACGCTTTGATCAGGCCAGACACACCGGCCTCAGAGAGCAGCCTGCTTACAGGCACACGCATAGACCCAAGTTTGGTGTCTCAACTAAAGCAAGAAATGGCTAGTGCAGACCGGATCGATATTCTCTGCTCTTTCATTAAATGGAGCGGCATCGCACTACTAAGGGACGCACTTGAAGATTTCACCAGCAGGGACGGCGCCCGACTTCGCGTCATCACTACCAGCTACATGGGAGCCACAGATTTAGTGGCTGTAAAAACATTGGCTGAACTTCCCAACACAGAAGTACGAGTGTCTTATGACTCTCACCGCACAAGACTACATGCTAAAGCTTATTTATTTGAAAGAGATACAGGGTTCAGCACGGCTTATATTGGCTCAGCCAACCTATCTAGACCAGCCCTGACAGAAGGGCTTGAGTGGACAGTCAAGGCCACCCAATACGCCGACAAACCCATTTGGGACAAAGTTCTTGCCACCTTCGACACCTATTGGCAAGACCCCGAATTCGAGCCATTCAACGAAGATTCACTTCGGAAAGCACTACAAAAAGAGAATACAAAAAACCCTCCTAATAGCCATCTAACACTTTTTAATCTCAATCCATATCAATTTCAGCAAGAGGTACTAGATTCCCTAGAGAACGATAGAAAGCTACGCCCCGCCCCACACAGACAGCTCGTTGTCGCCGCCACAGGAACGGGAAAGACAATGATCGCTGCTTTTGATTATCGAAACCAAATCAAAAAGAATAACGGCAGAGCCCCCAAGCTACTCTTTATTGCTCATAGAAGAGAAATACTTGAGCAAGCAATAGCCACATTCAGGGCCGTACTTAGAGATCATAACTTTGGAGATCTACTCGACGGCACTAGCACTCCGGATCAAGATGACCATTTGTTTGCCACCGTACAAACGATCAGTAACCGCAAGCTCACCAAGGTCTGGCAAGCCAGCAAGTTCGAATACGTTTTGATCGACGAAACTCATCGATCCTCCGCCATCAGCTATAAAGGAATCGTGTCCGATCTAAAGCCAAAAATTCTCCTGGGACTAACAGCCACCCCGGAACGCACAGACGGCAACGATATCACAGCCATATTTGACGACCGAATTGTCTGTGAAATCAGGCTCCCTGATGCCATAAACCGAAGACTTGTGGCCCCTTTTCATTACTACGGGGTATCCGACATTGATGAAATTGATTACTCCAAACTCACATGGGAGCGTGGAGGGTTTAGGACTTCCGAACTAGACAACCTTGTAACAGGCAACGACATGCGAGCTCAAAACATTGTTGACCAATGCTGGCGCCGCATACCCAATCTAAAGGATTCCCGAGGCGTTGGATTTTGCGTCAGCATAGCGCACGCAAAATTCATGGCAAACTTCTTCAATAAAAGTGGAATTCCTTCACTTTCACTAACATCTGAATCAACAAAAAACGAAAGAAAATTAGCCAGAAAACACTTAAAAGAAAGAAAAATAAACTTCATTTTTTCCGTAGATTTATTTAATGAGGGAATCGACATTCCAGAGATAGACACCGTGCTATTTCTCCGGCCCACAGAAAGCCTCACAATATTCTTACAGCAGCTCGGGCGCGGGCTTCGCTTATCAGATGAAAAAGACTACCTCACCGTTTTAGATTTCATTGGAAACATGCACAAGAAGTTTCGGTTCGAAAATCGTCTTCGAGCTTTGTCATCAAACCCTTCCAGTGACATAAATGAAGAAATAAACCATGAATTCCCCCACTTACCTGCAGGGTGTGCAATTCAATTAGAAAGGGTCGCAAAGCAAAGAATCCTTCAAAACATCAAAGATGCATCTTTAGACAGGGCTCCCCAGTTAATTCGCAGCATCTCCGACTTATCTTCATCATTCGGTCGCGACGTAACAATTTCTGACTTTTTAAACCATTTCAAAATAATACCGGCAGATATTTATCGAACCGACACATGGAGCGGCCTCTGCATAAAAGCAGGAACACTTGACGCCAGCCCTGAACCTGACAACAAATCACTCCAATCTTGGCTTCGACGAATTTGTCATGCAAACGATACATCCAGACTTTCTCGCTGGAAACAATGGCTCATTGACGGAGAAGGCGATGACCCTCTTGTACACGCCTTCCTCAGCCCGCTGATTACCAGTCGCAGCCAAGTAAACAGTGCAAAAACTGCATGGGCGCTCATCAATAAAAACCAGCACATTTTATCTGAGGCCAAACAGCTTATCGACTGGCTGCTGCAACAGCCGAGCACCTTAGCAGGCAACCCCATAACAGAAACGCTCCTTATTACACCGCACGCCAGCTACACTAGAGATGAAATTTTGATATTAACTGGCGAATGGAACTGGGAAAAGCAGCCTCCATTTCGAGAAGGAGTACGCCACGTACCTAAGCAAAGAGCCGACCTATTCTTAGCCACCATTCAGAAAAGTGAAAAGCACTACAGTCCGACCACACTTTATGCAGACTACGCAATAAGCAGCACCTTATTCCATTGGCAGAGTCAAAGCACAACTAGCGATCAGTCCAACACAGGAAATCGTTACATCAACCACAAAGCACTTGGCTACACACCTTTGCTATTCGTCCGCGAGCAAGCCAAAGTCCGAAACTATGCACAACCCTATCATTTCCTTGGACCTGTCTCGTACCAATACCATGAAGGCAGCCGCCCAATGAGCATAACGTGGAAACTTGACATCCCCATGCCCGCTCGGCATTTGCGTGCATTCAAAACTCTTTCGATTGCGGGCTAAGCTATGAGATAAAGCCTGCAGTCACTGATTTATCCGTTGCGGCAATCTCCTGCACCTCATGTAACCCCAAATCATCACCAGCCTCATCATGATCATCAAAATACGCCGTCGGCCAGCCTAGATCTTCCGGCCGGAAATGCACCACATCTGGCCAAACCTGTAGGTCCGCAAAGCGCCGAAGGATCATTGCCTCAACTTCCTCAACACTTTTGGCGCCGGGTACATCAACGACAACGGATTGGTGCTGCTTGTAATTACACGCATCTCTATAGAGATAGTTCACTTCAAAAATCATGGCACCGCCCTCCTTCCCTTACTTCTACCCAAGCATGAACAGCCCCACAATCCGGCAAGTTGCCTGGATCATGGCCAGGTTGAAAAGCCTGGGATACGGGGCAATACCACGACAAAGCACTGCGCAACTGGCGATAAGTGACGCTGCCTGCTTGTCTCCACCCCCCAAGCCGACTGAAAACCCACGGACGGCTTCCCGAACTGCATGCATTCAGCCCCAACCAGTAAACACCACCCGGCATTCCCGATCGGGAATATTTATAAGAGTTCAATCCACTCTCCCCAGTTTATTCCCGAACGGGATTAAAAACTGGATGCCGCATAAAAACCATGCAATCATTCCCGTTCGGGAATAAATGAGCAGCCTCCATGAAACAAGACTCTGGCAGCATTCTTGTACGCTCTGCGGCGGATTTCGGTCAGCAGATTCGCCTTGCACGAAAAGCCCAGGGGCTGACGCAGGCTGAGCTTGCCGCCATTGCCGGGGTGGGCACGCGCTTTGTCTCCGAGCTGGAACGCGGCAAGGAAAGCGCCCAGCTGGGGCTGGCGCTGGAACTGGCACGGCTGGTCGGGGTCGACCTGACGGCCAGACCCCGGCGGGGGCAAGCGTGATGAGCGAGGCGCTGGTGGTATGGCATCAGCAACAGCGTGTCGGGCGCTTGATTGTGAATGGCGCGCGGCAGATGGCGTTTGTGTATGACGGCGAGTGGCTGCTGAATGGCTGGCCGATTTCATGCTCACTGCCGTTGAATGAAACCGGGGATTTCCTGCCCCCGGATCTGCGGGGCCATCATTTTTTTGGCAACCTGCTGCCTGAAGGAGGCGCCCGGGATCGGCTGGTGCGCCGGCTGGGGGTGGCGGACGATGACTTCCTGTTGCTGGAGAAGCTGGGGGGCGATTGTGCGGGTGCTCTGCAGCTTCTTCCCGACGGGGAAACTCCTGCTGCTGAAGCTGAAAACTACGCCCCTATTGACGCGGGGACGTTGGAGGAGGCGATCCTCACAGGCCGAGGCCAGTGGCTACAGGGAGAGGCACCACCACGACTGTCGCTGGCTGGCGCTCAGGACAAGATTGCGGTTCGCGCAGAATTACACGATGAAGGCTGGCAATTTTTCCTTCCGGAGGACTGCGCTGCATCCACGCACATCCTCAAGCTGCCGGTACAGGATCTGCGACATGTTCCACTCTTTGAAGCCTACACCACCTACTTGGCGAACCAGCTTGCGCTTCCTGTTGCACCGGTACAGCCAATCCCGCTGGGAGATCATCTTCTCTCCCTGAGCCAGCGCTTTGATCGCCACAATCAGGATGGTGCCATTCAGCGCTTGCACCAGGAAGATCTGTGCCAGGCACAGGGGCTTTCCCGCACTGACAAATACACTAGCTCACCTGAGGCCTTTACCAAGGTCGCAGAGTTGCTGCGTGAACATTCGCTTCAACCCGCCCGGGATATTCAGGCGCTGGTAAATTGGCAGGTGTTCAACGCGCTGGCCGGAAATGCCGATGGTCACCTCAAGAACCTTGCCCTGCTTGCGGTGGGTAGCGGCTGGCAGCTGGCCCCGTTCTATGATCTGGTATGCACTCTGGCGATCCCCCATGTCAGCCATCGACTTGCCTTACCGGTGGGCAGCAAGGACGATCCGCAAAATCTGCATCGCACCCATTGGGACAAATTTGCTCATCAGCTGGGTGTAGCTCCCCGGCTGGTAAAACGCACAATTCAGTCGCAGGCAACCCGGCTCCGCGACGATGCGGATAACTGGCTCAACCGTTTCCGTGAGCAGCATGGCGAACTACCTGCGCTGGACCGCATCCAGGCCATTGTTTGCAAGCAAGCAGTCAAGGCGCTGCGCGACTGGGTATGAGTAACGTTTGTCTGCCCGCCGTTGCCGGTCCGCCAGTACATCCCTAAGCTGACTTAAAGCCCACGGACGGATAACAACAATGAAGCTCGCTACCCTCACCCCGCCACTGAAAGACCTGCACGCCTCCTCGGAAGACATCCTGTTGGTTGCCCTGATCAGCAACGATGGGCTGCCGGTAGTGCACTTTGGGGAGGGGCTGGATTATGACGAGCAGAACGCCCTGTTCTTCGAGATGAAGAAGGCCTGTGACCGGGTACTGGCCAGCCTGAAGCTGGGACACAGTGAGGAGGTGTTTATTCGCTGTCGCGAAGGCTGCATCAGCATTTGGCCGGTGAACGACATGGTGTTTGCCTGCCTGGCGAGGCCTGCGATCAATTCACAGCGGATGCAGATGCTGGTGTGGAAGACCCGGGCGCAACTGGAAAAGCGGTTATAGCGGGGGTTGCTTGCTGGCCGCCAATCGTGCACGGCGACCACGAGCTCACGCATTGTTCACGACCAGTTCACGTTTCTGCCAAACCCTCTTGATACAAGGGCTTTCCGCGCCTAAGCGCTTTTTTTGACAACAAAAACACTACACCCAACCCATGGAGAGATACACGGCGTTTCCATAGCGTTCTGATACTCACGTACTGGAGGGAACGCAATGCCGCGATCGACATTCAACGCCGCTATGCTGGCGGCTATTCTTGGGGGAAGCGTGCTGTCACCCGCATGGGCAGACAGCGCCACAGATTCTGCGCCCGTAGCAGGCGATATCATTGAGAACCAATATATTGTCACTTTGGCCCCCAACATTACTGACTTGCTGGGCGTCAATGACCTGACCACCGCGATCCGCACCCTGCTCGCGGGCATTGGTGGCGGCGATGTCCTTTTTACCTACCAGCACGCCCTCACAGGGATGACCGTCCAGCTGACAGACTTGCAGGCCTCACTGCTCGGCATACTGCCCGGGGTGCTGGCCATTGAACCAGATCGCACTGTGGCCGCCATTGCCACACAAAACAACGCGACCTGGGGATTGGATCGCGTAGACCAGCCTCTGCTTCCCCTGGATAACCGTTATCAGTACCCCAACAGTGGCGGTCAGGATGTCACCGTCTATGTGGTCGACACGGGCTTGCGCTCCACCCACAGCGATTTTACCGGCCGCGTCTCGCCAGGCCGCAACTTTGTCAGCTCGGGCGGTTTCCTGTTCGGCGGGGGCTCGGTCGACCCTGCGGATACCGAAGATTGTAATGGCCACGGCACCCATGTGGCCGGCACGGCGGTGGGCACCACGTGGGGTGTCGCCAAGCAGGCCAACATTGCCCCGGTTCGCGTGCTGGGATGTAACGGCAGTGGCAGTAATTCCGGTGTCATTGCCGGGGTTGACTGGGTAGCCGGCAATCACCGCAAACCCGCCGTAGCCAATATGTCGCTTGGGGGCACTAACTCAACCGCGCTGGATACGGCTGTCCGCAATGCCGTCAATGCGGGGGTCACCATGGTGGTGGCGGCGGGCAACGACAACGTGAATGCCTGCAACGGCTCACCTAACCGTGTAGCGGAAGCGTTGACCGTCGGCGCGACAACTCGTGAAGACCGGCGCTCGTCGTTCTCCAATTACGGTGCCTGTGTGGACCTGTTTGCTCCGGGCAGCGATATCACCTCGGCCTGGTATCAATCTGATACCCAGACCGCAAGTCTGAACGGCACCTCCATGGCCGCCCCTCATGCGGCCGGGGCCGCGGCACTCTACCTGGCGGCCAACCCCAGTGCGTCACCATCGGCGGTCAACCTGGCCCTGGTCAACGATGCCGTCACCGGGGTGATTGGCAACGCGGGCAGCCAGTCCCCGAATCGTCTGCTGCAAATCACTCAACAGGATGGCTCTGGCATTGACCGGCTACCGACCGCGGCGTTTAGCGCGGATTGTCAGGGCACGGTGTGTTCACTGGATGCCAGTGGCTCCACCGATGACGTGGCGGTAGCCGCCTGGGACTGGACCCTGGGTGATGGCAACGTGGCCAGTGGCGAGCAAATCAGCCATGACTACGGGGCGGATGGGGAATTCACCATTACCCTGACCGTGACAGATACCGCCAACCAGACCGGCTCCACGGAGCAAACCGTGACGGTGGGTAGCGAGACCTCTCCCTGTCCGGACTGCACTCGCTACGAAGGCCAACTGAATGGCGGGAGCAGCGTAGTGCTGCCGTCCAATGGCTTCAGCTACGCCGGCGGTCCCATTGACGGCTGGCTGCAAAGCCCTGCCGGCGCCACCTTTACCGTGACCCTGCAAAGCCAGAGCTGCTTCCTGTTCTTCTGCAGCTGGAACAATGTGGCCTCCGCCAGCCCGCAAGGGGGCATGGCCGAAATCCACACCAATGTGGGCAGCGGCGTGTATCGCTGGCAGGTTAGCGCGCAAGGTGGTTCCGGCACATACACCCTGCTGACCAATCCTTGAGGAGCGCCATCGTTCCTTGACCGTTTCTGCCTAAGCATTGCCGGCGTTATCCTCCTGGTGCGCCGGCTTTTTTGTGTCACCAGAAAAGCGCTTGTGACTTTGGGTCACGCGACATGCACGCGGGTCTGACCTTCAGAACAACGGCAACTGATCATCGTCAGCGCGGCGTGATGGCCTTGTGCGCCGGCGTCTACTGCCGTGGCGGTGGTTCACCGCACGGCTCTGCTCGCGAAAGCCGGCCTGCTGGCGGGCTTCAGCCAAGCGAGCTCTGGCGTGACGCACCGCAACGTCAAAATCCACCAACGGGGCCGGATAGTGCTCACCAATGCGAACCCCGCTGTGTTGTTGCTGGCGTGCGCCCATCCGCCATGGCTGGTGAATCCAGCTGGTCGACACCTCTCTGAGTTCAGGCACCCAACGGCGGATAAATCGTCCTTGGGGGTCGAGTTTTTGAGCCTGAAGCGTGGGGTTGTACATTCGCAAGGCATTGATGCCCGTCACCCCTGCTTGCATCTGCACTTGGGGATAGTGAATACCGGGTTCGTAATCGACAAACAGCCGGGCCAGATGCAGGGCGGGTTGCCGCCAGTCCAGCCACAGGGGATAGCACGCCATGGACACCAACATGGCGCGCATGCGGAAGTTGATCCAGCCGTGGTGGTGCAGGTAGCGCATGGCGGCATCCACCAGCGGCCAACCGGTTTGCCCCTGCTGCCAGGCCAGTAACCAGCCCGGATTGCCGGGCACCTCGCGCAGGTTACGCAGCGCCGGATGCAGGCTTTGGTGCTCCATCTCCACCTGATCTTCGAGCTTCTGGATAAAGTGGCAATGCCACCACAAGCGAGACTCGAATGCCGCAAGGCCAGCAGATAGTGAACCAGACGGAGCAGCGTCCTGCGCCTCCCACAACTGTTGCACAACCTGACGCAAACTCAGACACCCCCACGCCAGATAAGGACTGATACGTGAGCCACTGTGCTCGGCCCGGTGAGGGGCGCTGACACCTCCACGATAGCCTTTGGCCCGGTGCTCCAGGAAACTGGCCCAGACCGACTCAGCCGTCTCTGCGCCGCCACATTGACGCCCGGGGCAAGGGTCACGGCCCACGCCTCGCGGGGCATTCAACGATGGCCACGACGGCGATGGCGCGGCGGCCTGGATTGCGGTTGGCAAAGGGGCCTGAGGCGAGGTCATGAACGCTTGCCAGTGACTTCCCCACAGGTCGCGATCGAGGCATGGGCGCATTACACCAAAGGGCGGCGTTTCCTCCCATTCCACTCTCTGCTGCTGACACCATTGTTTGATCTGTCGGTCGCGGCGATAGGTCCATGCCACGCCATATTCCTGATGACTGTGCAGGGCGATGCCCGCAAACCGTTTGTGCAGCCCGCTCAACACGGCTTGCGCATCCCCCTCCACCACCCACAGAGGCAAACCCAGGGTGGCCAGCTGATTGCGCAGCTCGCGTAGACTTTCAGCAATAAACGCCCATTGCCGGGCACTGCTATCGGGTTGCTGCCAGTACGCGGGCTCAATAATGTACAGCGGCAATACCGGCCCAGCCCGACAGGCATTAGCCAAAGGCCAGTGATCACGGATGCGCAGATCGCGTTTGAACCAGACCACTTGCACGGTCATGACACAACCCGGTCAGAATCCGGCAGGGAAATGACCGGCGCGGGATACGCCAGCTCATGATACTGATCCACGGAACGAAAATGGCATTCCAGACAGGCTGCCCGGCTTAGCCCTGCCAGTTCTGGCAACCAGTAATACAGGTAGCTCGCATCCGGGTCATGACGCCACCACTCGCGGGTCGGACTGAAACGCCGACCGCCACGGGCATCATGCCCATACCCCGCGATATAAGCCCAGTTCCCCCAGTTTGACGCCACATCATGATCCACCAGGTGGCGCTCAAACCAGCGGGCCCCCAGGCGCCAGTCCAACCCCAAATCCTGTACCAGAAAACTGGCCAATACCTGACGTCCCCGATTGGACACATATCCCGTCGCCAGCAACTCCCTCAGACTGGCATCGATGAAGGGCAACCCTGTGGTGGCGGACTGCCAGGCCAGCCAGCGTCGCTGCGCAAGCGAGTCCAGGCAGGGGGGCTCAGCCTGGCGGTCTGAGAGGCCGGTAAAGCAAAAACTCTGCACGCCGTGCTCACGCAGGGACCAGTGAAAGAATTCACGCCATAGCAGTTCAAATCGCAGCCAATAGCTGTGGCTGTTCGCTCCATAGTGCTGTTCATACTCGAGGATCGCGTGCCAGATCTGCCGTACCGACAGGCAGCCCCAGGCCAGCGCGGCACTGAGCCGACTGGAGTAGCCCTCGCCGATCAGCTGATTGCGTGTCTGCTTGTAATGGGCAATGTGCCGCGCGTCAAAGAGATAGCGTTGCAGCCACTGCCGGGCGCTCTGCTCTCCCCCGGGCAGGGAGAAATAGTCTTTATCGCAACGCTGCCAGCCGGCACGCCGTTGTGCCAGCACGGGAGCCACCCCCTTTGTCCCTGCTGGCACGGGGGGCGCGAGGGCAGAGCCCAGCGCGGGAGGCTTCCCCTCCGGCCTGTCGACGAAGGGGCCCGAATGACGCTCAACCTGACGACGAAAACGGCTGAAGGTGGCAGGAAACGTGCCTTGCCAAGGCAACGCTGTGGCGGCCAGCAATGTCCGCGAACCGACCTCGTGAACCGTTAGCCCCCGGGCCCGCAACGACGCAATGGCCTGCGCTTCCTCCGGGGCATCCGCTTCAGCCGTGACCACCTGTAGGGGTTCGCGCTGATGCCAATCGTCAAGCAGCGTCACAGGCGACGCAACCACGGTAACCAGCGCTAACCCGAGGGCCTCCAGCGACAGGGACAAATCCGCAAGGCACTCCTCCAGAAATGCCGACTTGGGCGCCCCAAGCCGGTCTTCACCTTCCGGCCCGGGGACTGTCCAGTGAGCAGGCAACACATACAAGGGAACCACCGGCGCCCCCAGTGCCGCCGCCCGATGCAGCAAGGGCTGATCATGGACGCGCAGGTCCTGACGAAACCACACTACCGTGATCATGGTGTTTCAATCTGCCGGTGTACGCGAGCGCCGCGCCCGCGACGACACCGTTGGCTGCAATAAACCACCTCGTGCCAGTGCTTTTCCCATTTTTTTCGCCACTGGAACGGGCGATGACAGACCGGGCAGATCTTGCTGGGCAAGGCGACCTTGTTACCTTTCCATTTCGCACTTGCGGTCCTGGCGGTCATAACAGGTCCGGGTTGGCCAGCAAGGATTCCGCTCGCGTCAGCATGGCATTCACCTTGTCGCTGTCCATGCGATCAAGATTGCGGTAAATCATTTTCATCCGGTGGTTAGTGGAAAATTGTCCACGATGCCGGTGAATAAAATGCCAGTACAGGCTATTAAAAGGACAACTGTCTGACTCGCTAGCGGTTTTGACATCGTACTGGCAGTGCTTGCAATAATCCGACATGCGATTGATGTAACTGCCCGAGGCGGCGTAGGGCTTGCTCCCCAGGTAGCCGCCATCGGCATGCATCACCATGCCAAGGGTGTTGGGCAATTCCACCCAGTCAAACGCATCGGCATAGACCTCCAGATACCACTGGCAGATCGCATCGGGCAGCACACCCAACAACAACGCGAAGTTACCGGTGACCATAAGTCGCTGAATATGATGAGCGTAGGCATGCTCAAGCGTATTGCGAAAGCACTCCGCCATGCAGTGCATTTTGGTCTCGCCGGTCCAATAGTACGACGGCAGAGGCCGGTGATTACCCAGCCGGTTTTCCTTTGCGTAATCCGGCATCAACAGCCAGTAGATTCCGCGCACATATTCCCGCCAGCCAAGGATTTGGCGAATGAACCCTTCCACCGCATTGAGTGGCGCATCGCCATCATAATAGGCCTGCTCTGCGGCCTGGCAGACGGCCATGGGATCAAGCAGACCAAGATTAAGGTAAGGGGACAGCAAGCTATGAAACAGGGTGTCCTCGCCGGTGACCATGGCATCCTGGTAGTCGCCAAAGCACGGCAACCGGTGTTCGATAAAATGCGCCAGCGCCTGCTGCGCCTGCCGGGTAGTGGTGCCCCACTGGAAATGCTGCAGTGAACCGGGGTGATCGGCGAAATGCTCCGCCACCAGCGCCAGCACCTGCTCGTCTATCGCATCGCGTGTAAAGGTCAGGACAGGTGGCAGTGGCGTCTTGCCCTTGTAGGGTTGGCGGTTGCTGCTGTCGTAATTCCACTTGCCGCCGACCGGCTCGCTTCCTTCCATCAGCAGGGAGGTATGGCGGCGCATTTCGCGGTAAAAGAATTCCATGCGCAGCTGTTTCTTGCCCGCCGCCCAGCGCGGGAAAAAGCCGGGGGCACACAGAAAACGTGTGTCATCGAGGCAAGTCACCTCTACCCCGCAGGACGCAGACCACTGTTGATCGATGCGTTGCTGCAAGCGGTACTCACCACAATGGGTGACCACGATGCCTTGCGCCTCTCGATAATGGTCGGCCAGCAAGGACTCGAAGTCGCGGTGACTGTGCTCGCCGTACGAGTAGTAATCCACCTGCCAGCCCTGCTGCTGCAGGTCGGTGGCGAAGTGGCGCATGGCACTGAAGATCAGGGCGATCTTCTGCTTGTGATGCTTTACATAAGTCGCTTCATCGGCCAGCTCGGCCATGACCACCCTGTCCCGCTGTTTATCGAGGTGCGCGAGGGTTGGCAAGCTCAGGCTGAGCTGATCACCAAGAATGATACCGATTTTCACCCATGCCCCCTGCGGATATTCACCTTTACGGGGCATCATGGAAGACAGCCTGTACAGGAAAGGTGAAGACCTCTACGCCTGCACTGACGACTCTGCACATAAACCCAAAAGCCACCGCAATGCGGTGGCTTTTGGGTGTTCCGCGGGTGAGCGCCTGCGGGTCAGGCGACGGCAGATTCCTTCTGCTCGTCCTTGCCCTTCTCGTACAGGGCTTCGAGTCGATCGCCCTGGGTCATCAGGTATTCAAAGGCGGCCAGTGAAGCCTTGGCGCCTTCACCCATGCTGATCACGATCTGCTTGTACGGCACGGTGGTGACGTCGCCAGCTGCGTAAATGCCTTCCTCGGAGGTCTGGCATTTTTCGTTGATCTCGATCTCACCAAAGCGGGTGCGGGCCACCACATCGCCCAGGAACTCGCTGTTGGGCACCAGACCGATCTGCACGAACACACCTTCCAATGGCAGCTCTTTCACTTCTTCGGTCGCGCGATCCACAAACTCGATAGCGCTGACCTTGCCATTGGTCGCCTTGATTTCACGGGTGGCCACATTCTTGTGAATGGTGACGTTGGCTTTTTCTTCTGCCTTGTCGACCAGCACCTTGTCGGCCTTCAGCTCCGGCATGAATTCGAACACGGTCACCGACTTCACGATGCCGGCCAGATCCAGGGCCGCTTCGATACCAGAGTTACCGCCACCGATCACCGCCACATCCTTGCCTTTGAAGAAGGGCCCATCACAGTGCGGGCAGTAGGCCACGCCGTTGCCCACGTTCTCTTTCTCGCCGGGCACACCCAGCTCGCGCCATTTGGCGCCGGTGGCGACGATAAGGGTCTTGGTGTCGATCTCTTCACCGGAAGACAGCACGACCTTTTTGATTTCCCCTTTTTCAACGCGTGCCACCTTCAGGTGCTCTTTCACGGTGACATCGTATTCGTTCATGTGCGCTTGCAGGGCGCCAGACAATTCCGGACCGGTAGTCTTCTTCACCGAGATCAGGTTCTCGATGTCCATGGTGTCTTTCACCTGGCCGCCAATACGGTCGGCAATCAGGGTCACTTTCAGGCCTTTACGGGCACTGTAAATCGCAGAGGCGACACCCGCCGGGCCACCCCCAATGACGGTCACGTCCTGCAGCGGCAGTTTTTCGCCCGCGCCCGCCTGGGCGAGGGTCGGGTCGTGCGCCATGAGCTTGTCGATCAGCTCGGCAGCGGTCACCTTGCCATTGGCGAACAGTTCGCCATTCAGGTAGACACTGGGCACACCTTGAATATCACGCTCGCTTACCACGTCCTGATACAGGCCGCCGTCGATCATCTCTGCCGTGATATTCGGATTAAGCAGTGCAAACTGGTTCAACGCCTGGACCACATCCGGGCAGTTGTGACAGCTGAGACTGATGAACACTTCAAAGTTCAGCTCGCCTTTAGCGCCTGCCACCATACGCTGGAGGCTGTCATCCAGTTTGATATCGGTCCCGGATGCCTGCAAAAAAGCCAGCACCAGGGAATTGAATTCGTGGCCTGCGGGAATACCGGAGAAACGGATACCGGTGTCTTCACCGTCGGCTTCCAGCAGGAAACTGATCGGGCTGCGCAGTGTGTCACCCAGATCTCGTTCTTCAAACGCCAGGTTGTCACTGACACCGGCAATATCAGAAAGGAAGCTGGCCAGTTCGTCGCGCTTGTCATGGGATCCGCTTTGCAGCACGAAAGTGACTTTCTTCTGCATGTTGGCGGCGTAGCCCTTGAGAGCCTGCAAAATTTCATTCGTGAGCATGTGTATTCCCTTAACGTGATTCAGTATTCAGTGACATGAAGGCAAACCCTCCCCCTGCCCCTCCCCCATGACAGGGGAGAGGAGCCTCCATACATGGAGGAAAATCAGGGAGTGGGTGAGGCCGGTTTAGATCTTGCCGACCAGGTCGAGAGACGGGGCCAGAGTAGCTTCGCCTTCTTTCCATTTGGCCGGGCACACTTCGCCGGGATGGTTACGGACGTACTGGGCCGCTTTCACTTTGCGCAGCAGGTCGTCCGCGTCACGGCCGATACCTTCGGCAGTAATTTCCATGGCCTGGATGATGCCATCCGGATCGACCAGGAAGGTCGCACGATCTGCCAGGCCCTGGCCTTCACGCATCACTTCAAAGTTGTTGGTGATGGTGCCGGTCTGGTCGCCAACCATGTAGTAGTTGATCTTGCCGATGGTGTCAGACGTGTCGTGCCACGCTTTGTGGGTGAAGTGGGTGTCGGTGGAGACAGAGAACACTTCCACGCCCATCTTCTGCAGCTCTTCGTACTTGTCAGCCACGTCGCCCAGCTCGGTGGGGCAAACGAAAGTGAAGTCGGCCGGGTAGAAGAAGAAGATCGCCCACTTGCCTTTTACGTCTGCTTCAGAGATCTCAACGAATTCGCCCTGCTTGAATGCGGTGGCGTTGAACGGTTTGATCTCACTGTTGATAAGTGCCATGTGTCTAAGACTCCCTAGGTGTTGGTCATTAAGTCGTTTAGGCCAGAGACAGGATGCGTAATTCTTGGAAATTGGTAAATTCAAAAGCATTTATGGCATCCATAGGAATTACCTAACAGAGCATGTCCCGCGCTCATGCCTCGTGTTATCAGATGCCGCCGGCGCGGGTACTTTTCAAGCATGCCGGGTACGCCCCGCTGTAACGGGCTTTGCCGAACCACAGGCAGGGGCCCGGCGGGCAGATCCTCGAATGCGGCTCAGGGAGAGGGTCAGATCGAGCACCGTTTCAGGACGGCAGGGTGGAGGGGAAAGCGCGACGTCACCGTCATTCGCGCTGACGTATGCAGAGACCCTCCCCTGCCCAACGGGCGGCGGGTAAACACGGAAGAAGGTGGCGGCAACTACTCAAAGATGGCACAGCACCAGCCCGTATTATGAGGATCGGGGTGACGCCATTGCCCTGTTTTTCGGCTGATCCGGCTGCGCCGGTTTGGAAAGTTGCTCCAGCAAGTAATCCAGCGGCTGTGGGCGCCCGATCGCGTAGCCCTGAACGTAGTCCACACCGGCTTTCTGTAACACCGGTATCAGGGCGTCGTCCTCCACATATTCGGCAACGGTCTTCACTCCCAAACGGTGCGCCACCTCATTAATCGATTCCACAATGGTGTGATCGACACTGGAGAACATCAGGTTGCGGACAAAGCTGCCATCAATCTTGATGAAATCTACCGGAAAATGCTTGAGGTAATTGAAAGAACTGAAACCACTGCCAAAATCATCCAGTGCGACCTTACAGCCCTGCTCGCGCAATCGGCTCAGAACCTCACTGGCGGTAGAGAGCTGGTTCACCACCGTCGTCTCGGTAATTTCAAAGGTGAGCCGCTGGGGCGGCACCGGTGTTGCCGCCAGCAACTCATCCAGGAAGGGAATAAACGAGGGATCATCCAGGGAGGTCGCCGACAAGTTGATTGCGAGATTCAACTTTGGATACGCCAGCAGCTGCTCACCGAGTTTGACCAGCAATTGAGTGAGTACCCAGCGGTCGATGTGCGGCATCATCTGGTAGCGCTCTGCCGCCGGGATAAAGGCACCGGGATTCAGAATGTCACCATTCCTGTCACGCAGTCGCAGCAGGATTTCGTAATGCCCGGGGCAATCGGGATTGGCAATCGGCCGTATCTCCTGGGCAAACAACAGGAACCGGTTCGCTTCCAACGATTCCCGCAAGCCAGCGGCCATCTGTAACTCAACATGCCGGCGAGAGGCTTCACTGTCATCCGGTGTGTACACTGACACCTGCCCTCGGCCACGGTGCTTGGCCGCATAACAGGCCACGTCTGCCCGGCTCATCGCCTCTTCCACGGTGGCAACATTTTCATCCAGTTGCACCAGACCAACACTGCCGCCAATATCGTAGAGCGAGTCCTTCCAGGCAAAGCGCATCTCATCAAGCGCCTGTATCAACCGTTCGGCAATCTGCACCGCCTGATCGGCAGGACAACCGCGTAACAGCAGCCCGAACTCATCCCCACCGAGCCTGGCCAGTACATCGCCGTCCCGGATCTGACGCGCGATAACCCGGGCGCACTCACGCAGCAACGCATCCCCGGCCACATGCCCCGCCGTATCATTGACCACTTTGAAACGGTCCAGGTCAATAAAGCAGAGCATGCCCTGCTCTTTCTCTCGCTCATCGAGTGTGAGCTGGAGGATATTCTCGAATTCCCGCCGGTTGGTAAGCCCGGTGAGAGAATCATGGGTTGCGTGATAGCGGAGTTTTTTCTGCATGGCACGCCGGGTGGTCACATCCCTGAATACCATGACGGCGCCAGTCACCACACCGGCATTGTCTTTAAGGGGCGCGGCAGAATCCTGGATTTCGTAACGGCTACCGTCACGACTCAGAAGGAATGACCCTTCTCTCAGAAAACAAACATCGCCCCCATTCAGGGCCACACTGACAGGGCTGATTTTGGGCCCCCGTCGCTCTTCCGTGGACAACACCAGGACACTGTCCACATGCTGACCACAAGCCTCTTTTTCTCGCCAGCCGGTCAGGGATTCAGCAATCGGGTTCATGAAGGTAATTATGCCGTTGTGGTCGGTAGCGATGACCGCATCGGCAATGGAACTCAGCGTGACTCTGAGCTGTTCCTTCTCTCGGGCAAGCGAAGCCTGCATGGCCTGCTCGGCGGTGATATCCCAGTTGGTTCCGAGCACCATGCCATCTCCGTCGCCAGGAAGATAAACCGCCTTGGCACGGATAAAACAACGCTCTCCATCTGGCCGAAAAACCCGAAAGCCAATATCCAGCTCGCCCTGCTCATCAATGGCTTTTGCCAGCGCCTCGTTTGCCGCCGGAAGATCGTCTGGATGTACCCGGTCGCTCCACATGGCCAGGGTTCCCTCGGTTTCCCCGCCGGGTGTGACACCGTACAACTCGTACATCTTGTCGTCCCACAGCAGCTCATCGCGTCCCAGATGGTATTGCCAGATTCCAACACCGCCAGCGGTTACCGCCAGCTCCAACCGGCGACGGTTCTCCTGCAAGGCCTTCTCGGCATCCTTGGTCGCCTGGATCGGGTCAATCTGAATGAGGTACAGCTGCGGCTCAATCAGCGACAGGGTGAGCCGGGCCCACCTGATGCTGCCCTCAGGCCCGGCAAAACGCAGCTCCTCGACAAAGGGTTGGCCACCAATATTGAAGCGGGATAAATCCGGCAAGCACGGCATGTCATCCGGATAAACCAGAGAAACAAGGCTCCTGCCCTTCAGCCGAGAACGATCAATTCCAAGAAAGGAGAGAAACGAGGGGTTAGCATGTACCCACTTACCCGAAGAGTCTAAAAACGCCATTCCGGTGGCCGCCTGCTCCACCAGCAATCGGGACCGATGTTCCAGGGCGGCCATTCGCTGCCCATGACGTTTCTTCAACAGCCACGAAAACCCCATCAGCCCCAGTAGAACCCCGGAGATCATTGCTGCCCCGATCAGCAGTAGCGACATTATTTGCATCCAGCAGAATTATTCTTTTGATTACTATTTGAACTGCCTTGGGACAGCTTACCACCATGACCTGACAAAAATGGAACTTTCACCGACAATTGGGGGCCTGTAACAACGAAAGCCTCTGAATCACGCCTTGCCAGCCCAGTCTTTCAGACTGCCCCGAGGCCCCGAGCGCCCATCTGCTGCGCCTTGTCTCCGGGTCATGCTGAACCCGCAAGACCTGATTCAGAAGCTCCTGAAGCATCAGGCCATGGCGTTCGTGCCAAGCCTGCCCCCAGATCAAGGGAGACTGCTGCCCCACCGGGCTGACCATGAGGCTGAGAAGACGATTCGGACAACTGCTTGCACTACTGGCCATGGGCCTGGGGCTTTACGTGCTCTGGTATACCGGGCTGGTCATGCGCTTACAGCACCATAACCCAACCCAGAGCGCCTATATGGAGCGCGCCGAGGCCCAAGGGAAGGTGCAGCAGTCCTGGCGCGACTATGATCAGATCAGCGACTACCTGAAGCGCGCCGTGTTGATTTCCGAGGATGCCCGCTTTACCGAGCACACCGGCTTCGACTGGGACGGCATTCGCTATGCCATCAAACGCAACATGGAAGCCGGCAAGCCCGTTGCCGGGGGGTCCACCATTACCCAGCAGCTCGCCAAGAACCTGTATCTCTCCGGCAAGCGCTCCTATCTGCGCAAAGCCCAGGAAGCCATGATTGCCGTACTGCTGGAGATCTGCCTGAGCAAACGCCGGATTCTGGAGCTGTATCTGAATATGGCCCAGTGGGGCCACCAGATTTATGGTGCCGAGGCTGCGGCCCGCCACCATTTCCAGGTGAGCGCAGCACAGTTGAGTCCATTTCAGGCCGCCCAGCTCGCCGCCATGCTACCGCGCCCAAACTACTACGATTTCAAAGGCCCAACCGACCATCTCAATCAGCGCGCCAACTGGATTCTGGAGCAAATGCAGCTGGTGCGTATCCCGGACCCGGCGCTCAATGTGTGGCCTGCCAGCCCAGCTCCTGAGCCTGCTGAAAAAAGCGACACGGACACGCAAGCACCGGTGCCGGCTCCCTCGGTGTCTACCGACACCCCAGCACAACCGGGCTCGACACCAGAGGCCGCTCCTGTTGAGCAACCGGCCAACCCTGGCCGCAATACGCTCCCGGTACAATCCATCGACACCACCAACGACCCGGCTCAAGACACGAGCACCGAAGGCACCCTTGAAGGAACCTCTCAATGAAGCAGTATGCCCTGTTTTTTTTAGGCGCCCTGGCGCTGACAGGCTGTGATGACAATGCACCCTCCTCACCCGCCAGCCAGCCGGCGACGGTAGACACCGGCAACCCGGTGGCAGGGGTCTGGCAACAGGAAGAACAGATTCTGGTATTGGAAAACAATGGCGACCTTTACCTGCCCAATGATGCCAATCGCCAGGGGCTGCACTGGGACAACAATGACGGTCAGTTCTCGCTGCAATTCCTGGATTCTGAAGCCATGACCGTGGAGCGGGTCTCACGAGAGGGCCTGCAACAGGGCGACACGCTTACACTGAACCCGAGCCCAGCATCGGCAACGCAAGACACAGACAGCAACACACCGGCTAGCGAACCACAGTTCAGCGGCACCTACACGCGCAGCAATGCGGCGGTCGGTCACTTGAGTGGTGAGATCCAGCTGCCACCAGACAGCGAACTGCCGGATCAGGCATTCCTGACCGTATCCCTGTTGACCGATAGCGACATCGTCGTGAAACGGGTCATCCCGCTCGACGCCGGCGAGCCCGTCCCGCCGTTCCGGTTGTACTTCCCCTCCGGGGCCCTGGACGCAGATAGCGAGTACCAACTGTTTGCCCAGGTGCTGGCCAGCGGCGGCATCTATTACCGCTCCGAGCCACTGACCGTGACCTATAAGACCAACGGTTTCGATCCCGCCGTGCTGGCGCTCAGCGCCGTCATGACGGACAGCGAGACACTGGCCGGCACCCTGGTATGGCAAGCCGGCCGAACGGTTTTTATCCCCTGCAACACCGACCGGCGTCTGCTGCTGACTGGCCCGCAGCAGGAAGCGATTCTGGAAGATTTTCAGGATAGCGCGGAGTACCCGCACCAACCCCGTCAGGCGACTATCAGCGGCCTGGTGCGCAAGGTGCCGGGGCAGCAAGCAGGTAGCACTGAAGCTGCCCTCAGCGTGGAAAGCTATGCGTTTGAGGCCCTGAAAAGCGCCTGCGAACAACCCACTGCCGAGTTTGCCAATACCCATTGGCAGCTGACCCACCTGGGCGACAACGCCGTGAGCACTGCCGATCAAGAGCGCCCACCACACCTGGTGTTCGGCAACGACAGCAGTGTCCGCGGCCTGGCAGGCTGTAACACCTTGCAAGGCCAGTACGAACAACAGGGTGACAACCTGGCGCTATCGCAGCTGGGGCTGACCCGCAAGGCTTGCCCGGACATGAACACCGAATCCGGGATGATGGATGCCCTGAAACATACCCGGCGTTATCGTGTTGAAGGTGAGTTACTGACGTTGTTCGACGCCGAAGACCAGGCGGTGGCCAGCTTTCAGGCCATCTATTTCTGATCCGACCAGGAGCGGCCATGCGCATTCATTACCTGTCCCATGTTCCCTTTGAACAACTTGGCACCATGGCCGACTGGTTCCGGGAGCGGGATGCCAGCATCAGCCACTCCCTGCTCTACCAGGGCGACCCGCTTCCCGGGGTGGATGACTTCGATGTACTGATTGTCATGGGGGGCCCCATGGGCGCCGATGACGAAAGCGATCACCCCTGGATGGCGGCCGAAAAGGCCCTGATTCGGGAAAGCATCGCGGCCGGAAAAAAGGTACTGGGGGTCTGCCTCGGGGCACAACTGATTGCCCGGGTGCTGGGCGCCGCTGTCACCGCCAACCCGGACAAAGAGGTGGGCTGGTTTGCCGTGCGCCCCACCCGTCAGGGCGTTACGGACAGCATCGGCAAACTGTTTGCCAGCCAACCCCAGGTACTGCATTGGCATGGTGACACCTTTGCTATTCCGCAGGGTGCTGTACCGCTACTGGAAAGCGACGGCTGCGCGAACCAGGCGTTTCGTTACGGGGATAATGTGCTGGCGCTGCAGTTCCATCTGGAGCTGGCACAAGAGAATGCCGAGGCGCTTTGCGAGGCGTGCCCAGACGATCTCTCACCTGGCCAGTGGGTAGAACCGCGCGACACGCTGCTGGGCAAGACACCGCGCTTCGATCAGGCTCGCCTGTTACTGGGCCGGGTGCTGACCACGTTTCTCGGCTGACCCTCTCAATCGGCAGGGCAGTCAAGTGGGAGCGGTCGCCCGACCGCGACGGCTCTCGCCCAGGTCTTTATTCGCGGAGGAACCACCGCGAGAAGAGAGCAGGAAAGGCTGGCAGGGAAACAACCTGCAGGAGCGTGCCTGCAAGCGATCCGCCCACGATCAGCACACTCTCGCAGACGAGTTCCCACTACAAACACCGCCCCATCAAGGCGGTGTTGTGTTCCCTCAGGCGTCGACGACGTCGCGAACCTCGGCGGCAGCCTGCACGCGCCCCACAGCAGACAGGATCGCCTGCAAGGCCGCAGCGGTCGTGTCGGCCGCGGTGGCCACCGCGCTCTGCACGGTCTCCCCCACCTGCACCCGCACACAAGCCATGGCGTTGGCTTCGGTGTTGTCGCCCAACGAATACTCGTCGAACGACACCACTTTGACGTCACCACCAATGCGACGGTTCAGGGCATCCACCAACGCTGACATGGCACCGTCTCCGCGGCCGGACAACAAGGTCACCGGCTGGCTGTTATCGCCAATACTGATCTGTGCCTGCACCTGATCGTTGCTGCGATTCAGATCGTAGGAACGCAACACCCACCCCATTGGCACACTCAGGTAGTCGCTGTTGAAACGACGGTGCACGCGCTCGCTGGTAATTTCGCCACCGTCTTCCTCGGCGTCCTGCTGTACCACCTTGGCCAGCTCCTGCTGCAACCAGCGCGGCAAGTCGATGCCGAAATCCCGCTCCAGCACGTGGGCCACGCCCCCCTTGCCGGACTGGGAATTAATGCGCACCACTTCTTCGTAGCGGCGTCCCACATCCGCAGGATCGATAGGCAGATAGGCCACGTTCCAGATATCGCCTTCCTGATACCGGGCCAGGCATTTGCGAATGGCATCCTGATGGCTGCCGGAGAAGGCGCTGAACACCAGATCCCCTGCGTAGGGATGGCGCGGGTGTGTCTGGATGTCGGTAATCTCTTCCACCAACGCGACGATTTCCTTCATTCGCGAGAAGTCGATCTGCGGGTCGATCCCCTGGCTGTACAGGTTCATACCGGCGGTCACCAGATCCATGTTGCCGGTGCGTTCACCGTTACCCAGCAAGGTGCCTTCCACCCGGTCAGCGCCAGCCATCACCGCCATTTCAGCCGCAGCCACACCGCAGCCCCGGTCATCGTGGGTATGCACGCTGATGATCACATCATCGCGGTACTGAATCTTTTCGTGGACCAGCTCCACCTGATCAGCAAACACATTGGGGGTGCTCACCTCGACAGTGGCCGGCAAGTTGATGATCACCCGCTGGCCCTGGTCCGGGCGCCATACCGCGTTCACCGCATCGATCACTTCGATGGCGAAATCGGTCTCGGTGGCACTGAAGGTTTCCGGGGAATACTGGAAGCTCCAGTGGGTATCGGGCTGCTGCGCGGCGAAGTCACGCACCCATTCGGCCGCCCGCACGGCAATGGTCTTGCAGCCTGCCTTGTCCACATTGAACACCTGCTCACGGAAGGTGGGCGAGGTGGCATTGTAGATATGCACGATGGCGTTTTTTGCACCCTTCAACGATTCAAAGGTCCGCGCGATCAGGTCTTCCCGGGCCTGGGTCAGTACCTGAATGTGCACGTCATCGGGCACCAGATCCTCTTCGATCAAGGCACGGCAAAAGTCGAAATCGATCTGGCTGGCAGACGGGAAACCCACCTCGATTTCCTTGAAACCGAGCTCCACCAGCATCTGGAAGAAGGTGCGTTTCTGGGCCACGGACATGGGCTTGATCAGCGCCTGGTTACCGTCACGCAGGTCCACCGCCGCCCACAGGGGGGCTTTCTCGATCCGCTGGCTCGGCCAACGTCGGTCGGGCTTGTCGATAACAGGAAATGGCTGGTATTTGGTGTGATCAAAGCTCATGTCGAATCCTCAAAGTAAAAAGGGGCAGACTCTGCCCCCCAGAATGTCTAACCGGCTCTCCCAGGGATACTGCTTGATGCGGCCAACAATCATGTCGTGATCTTAAGGAGCCTCTGAATAACTCCTTAGTTGTCGATCAGGGCGCCGGTAGGCACCGGTAGCGGCAAAGAGAGGCGCCTGGCTTGTGGCCGTCTGCGTCATCACCCTACGAGAGATACTTTACGGCGCAACGCGCGCAATGTGCTTGCTTTATCAGCCCGATTTCGGCTTTATTGGCAATATTATTGCCAAAAATCGCAGATCACGAGAGAAACCACACATGAAGACGTCAGAACTGGCAAAACTGGATCGCACCGACCTGCGCATTCTTGAAGCGCTGCAGGGCAATGGCGGCCTGAGCAACCAGCAGCTGGCGGAAGCCGTGGGCCTGTCGCCCTCGCCCTGCTCACGGCGGGTACAGAAGCTGGAAGCGGCCGGCATCATCATCAAACGGGAAACCGTGCTGGATGCCCGCAAGCTGGGGCTGGATCTGACCGTGGTGATCCAGATCAGCATGGATCGCCATACCCCGGAGCGCTTCGCCAACTTCGAGGACAAGGTGGCCAGCTTTCCGGAGGTCCAGCAGTGCTATCTGGTTACCGGACAGGATGCGGATTACCTGCTGAAAGTGGTGGTACCGGATATCGACGCCTACCAACATTTTCTGCTCAACCAGATCACCCGCATTGAAGGCGTCAGCGGGGTGCATTCCAGCTTTGTCATGCGGCGGGTGGTGGATACGGCGGCGCTGCCGTTGAACTATGTTGAGGCGTGAGGAGCAGCTGATATGCTGCCTCCATCGACCGCGTTGAATATTCGGATCATGAAACATCTACTGATTGTCGCCCACGCCCCCTCACCCAATACGCTCAAGCTGCGCGAGGCTGCGGCCCGCGGGGCCGGGCATGAGGATATCGAGAACGTCTGCGTGACGGTGAAGGCACCACTGGAGGCGGGACCGGAGGATGTTCGGACCTGTGATGCCATTCTGCTCGGCACCACCGAAAACCTGGGCTACATGAGCGGAGCTCTCAAGGATTTCTTTGACCGCAGCTACTATCCAGTGCTGGAAGAAAAACAGGGGTTGCCCTGTGCGATCTACATCCGCGCCGGCCACGACGGCACCGGCACCCGGCGTGCAGTGGAGACCATCGTCACAGGATTACGCTGGAACTGGGTGCAGGATCCACTGGTGCTACGCGGCGACTGGCAAGATGCGTTTGAAGCCAAGGTGGAGGAGCTGGGGATGTATCTGGCAGCGGGGCTGGATGCGGGGATTATTTGAGTTGAACGTTCAAAGTTGAAAAGCGCCTGGTAAATCGGCAGCAGGTCAGGTGTCGCTCCCGCGACCAAGCCCCTGAATCGCGGGCACGGCGAGGCAAACCCCGCCGAGCCATACCGCGTTTAAACTTTCAACGGCTCTTAGCCTTTACTCTTGCTCAGCATGGCCGCGATAACGGCCTTGGCTTCGTCGCCCTGCAGCAGGTCACCGAACAAGGCAAGATCTTCCTTCACCACTTCGTAAAGGGGCTTGTTGATGGACTCGCGCATCAGGCGCTTGCTCTCGCGCAGAGCGCGGGGCGGTTTCTTCGCCAGTGCCACGGCCCAGTTGCGTGCGGTGGCCTCCAGCTCTTCACGTTTCACCACCTTGGCCACCAGCCCGGTTTCGTAGGCTTCCTGTGCCAGCATCGGCTCACACAACAGCAGCAGGCGAGCGGCCCGCTGATAACCCAGCCAGGCAGGAATCAGCTTGGCAGAGCCGGCTTCTGGCACCGCGCCCAAATCCGCAAAAGGAGTGATGAACTTGGCGTCTTCGGAGGCCACCACCAGATCCATGTGCAGCAGCATGGTGGTCCCCACGCCGACTGCATTCCCCTGCACAGCGGCCACTACCACCTTGGGGAAATCATGGATAGCTTCGATAAATGCGGCAGCAGCCGGGGCTTCGCCGGGCGCAGCATTGAGGAAATCCACCAGGTCGTTACCGGCACTGAAGGACTTGCCCTCACCACTGAACAACACCACACGGATATCATCGCTCTCTTCCGCTGCCTTGAGCAGCTTGACCAGATCCCAGTACATGACACTGCTCAGGGCATTGAGCTTGTCCGGGCGGTTCAGGGTAATTTCCATTACAGATTCGGTGTTTTTCACCAGAATCAGATCACTTTCCAATGTCGGCATGGTCACGACGACTCTCCCAAAGTATTTTGTCGAGCAAGGCTAGCCGCAGCGCCCTCCCCTGCCAAGGGCGAATCACGACAGATAATGATTGACCCGCCAGTCAAAGCTGATTAAAAAAGCGCACCTTACCTGAGATGCCATCCGTGAAGCTGGTTACCTTTGACCCTTTTCGCACCCTGGGCCTGCCCGGCGTCCGTTATATCAAGCCTGAACACATGCAGCAGCACCGTGAAGAGCTGGCAGCGGCTGACTGGTTGCTATTTCCCGGGTATTGGCAGATACATAGCCTTCACTACGTTCTGAAACGGCGCATTTTTCCCAGTATGAGCAGCTACCACCTTGGCCATGACAAGGTGGAAATGACCCGTGCCCTGCAAACCGCTTGCCCCGATCACATACCGGCAACGCTGATCACCAGCGCGGACAGCTACGGCCTGAGCCAGATTCTGGATCAATGGTCATTTCCGTTTGTCGCCAAATCGGTCCGCTCCAGTCAGGGAATGGGCGTGTGGATGATCGAAAACCGTCAGCAACTGTATGAGTATGCCGAACGCGAATCCGTACTTTACGTGCAGACACTGCTGCCGATCGTCCGCGATCTGAGGATTGTGGTTGTCGGTGAAGAGATCGTGGCCAGCTACTGGCGGGAAGGGTCCGGCTTTCTCAATAACGTCAGCCAGGGCGGCCGCGTTCGCACCGACCTCCCTGTGCCAGAAGCGGCATTATCACTGGTGTCGGGACTGGCACGGTATCTGGACATCAACCACGCGGGTTTTGATGTAGCCATGGTGGATGGCCACCCCTATATCCTGGAATTCAACCGGCTGTTCGGCAATACCGGCATTCCAGACCTGTCAACGCGTGTCTCCGAGGCCATGCAGCGCTATTTGCTGGGCCCGGTGGCCTCCCCGGCCTCGGATACCAGCGTCTCCGCCTGAGTCCGTAACAACATCTGGTACCGGTGCGCCAACTGCTCCACAGGCTGCAGGCGCACGCGATGATCCCCGGCGATAACCACTTGCGCTTTCTCTGGCTGATACAGTGCTTTCACATCCAGCTCTGTGCTGGACAATTGTGTTTCTGGTACATGCAAACGACCAGGCACACCCGCGACACACAAAGACCAGGCCTCATCTTGATCGTTGTCCGTGGTCATCAGCGCCTTGAATTCCAGGGTCATCTGGCCGGCCTCCTTTCGCTGTGCCGCCAGCAGCCGCACGACACGCAGAAACAGCAGACCGGAACATAATGCGGCAAAGCCAGCCTGGGAAGGCGGCTGCTGAGTGAACACAACCGCCGCCTGCTTACCTACAGGAACACTGACCTGACCACCGTATATTCCAGCCGCCCGAACCAGAATCTGCTGATAATCCGCCAGCACATCGTCAAGCGCATCCTGCGTGAAACGCTGGCGAATAGATTCGAAATTCACAATGCTGATCCGCAACTGTGCCGAGACATCCTCAGAGTTGGGCAACGCCAGGCCTGCCACTCCCCCTTCCTGTCGGTAAAGCGCAGGGTCCGCATTCGACTCGTTGCAAGGTATAGCCTGCGACTCTGGCACAGCGAGTGGCACCGGAGGCACAAGGCGCTCACGCGCCACAGTGAATGCCAGGCGCAACAGCAACACACACAGCACGGCAAGCACAAAACCCGCCTCAATCTGTTGACGCGGGATAAGCGTATCATCGCCGAGCAAAGTCAGACTTCCCGCCAACTCTCCATCAGGCAAGGCCACCGGCACCGATACCCTGAGGGTCGACTCACTCAACCCCGCCAGTCCGACCTGAACTTCTGCCGGATTCTGGAAGCGGATTCCGGCCACAGGCTCCAGCGCCACGGTCTCACGCCCGATCAGGTTAATGCTGATGGAATCTTCACTGGCCAGCGCTTCGGCGGCCCGTTTGGCGGTCTGCTCTGCCAGCGCCAACAGTTGCACTTCGCGCTCCTCTTCCAGGCGCGCGGAAAAGTGTTCGAGAAAGTAAATCCCCACCACCAGCATCGCCAGCAGCATCAGGATCAATTCGCGCAGCAGCGTGTGTTGACGACCGATCCATGATCGCCATTGCTCCCAAAGGGACATAGGGGTTTCCATCCGGTTTTGTCTGGCCCGGAGTATACCCTGACCGGACGACTTTGCGTTGACCGGGATGACAACACCGCTCCTGACGGAACCGGGCACTGCAAGCTGACATAACACCTACGCGGGTCTGCTGGGTGTTGGCGTATGTCAGGCGGCAGATATCTGCTACTCTTACGCGGTTTTTACCGGGAGCGGTCTGCTTCCCTTCGTTTGAGTTCAGCCACTGGAGCCCCCTGCGTGCGCGAGATCATTCTGATTCAGGTATCCGGCAGTGACCGCCCCGGCCTGACTGCCGCCTTCACCCGGATTCTGGCCCGTTACCGGCTCAACATTCTGGATATTGGCCAGGCAGTGATCCACGACACCCTGTCACTGGGCATGCTGGTGGAAACCCCCAAGGACGCAGATTCCTCTGCGGTACTCAAAGATGTGCTCTTCGAGGCCCACAAACTGAACATCAATGTGCGCTTCCGCCCCATCGACGAGGACCGCTACGAAGAGTGGGTGGCTGGACAAGGTAAAGATCGCCATATCATCACGCTGCTGGCCCGCAAGATTACCGCCGAGCAGCTGGCCGCGGTGACCGCGACCGTGGCTGACAACGACCTGAATATCGACAGCATTACCCGGTTATCCGGGCGCGTGCATCTGGAAGGCGAATCCCTGAACGAAGACAACCGGGCCTGCATTGAGATTTCGGTGCGTGGCGAGCCCAGGGACGCCTCCGCCATGCGTGCCGCCTTCCTGGGGATCGCCAACGAACAGAACATGGATATCGCGTTCCAGCGCGACAATGCCTACCGCCGCAATCGCCGACTGGTAGTCTTCGATATGGACTCCACCCTGATTCGCTCTGAAGTGATTGATGAACTTGCCGTGGAAGCAGGAGTAGGCGATCAGGTGGCAGAAATTACTGAGCGCGCCATGCGCGGAGAACTGGACTTCAATGAGAGCTTCTCTGCCCGTGTCGCCCTGCTTAAAGGTCTGGATGAAGGCGCCCTGGAACGGGTGCGCGAGCGCATCCAGCTCACCGAAGGCGCCCAACGCCTGGTGAGCACACTGCGCGCGCTGGGTTATCGTACTGCCATCCTCTCTGGCGGCTTTACCTGGTTCGGGCACTGGTTACAGGATTTGCTGGGCATTGATTATGTCCACGCCAACGAACTGGAAATCGAAGACGGCAAGGTTACCGGCCGGGTGGTCGGCCAGATCGTCAACGGCCAACGCAAAGCCGAGCTGCTGCGGGAAATCGCCGCCCAGGAAGGTATCAGCCTGGAACAGGCGATCGCCGTCGGCGACGGCGCCAACGACCTGCCCATGCTTGGCGAAGCCGGCCTGGGCATCGCCTTCCGCGCAAAACCCCTGGTCAAACAAAACGCCGAACAAGCCATCTCCACCCTGGGACTGGACGGTATCCTGTATTTGATCGGCGTGCGGGACAAGGACCAGGCTGAGCTACTCAAGAGCAGTTGACAGCTGCGCGACGAAACGTGGCATTAACCTGAAACGAAAGAGGCCGCGCCCATGGTTTGGGCGCGGCCTCTTTGCTTCTACCAACAGACAACCTCGCCCGCGTCGCTGTTAACTGTTAACTGTTAACTGCCTTTTACGCTGTTTCCGGGATCTGCAAGCTATCCATCGGCGCTTGCAGATAGAACCCTTGCAGGTAATCCACCCCGCCCAGAGTCCACAGGGCCTGCATCTGGGCCGCGGATTCCACAAACCCGATGACGGTTTTGCGATGCCCTTCTTTGACCTGTTTGACGATCTCGGCGAGACGTTGACGGCCTTCTGCCTTGGACAGCTCCTGGGTAAAGGAACCCTCGAATTTCACCATGGTAGCCGGAATGTGCTGGAACAGCTTGAACGGATCCAGCCCCCCACCGAAACGGCTGATTGACACCCCACAGCCTGCACTCTTTACCTTTTGCGCGAAGACGCCTGCCTGTTTGAGGTAGGTTGTTGCATCCCCTTCCGTCAGCTGGAAAACCAGTGAGCCGCCATCCATCTTTGCTGCTTTCATGGCCTTGAGCAGCCAATCAACCAGAGAGGCATCTGCCAGGGAACTGCCATTGATATTGAAGACCAGTTTGACTGGAACCGTCATTGCCGCCGCGGCCCGCATGGCATTCAGAACAACCCAACGATCCACCGTCCCCGCAAGCCCCTGTTCCGACGCGACAGGCATGAAGTCCTTCGCTTGCAGCACATCGCCCTGTTTCTGGGGCAGACTTACGAACACCTCGAACATATGCTCGCCATCATCTTCAAGGCTCATCAGGGGCTGGTAGTGCAGCTTGAACCCACCCTGCTCAAGCGCCTGACGAAGCTGCATGGCAATGGCCTCCGAAGAACCTGCCGCCACTTCATCCATGGGGTCATGCACCTTGACGCTGTTGCCTTTGCCCTCGTTATCTCTCTGCGCCTGATTACAACACTTGAGAGCAGTAGTCAGGGTATCCTGACTGCTGCGCGCATCTTCGCGCACGAATGACACCCCCACACTGGCAGTGATCTGCACGGTGCGGGCGGACACTTCCGGCATCAAGGTTTCAACCCCGGTTCGCAGTCTTTCCGCAAGCTCAGCCGCTTGGTCGGTATCTTCCACCGGCAACAACACGGCAAAATCCTCGCCGTCGACTCTCGCCAGACAGGCCTCCGCGATTTCCGAGGGCAACCACTGCGCCACCGCACGTAAAATATCGTCCGCACCATCGATCCCAAGCGATGATTGATGGTGTTCAAAATCATCAAGACGCAGGTAGAGCACCGCCGCCAGTTGGCTATCACGGGCCGCTGCAGCAACGGCATCATCAAGCTGGTCGACAAACCAGGATCGGCTGAACAGCCCCGTGACCTGGTCTTTCTGACTCATCTCCTGAAGACGCTCTTCCAGATCATTTTGATCCACACCAGAAGTACGAATCACAATCTGGGTGCAAGTCTCTCCGTCATAGGTACTGGGGGAAAAGGTGAAAGTGGCATCAAACTCTTCACCATTGGTGTTCACCCCCTTGCACTCCAACTCCTGGGTCTGGTTTTCATCCTGAGCGCGGCTGCGGAGAAACTTCTTCAACTTGTCATGATCTGCGGCCGACACCATGTCCATGATCGGGACACCGGCCAAATCGTCAGGATTCTCGTAGCCAAACATGCCGACATAGTTATCGTTGGCGTGGATATGCATGCCGTCCAGCACATAGGCAATGGCATCGCGGCTTTGATCCATCAGCAGGGAAAGGCGCTTCTCGGCATCGTGCAGGGCGATCTCGGAATGCTGCAGCTCTTTGCGGACACGCACATATTCGATAACACGATCGACCATAAGAGCCAGCAACTCACGGTCACCTGCTGGCGCAACACTACGGGCGCCCATTTCCAGGCCCGCCTTGAGGGTCTTGGCGGAAAAATCATCTTCAAGCAGGATAACGGGGATCGCCTTCCCCAACCGATTGAGGTGCCCCATGGCACTCTCGAAGGTGCCATCACCAAAGGTAGGGCGGCACAGCATTAACTCCCATGCGCCGGCTTTAAGTGCCCGCAGCAGGTCATCTTCTCCCAGAGCCAACTGCGCCCGGGTGGCCCTGCCCGCATTCCGGAGCATATTGATCAACTGCTCCGCCTCGTCCTGTGAATCATGGGCGATCAGCAAACGCAGGTTGTCCAGGGCATAGCTCATGGGTCAGTCACCACTTCTGTCTGCCATACCGTCGAACAATCCTGTTATGGCAACTTCCGAACAGCCGAAGCATGGAAACCCATACACCCAGCACAAGGGAAGCACCTGACCCATGGCAGAACAACTTCAGTTGCCGCATCCTCACGGCAAATTCAGTATTCAGGTGCCGGTATCCGCCACCCTCTTTTATTATTATAGGCTGGACCAGATAGAATCCAGTTCATCGTCCTCACCGTCCTCGGAAGGCGGCTTCGGTGGGGGAGTCGCAGGCGCCGCCAAATCCCGAAACGGATACTGACTGAACCCTGATGCCCCCTGCACGCGTCGCAGCAACTGTACGCGACTGGGCTCACCTTGCTCAACCAATTCCACCTTCACCCCCTCATTAAAACCTACGGTAGGGAGCAACAAGGTGGCAGGTTGCCCTACCGCCGACAATTCTGGCAACAGGATGGCGCGCATGTAATCACTTTCCTGTCCCTGTTTGCGCAGCGCCCGGGCCGCCACAGGCCGCCCGCCTGGCGCCAGCAGCTCCACACCAAAACGGGCACCGTGGTTTGGCAACTGCGTCACCCAGCGAACCACCGCCAGCATCCACTGGCTATGCGTACTGTCGCGAAGCGCCAGTAATTCTCCGGTGCGAAGCAGACTGGGGGTATTCCCCTGCCAGGAGAGGCAGTAGCCTCCCGGACTGGCATTGACCTTTTGACAGTGATAGCTCTCAGGCAATCGCACTTCTGCCGCTTTACTGCCGGTAGAGCTATCCATCTCAATGGTTTCACCGACGAAGTCAGACTGATACGCCGACGCCCAAGGGTCTGACTTATGCTGCTTTTCCTTGGAGGTCATCTTGATGTTCAGCAGGAAAGGGTTATTTTCTTCCTCTTCGCCCAGCACCGAAAGATTGCCTCGTTCGACGATAGCCTCAAAGGGCACCTTGCCAGAAAGAAAGTAGTGCACCCCCACCAGCCCGAAGCAAAGCTCGACTTCACCATTCTCCGGCATCCGCTTGAATGCGCGTTCGGTAAGTGCGCCCCAGACCTGTTGCAGGTGATCCATCAATCCTTCTTCCAGCCCCTTCGGTACCGCCAGGGTCTCCTCATCCGGATCACTGCGCCAGGCCAACATAGCTTCGGTCAGTTTCGCAGAATCGATGTAACGCCAGCTTTCAGAAGCCTGCGATGCATGGGTCCGGTAAACCGGTGGACGGTCGGCTTGCAGGTCAAACACAAACAAGTCGTCGTCGCTGCTGGCCTCACGGATGGAGACCAGTGACGCCCAGCTGTATGCCCCTTGATACACTAACGCCAGCTCCTGCTGGCGCAATTGATTGGGTTTGCTTGTTGCCAGCAGCAAACAGCGCGCATACGCCGCTTGAATCGTAGACTCGCCCCCCACATCTTCAACCGGACTATCGGCAATACCGTGAAGCTCTGCCAACAAGAACAGCTGATGCAACTCCAGCCAGAGGTTACGAGGGCTGGGGAAATACAACTGATAACAGCGCAGCAAAGTGTCGCCAAGCGCAGAAATCGCTCGGTGAATCGAAATAGTGATGGATTTACGGGCGGCCTTGTCGCCAAAACGACGCACCGCCCGGACAGAAACCAGCTTATAGCCGTTGGCGAGATGCCCTTGCAACGCCTGAGCCAGGCTCGCCACCCGGCGAGCCTTCTCCGGTAGCACCAGAGCCTGGTTCAGGTAATGTTTCTGGAGGGACTGGCAGACGTGCAGAATAGAAGGGCGGACAATTTCCAGTAACTGGAAGCGCACCTTGGAATCCAGCGGCAAGCGATTTAGCTCCTGAATGAACTGGTACAGCTGCTTGGCCGTTTCCCCCATGTTCATTACCGGCAGAGCGTCTACCCACTGCTGCAATTTTTTTGGCTGGTCAGCGCCTAGCGTCAGGTGCGGCAAGTCCTGCTCGGGCAGTTTCAACCGTACCGTCTGGGCTGGTTGCTCCATGAAGATAGTCCTTATCTCGGCGGCATCCAGGCTACCTGCGGGTTCTTGTTGAGAAACCCTTTGCGTAGCACCTATTCCCCCTGCGGGCCAGAAGCCAGCGCATGCGAGGCGCCAAACCGGGTTCCTTATTATGAGTCCTGTGTCACATGACTTTACGACACAGTTACATGACTGTAAATGTCGCAAGTTCTTGCTATTTCAGGCTTTCAGCCAGCGAGCACCGTTTTGGCCGCCTCACCCGGCTCTTCCCTGGACAACCGCGGAACCAGAAAGCCCGGCAAACGACCGCGCAACTGGTGATGCAGGCCCCTTGCCTGATCATCCGACACGGCAAAATGGGCCGCCCCCTGAACCTTGTCCAGAAGGTGCAGGTAATACGGCATAATCCCCCCCTCATGGAGACGCTCAGACAGTCTCACCAGCGTCTCAAGGTCGTCGTTGACCCCCGCCAGTAACACGCTCTGATTCAGCAGCGTGATGCCAGCCCGCTGCCACTGCCGGGTACGCTCCAGCAGCGACGGCGACAGCTCCCGGGGATGATTGGCGTGCAACACCAGTACCGATCGCCAGCGCGGGTCGGCCATCAGCGCCAGCAGTCCGTCGTCCAGGCGCTCCGGAATCACCACCGGGGTCCGGCTGTGAACCCGCAACCGCACCAGATGCGGGAGTGCGGCGAGCCCCTCCAGCAACTGCCCGAGGCGACGGTTGTTGAGCGTCAGAGGGTCACCGCCACTGAGAATCACCTCGTTGATATCCGGCCGCTCTGACAACCATGCCAGAGCCTGCTCCCAGCGCTTGCCGCTCAGATGGGTCTGGTAAGGGAAATGCCGGCGGAAGCAGTAGCGGCAGTGCACCGCACAGGCGCCCGTCACCACCAGCAGGGCGCGACCGTGATACTTGTGCAGCAGGCCAGGCACCGGGGTGTGATCGGACTCGTCCAACGGGTCGGCGGTGTACCCCGGCTGCTCCAGCAGCTCTTCCGGCACGCTCATGACCTGCCGCAACAGGGGATCATCCGGGTCACCGGGCGTCATCAACGCCGCATAGGCACGGGGCACCCGCAGCGGGAAATCCCGGGCCGCCGCCAGCTGTTCGGGCAATGCATCCGCTGCCAATCCCAGCATTGACAGCAGCTCCGCCGGATCCGTGATCAGATCGGCCTGCTGACGCCGCCAGTCGGGTAACTCCCAACCGGGCGCGTCCTGCGTTATCATTGCCAGCCTTTCCAATGCCATACATCAACCTTTGGAACATTATTTATGGCCAACTATTCTACCAGTGAATTCAAGTCTGGCTTGAAAGTCATGCTCGACGGCGACCCCTGCGCCATCATCGAGAACGAATTTGTGAAGCCCGGCAAGGGCCAGGCCTTCAATCGCGTCAAGCTGCGCAACCTGAAATCCGGCAAGGTCTGGGAGCGCACCTTCAAGTCTGGCGACTCTCTGGAAGGTGCCGATGTCATGGACGTGTCCATGCAGTATCTGTACGCCGATGGCGAGTTCTGGCACTTCATGGACCAGACCACCTTCGAACAGAAAGCCGCCGATGAGGCCGCCGTGGGCGATGCCAAGCTGTGGCTCAAAGAAGAGGACGTGTGCGAGATCACCCTCTACAACGGCGAGCCGCTGTCCGTTTCCCCCCCCAATTTCGTGGAACTGGAAATCGTGGAAACCGACCCGGGCCTGAAGGGCGACACCGCGGGCACTGGCGGCAAGCCTGCCACCCTGACCACCGGTGCAGTGGTCCGTGTTCCGCTGTTTGTTCAGACCGGAGAAATCGTCAAGGTCGACACCCGTACCGGTGACTACGTGGGCCGCATCAAGAGCTAGGCGTGAGCGACTGGCTCCCCACCGCCTCCCTCGAGGCCATCAAGGCGCGCGCCGAGCTGCTAGGCACGGTGCGCGCCTTTTTTGATGCCCGCAAAGTGCTGGAAGTGGACACCCCACAACTGGCGCACTTCGGCGTCAGCGACCCCCACATCCAGTGCATACCGGTACCCGGCTACGGCTATTTGCAGAGCTCCCCCGAGTATCACATGAAGCGCCTGCTGGCCGCCGGCAGTGGACCGATCTACCAGACCTGCAAGGCATTCAGAGATGGCGAAGCCGGAGGGAGACACAACCCGGAATTCACCATGCTGGAGTGGTACCGCCCCGGCTTTGCGCTCAAGGAGCTGATCGACGAGTGCCTGGCGCTGCTGGCCGAGCTGTTTCCGGATGCCTGCCGTCAGCACTATCGCTTCCGCTCCCTCTTCCTGCAGGCCACCGGCCTGGACCCCCTGACCGCCACAGACGAAGCCTTGAGAAAATGCGCCGAGCACCATGGCGCCCCGGCAGGTCTGGAAAAAACCGCGGCAGTGGATTACTTGATGGCGACACAGGTCGAAACCACCCTGCCTGTCGACCAGCTCTCGGTGGTCAGTGACTTCCCCGGCTGGGCCGCCGCGCTGGCACAAACCCATGAGGACAGTGACGGCGCACTGGTCGCAAGACGCTTCGAGATCTATTACCGCGGGCTGGAGCTGGCCAACGGCTACCAGGAGCTCACCGACCCGCAGGAGCAATCGCGCCGCTTTCAGCAGGACAACGCCGTGCGAAAACAGCAGGGATTCCCCCCCATGGCTCCGGACACTCACCTGCTCGCGGCCATGAATCACGGCCTCCCAGACTGCAGCGGCGTGGCCATGGGGGTAGAAAGATTGCTCATGGCACAACAAAAGGCCGGCCGCATCGATCAGGTCATCAGCTTCCCCATGGATCGAGCCTAAGCTCCACCCCAGTAACGCCCCCAAAAACAAAAGGCACATCGCGGATTAACGGGAATCGCCCATAGAGAACAGCCGTCTTTCCTCAGTACCCTTTGTGCCCTCTGTGGTGAAAATGCTTTTGATCCTGGTCCGGGATCGCGCCACCAGCGAGCGTAGCGAAGGAACGCCCGCAAGGTGAGCGAGCGAAGATCCGACTCTCCTTGCAGGGTGTTTTCTATTTCTGTGTGGGAGCCTGCCTGCAGGCGATGGGGGAGAGAATCGCTTGCAGGCAAGCTCCCACAGGTGGCATCACCAGGGTACAGAGCGCGGATCGGTTTCTTTGTAGGAGCGTCGCTGGCGGCGCGATTTTGGGCGTTGGGAATCGCGCCGCCAGCGACGCTCCTACGGCAAAGGAGGATTAAATCAGGCTTTCCCGGAAATCCGCGATAAGCCAAACAAAAGGCCGCCCCCTCTGACAGGGGCGGCCTCATCCCTTCCAGCAAAAACAGCCCGCCACCGCGCGCTGTTCACTGTTCACTCTCTCATGCCACCGCTGGCTGTCCCACCGAATTGGCACGCCCCGCGGTTTCGGCAATCAGCTCACCCATACGCTGCAGCAAGGACGGCGGGAAGTCGTGCCCCATGCCCGGCAGGATCGCCAACTTGGCGCCGCGAATATGACGGGCAGAAGCTTTGCCGCCTGCAGGGCGAATCAGCGGGTCCGCGCCACCGTGAATAACGGTGGTCGGGCAGGTGATTTTCTTCAGCCAGGGTGTCAGGGCACCGGTAGCGACAATCCCCAGGAACTGGTTACGAATCCCCAACGGGTTGATGCCGCGCGCCCAGCACTGGCGATAAATGTCTGCCAGCTCGTCCCGCCCCTGGGGCAGAGTGCCCGCCAGCTTGCCCATCATCTCAAGACCGAACGCCACAAACTGGTCTTCTGTTTCAATTTTCACCCGCGGCGCCACCAGCGCCTTCAGGGCCTCCGGCTTCGGCGGCGGCACCAGACGGCTGTTGTTGCTCGACATGATGGAGCTAAGTGACAACACCCGCTCGGGGTATTTACCCGCCATCAGCTGGCTGATCATGCCGCCCATGGATGCCCCAACCAAGTGGGCCTTGTCGATGCCAAGCGCATCCAGCAGGCCCACGGTATCGTCCACCATGTCATGAAGCGTGTAGGGGGCATCGACAGACAGACCGATATAACCCCGCATGATGGCCGTGAGCGGACCATGCTTGAGACGCCGACGAATACGCGACGACTTGCCCACGTCCCGGTTATCAAAGCGGATCACCCGGTAGCCCCGCTCAACCAGACTGTCGAGCAACGATTCCGGCCAGAACACCATCTGGGCAGACAGCCCCATAACGAACACAATCGCTTCCCCATTCTCGGGGCCGCGGCTTTCGTAGAAAAGCTCAATACCATTGCTGGCGACTGTTCCTGACTGCATGACCTGCCTCAATGTCGTAAAAACCACACTGCAACATAGGCAAGCCGCCCGCATACCACAAGCTCGATCAACCCGATTGGCCTGTTATGCCGCAAACCTGACCCCAAGCGACTGTTTACTGGCCTCTTCACCCCTGCCATTCAGACGGAACGGCCATTAAGGTAGATGCCCTGAATAACAACACAGCGGATTCCCCATGAGTCTTCAGGCGACCCTCGTTAAAGCCGTAACCCGGCGCACCATCAAACGTTCAGGACTGAGTGATGAGCAGGTGGTTCGCCACCTTCGCAAGGTGTTCAACAGCACCCCCAGCCTGACCCTGATGCCTTTCGGGGTAAAACTCAGCCAGGTGGATCAGCCCCAGTTTCGTGGCGAACGCCTGAGTGTGGCGAACCCCGCCGTCACCGTGCTGTACCTGCATGGTGGCGCCTATGTTGGCGGCGTCACCCGCACCTACCACAACCTTGCCGGTCGTCTGGCCAAAAAACTGAAAGGCGAGGTGTATCTGGCCACCTACCCGTTTGCCCCCGAGCACCCCTACCCGGAGGCGGTCAATCGGGTCATGGAGGCCTATGAATACCTGCTGGGCCTTGGCAAACAGCCACAGGACATTGTGATCGCTGGCGACTCCGCTGGCGGCGGGCTCACCCTTGCCACCCTGCTGCATATCCGTGACAAGGGTCTGCCACAACCGCGCTGTGCGGTCCTGCTGTCGCCGGGCAGCAACGCCACTCCGGACGACCGCGTGCTGGATGCGCTGGATGCCAGTGACGCCATGCTGTCAGCCGACATTGTACGCTCGGCCATCAACCTCTATATCCCCAATGAAAATGACCGCGACCATCCCTATGCATCGCCCTGCAAGGGCAACTATGAAGGCATCTGCCCACTACTGATCACGGTCACCCCGGACGAAGTGCTCTATTCAGACAGCAAGCTGGTACGCCGGGCGGCCGAACAGGCGGGAGTGAAGGTGGAATGGATCGAGCGACCCGGCCTGTTCCATGTCTGGCCGATCATGGTGCCGCTACTGCCGGAAGCCCGCCAGGATCTGAAACGCATTGTCGGTTTCATCAAAAGCCTCTGACCGCCTACCCTGCGACAGATTCGGTCATTGCAGCACTCTTTCCTGCAGCGTCTACTGAGACATCGCAGAATAACGACGGGAGCAGGCCATGACCGAACTGCCGCGCATCCGGCCGGAGGACTATTGTGATGATGATCTTCCCCGGCTGACCCAACCCTGGTGGCAAACCCTGCCACGCGGGTTTCACGCCATGCCAGACCACTTCCTGGCCGACAACGACACGCGCTGGCGCATCGATTACACCGCCGGCGTCGACACCCTGGCCCGCACCGGGCTGGCGTGCATGGCCGGCGCCGCCGCGTTGCCCGCCAGCCTGAATGTGCGCCAGCAAAAAGAAGAGCGCGACCTGGTGGCGTTTTATCGCCAGTATCTGGACAGCGGTGACCCGCAACACTTTTTCCGCCCGCCCACCGTGCGCCCCAGAATCCAGCGAGGCCCGGTGGCCCGCTACCACTTCCAGCCGGAAGACGGCCAGGCCCACACCCTGCAGTTTCGTTCCCCGTTCGACACCGTGAACCCGGCCCTGAGCGAACGTTACCAGGCACACCGTCGCAACCGCATTGCCTGCGCCCAACACTGGAAGCACCACGGCGAACCGCGCCCGACCCTGGTCATGATTCATGGCTTTGTGGCCGATCCGTACTGGCTGAACACCCGCTGGCTGGCCCTGCCCTGGTTCTACAAACAAGGGTTTGATGTGTTGCTCTACACCCTGCCCTTCCATGGCCGTCGCAAGGGCGCGCTGGCACCGTTCAGTGGCGCGCAGTTCTTCAGCCAGGGCATGGCCATGCTGAACGAGACCTTTGCCCAGGCGATTCATGACCTGCGCATTTTTCTCGACATGTTGCGCGACGAGGGCAGCCCGGCCATCGGCGCCACCGGCATTTCGCTGGGGGGCTACACCACCGGCTTGCTGTCCTCACTGGAAAAAGACCTGTCCTTCGCCATTCCCAATGTACCGCTGGTCAGCATCATGGACCTGATGAAAAGCTGGTTCCCGGTGAACCTGCAGTTCCCGCTGTTCCACAAAGTATACGACACGGATCTGGCCGGCTTGCGCCAACTCACGGCGCTACACTCGCCGCTCACCTGGCCCTGCCAGGTACCCCACAAGGGCCGCATGATCATCGGCGGTGCCGGCGATCGTTTTGCGCCTCCCAAGCACAGTTTCCTGTTGAAACAACACTGGCAGGACTGCGATATCCACTGGTTCCCGGGCAACCACATGCTGCATCTGGATCAGGGGCGTTATCTGAAAGCCATGCGGGATTTCATGCACGATGCGCTGGCAGAGAAATCGGTGGAGTTGAGTGCGGAGAGAATGTCGGACGAGTTTTGAGTTTCGAAGATCAAGACCTGGGCCTTCAAACGCCACAAACTTGTTGCCTTTCGAAACTCGCTTTTCGTGACTCGATTGTGAGGCCCTTTTAACTCCGCGCTGCCGCCCGGTTTTCCGGACTCCTGCAGCGGCTTCAGCGCGGAGCAGGTTACGGTTTTTTCGGGGAGTCTGTCTTGAACAACGATGCGGTGCCGGCGCCGCAGGCGACCACGGTTTTCATCATGTTTTCCACACCGATTTCCGGGTGCAGTTCCACCAGCGTTTCATCCACATGATAGATAAAGCCACTGGTGGGATTGGGGCCGGTAGGCACGAACACCGTAACGTGGCCATCGGCATGGCGGGATGTGACCAGGGCAGTGACCGACACATCCACGTTGCGCCCATACAGCCAGACCCGCGCCACCTCACCGCGGCTGAACGGGCTGTCGCTGCTGTTGCCCATCAGCTGCGCAATCACTTCCCGCACTGTGGTATAGCCGGGCAACCGGGTCATGACATTCTCTTCCCACTGCTGCCACAGCCAGCTGCCCAACCGGGTTGCCACCAGGGTACCAACCAGAAAACACAACACCATGACCGCCAGCACCGCCAGCCAGTCGGCTACAAATTTGGGCAGTCCAAAGGCATTGATGAACACCGAGGTAAACGGGGAAATCATGTCCGTCACCGTCTGGTAGATCCAGCGGAAAAAGAACACGATGATGGAGATGGGCAACAGAATGGTCAGCCCGCCCAGCAGGGATTTCCGGATAAAAAACCAGACGCGTCGGTTGGCGCTCATGGGCGAATAATTCCTCTGTTCGCAGGGTGGAAATTGTCTCGGCAATCTCCGCTGACAATGGCGGGGATGGGCTCACGCCTATTTCCGCCCTTCGGTGGTTACGCTTTCACGTACCAGATACGATTGATGAACAGACAACGCTCCCCCGCCGGGGTTCGCACTTCTACCTCGTCATCTACCTGTTTTTTCAGCAAGGCCCGTGCCAACGGCGCATCAATACTGATATAGCTACGCTCGGCATCAGTCTCGTCCGGTCCCACCAGACGATAGGTCTCAAGATCACCGTGCTCGTTTTCCAGCTCAACCCAGGCACCAAAAAACACCCGACTCTGGTCTTCCGGAAGCCGCTCTACCACCGTCATGTCATCCAGTCGTTTGCTGAGAAAGCGCACTCGCCGATCGATTTCCCGCAGCTGCTTCTTGCCGTAAATATATTCCGCATTTTCCGAACGATCCCCCTGAGCGGCAGCCTCCTGCACGGCCTGGGTCACCTCGGGACGCTTGACCTTCCACAGATACTGCAGCTCATCGTTCAGTTTGCGGTAGCCTTCCGCGGTAATGTACTTGGAGGCGGGCTTGCCCTTCGGTCGCCAGCGGCCCATGGCTACACCTCAAAAATCCGTTCCAGCTCGCGCAGCCCCTTGAATTCCAGGGTGTTCCCGGAGGGATCCTGCACGAAGAATGTGCCTTGCTCGGCAGGCTGCCCCATAAACCGCTCGCGAGGCTTGAGCAGAAACGGCCACTGGTGTTCATGGATCCGCGCCGCCAGGGTTTCCCAGCTCGCAAAATCCAGCACCACCCCAAAGTGAGGCATGGGAACAGGATGACCATCCACCTCGCTGTAGCCCTGGATCGGGGTGAGACCCTCACCCTTGTGCAACGATAACTGGTGGCCGTGCAGATCGATATCGATCCAGTTCGGGGCATCGCGACCACGGCGACCACCCAGCACCCGGACATAAAAATCTGCCGCGTCTTCCAGATCATTTACCAGAAAGGCCAGATGAAAGGCCGGCTGTTTTTCCATCGTCTACGGCTCTTGCTAAACTCTCGTGATTGCGTCTGATGTCATCCCTACGACCCGGCCTCAGGCACCGCGCCTGTGGGGATCGTCCCGAAGCCCGGATTGCCATGCACACATGGCTGCCACCGGCAGGGTTCGCATCAGGCGCCCCATGTTACTAGAGGATTCCACCCCATGTCTGTCACCCGTGCCCCCTGGCCCGCCACCCGTCTGCGTCGTATGCGCCGCGATGATTTTTCCCGTCGTCTGATGCGCGAGCACACCCTGACCGTGGACGATCTGATCTACCCGGTCTTTGTGCTGGAAGGCAGCAACCAGACCGAAGCGGTGCCGTCCATGCCGGGGGTCGAACGCATGAGCATCGACCTGCTGGTCAAGGAAGCGGAGGAGCTGGCCAGGCTGGGCATTCCCGCCATGGCCCTGTTCCCGGTGACCCCGTCGGACGTCAAAACCCTGGACGGCCGCGAGGCCTGGAATCCGGAAGGGCTGGCCCAGCGCGCCGTGCGAGCGATCAAGGCAGCCGTGCCAGAGATGGGCATCATCACTGACGGTGCGCTGGACCCGTTCACTACCCACGGCCAGGACGGCATCATTGATGACAACGGCTATGTGCTCAATGACGAGACCGTGGACGCCCTGGTCAAACAGGCCCTGTCCCAGGCCGAGGCCGGCGCGGATGTGATCGCCCCGTCTGACATGATGGACGGCCGCATCGGCGAGATCCGCAACGCCCTGGAAGCCCACGGCCACATCCATACCCGCATCATGGCCTACTCCGCCAAGTACGCCAGCGCCTACTACGGCCCCTTCCGGGACGCGGTGGGCTCCGCCGGCAACCTGGGCAAGGCGGACAAGACCACCTACCAGATGGACCCGGCCAATTCCGATGAAGCCCTCCATGAAATTGCCCTGGATCTGGCCGAAGGGGCCGACATGGTGATGGTCAAACCCGGCATGCCCTATCTGGACGTGGTGCGGCGGGTGAAGGACGAGTTCAAGGTACCGGTGTATGCCTATCAGGTCAGTGGCGAATACGCCATGCACATGGCGGCCTTCCAGAACGGCTGGCTGGACCAGGACAAGGTCATGATGGAATCCCTGCTGGCGTTCAAGCGCGCCGGGGCCGACGGTATTCTTACCTACTTTGCCAAGGCCGCCGCCATCAAACTGAACGGCTGATTTGCCAACCCGGGCCGGTGCGGCCATATAATGCATGCACACTTTATCCGGAGTTTTCGCATGAGCCGCCAACGCCCTACCCCCGATCCCGAGCAGGTCGGCCTGCAATGCGCCGCCCTGCACTCCCGGGTGTTTTCCCGGCTGGTGACCCGGCTGTTCAATAGCAGCCTGGCGGACAGCGGCCTGCGCATCACCCAGTTTTCCGTGCTCAATGCGATCAAGGCGCGACCGCCGGAATCCATTTTCCAGCTGGCGGAACTGCTGGGCATGGAGCGTACCTCCCTGCAACGGACCGTGGACAAACTGATCGACAACGGTCTGGTGCAGGCAGCCCCCACCGGCAACAAACGCGCCCTGGGCCTGAGCCTGACCGCAGACGGTGAAGCACGCTACCAGCAAGCCCTGCAGGGCTGGCAGCACGCCCAGCAGCAATTCGAGTCGCTGGTCGGTGCCGCCAACTGGGCTGACATCGCCCGTGAATTGCGCGGTTTCAGCCGCCAGGTCAAGCAGACACTCTGACGGCCGCCGCCGGCTGCACAAACGCCTCAATGGCGGCATGGACCTGGGACGCCTCCAGCAACCGCCGATGCCCGAGCCCCTGGGTCTGAAACAGGCTGGCATGGGGTAGCGCCTGATGCAGACGCAGGGCATCACTAAACGGGACTTCCCGATCCAGCGTGTCGTGGATCACCAGCACCTCACTCTCGATGCCACGCCCCCGGCGCGCAATATCCAGCACCTCATAACCGATCCCGACCCGGTCCGCCATGGCGTCCAGCAACCCCTGCCGGGCACGGGCGCCGAAGCGAAGAAAACTCGCCATGCGACCGACCACCGCGCGAAAGTCCGTTGGCGCCGAGATCAACACGGCCTGCGGAATTTCCGGGCGCTCCGCCAGCACAAAGGCCAACGCCGACGCCCCCATGGAATGCCCTACCACCAGATCCACCGGCTCTCCCATCTGTTCCAGCGCGGCTCTAACCGTCGTGATGAACTCCCCCACATTCGATGGTCCGTCCGCCACCACTCCGTGACCAGGCATTTCCAGCACGAAACAGGTCCAATCCGACGGATCGACGGTCTCCAAAAGCGCGTGAAACTGCGACACATCCCCTGACCAGCCATGCACAAACAGCGCCCGCCGTGGCCCGCCCGGGCGCACCCAGCATCGAGCGCGGGTCCCTACCGGCATGAACTCACCGGCATCCCGCAGGGCCGGATTGCTGTCACGACGGACCGCCGCCACCCGCGGCGTGGTCATCATCTTTAACGCCATGCGGCTGGCTCTGGCGGGAGCAATCCGGCTGAACAACGCCATCAAAATCAGGAACGCCTTCATCGTCTTCTCCTTGATGTATATACACTAAAAATGCGAAAGCGCTGCCACCCTGCAGGGAGGGCGGCAAGCATGACGCTTTATTTTAGTGTATTTACACTATACGGTATAAATCAAGTCGCTCGTCGGGAGGGATACACCGCAACGCCCCGCCCGGCCGTGCTGCAGCCAATGGCTATCGGCACAAAGTGGTTATGATTTCGCCGCTTTTATTCGCGCTGATACTTTTCTGAGATTGGGTCACTGACCCGAGGAGTCATGTTATGCGTACCCTGATACTGGTACTGGGACTTGCCATTTCCGCCATCGCGACCGCTGACGCCCGCGCGCCGACGGAAGAAGAGATGCAACAGCTAGAGACTGTGCAGCCTTCATGGATTTTTCAGGGGTAACCGACCCTGGTCACCCACAAAAAAACCGGCGCATGCGCCGGTTTTTTTTGTGGCCGATCCCTAGAAACGGTAACGGGCATTTGCCGTAATGGTACGGCGCTCACCGAAACCACAATCCGTACCGGCACTTCGGCACCAGGAAACGTACTCTTCATCCGTCAAATTCTGGACGTTCATGCTGAAATCCCAGTTCTGGATCCCATAGCCCAGCATCGCATCATACAATGTCTGGGACGGTACCTTCGGCGCGCCGCCGAAGCCCACATTGTCACCGATATAACGTACCCCGGCACCAAAGCGCAGACCATTTTCCAGCTCATACTTACCCCAGCCAGAAACAAGCCGGTCCGCCACGTAAGGCAACCGAACACCGCTATCGTCATCGATGGCCCGGAGGTCGGTCATACTGGCCTGAAGTTCCAGATTTCCCAGCATTTTCTTCACTTCCAGCTCCCAACCTTCAGACTTGGCGCCAACTTGGTCAACTGACTGCGGCTGCGACCCCTGGATCACGCGATTGGTTTCTTCGATGTAGAAGTAAGCGGCAGTCACGGAGAGATCTCCACTCTCACTCACGTATTTGACACCGGCCTCTTCCTGCTCACCTGTCGACGCATCGAGGCTTTCCCCAAATCCATCCGTTCCCAGATTCGGAGTAAATGACTGCGCATAGCTCAGGTAGGGGGACAACCCAAAATCAAAGTGATACATCAAACCCAGGCGGCCTGTGGTTTCTTCATCATCACTTTTGGTATCCGGCCCTGTAACCGCCAGAGTGGTATTGGTTGAATCATCGTGACGCAGCGCCCCGGAAATGGCGAAGTTGCCAATATCCATGTGGTCAATGAAGTAGACCCCGGTCTGCTTGATTTCGTTATCCGGACGGTCAGCGGGGTTCAGGGCCGCATAGTTCACATTGCCGTATACCGGGTTATAAAGGTTAATGGTGCCACCCTGGGCATAACCGTAGTAATAGTTGCTTTGCTCCCAGAGCGCGTCCTGCCGATCAACACCAACCGCCAGACGGTGGCGGGTCATGCCGAGATTCAGATCACCCTGAAGGCGAATATCAAAATTCGTTACCTCTGTGCCGGTATCCGCCATATAGATGGTACGCGCAGTGTCACCATTGGGCGCAACACCAAAACCAATCGATGCCCAGTGCTCACGGGTTTCCGCTTCAGAGGAGGTGTAACGGCCGGTGGCAGCGATGTTCCATTGCTCGTTCAGACGATGATCCACAAACAAGGTGACTTCATTTTTTTCGCGGTCATAACGATCCCAGCTAGGCTCCCCAACAAAAGTCTCCGTAGGAAGATCACCTCTCACCCCAGGCTCGATAGTCCCTTGGGCCGGAAGAAACTGGGCCGAAACGCCGCCTGAGTTTTCCTGGGCATTAAACAGCAGGCTAATACTGGTGTTATCCGTAGGCAGCCAGGTAATAGACGGCGCAAAAAGGAAACCGTCATCATCCACATGGTCCACCTGGGTACCGCTTTCGCGCTTCAGCGCCACCAGACGATAGAGTAACTTCCCGTCCTCTGAGAGAGGCCCGGTAACGTCTGCCGCCAACTGTTTGCGGTCATAGGAACCCACCTGCGCCCAGATTTCTCCCTGCTGCTCTGGCTTGGGGAGCTTCGAGACGGAATTAATGATGCCGCCCAATTCAGACTGGCCATACAGCACAGAAGACGGCCCCTTCAGGACCTCCAGCTGTTCCAGAGCATAGACATTGGTGCGCACACTGTTATAGCTGCCATAAATCGAGCGCAGCCCATCCAGATAAAAGGACGCATCCATTCCGCGTATCTTTGCCCAATCACCACGGGTATCAAACCCGAATGCACCGGCATAGACGCCCGAACTGTAAAGTAGGGCATCCTGAATATTCTTGGCCCCGGTATCACGAATAAACTCTTGATTTACAACACTAATGGCAAATGGTGTCTCTTCCACTGCCACATCCAGTTTGCCCGTTTTGGCGGTTTCCCTTTCAGTGATATATCCCGCTTCTTCAGCGCCCTCGGCGCTTACCTCTACAGCAGGAATCACATTGGTAGAGGGCTCTTCAGCGAGTACCGTCACAGGAAACAAAGAAAGCAGGGACATCCCTACCAGCGGCGCGCCCCAAATCGCGCGATATCGGCAAGTCATTGGCAAGCTCCAAAATATAAAAATACTAAAAACGATAACGATTCGCATTCTACACCTTTGCCGCGACACTGAAAAGTAAGCTTTGTCAGTCTGCTTCCCATGATTGAACCTGCCTCATTCTTTCCCCTTTGTTCATGCAGGATTAAGCTGGACAGGGGTGAATCCCGTTCCCTGTCATTACCGTGTCATATATATGTCATGGAATAGAGGGCCCTTGCGGTTCCGCTCAGGACGAGACCATGAATGACATTGCCAGCGAGCACAGCGCCATCGACCTCAATAACCCCGACTACTACTTCAACCGGGAATTGAGCCTGCTGCAGTTCAACCTGCGGGTGCTGGAGCAGGCCATGGACGACAACCACCCCTTGATGGAAAGGCTGAATTTTCTGCTGATTTTTTCCAGCAACATGGACGAGTTCTTCGAGATTCGTGTAGCGGGTCTGCGCAACAAGCTGGAAACCGGCACAGGTCAACCGGGCCCGGATGGCATGCTGCCGGCCGAGCTGCTCAGGGAAATCGGCCGCATCACCCATGAAGCAGTGGACCGGCAATATCACATCCTGAACAACATCCTGTTACCGGCACTGCGCGAGGAAGGCGTCGACTTCCTGCGCCGCGAAGATTGGACCGAAGCCCAGGCTGAATGGGTCAAAAAGTATTTTCGTGAGCAGGTCTACCCGGTTCTGACCCCCATCGCACTGGACCCATCCCATCCCTTCCCGCGCCTGGTCAACAAGAGCTTAAACTTCATCGTGCCGCTGGATGGGAAGGATGCATTTGGTCGCTCCACAGGACTGGCCATTGTGCCTGCTCCGCGCTCGCTGCCGCGCCTGATCCGCATCCCGGACGAAATCAGTGGCGACGGCGACGATAATTTTATTTTCCTTTCCTCCATGATCCATGCCCATGTCTCGGATCTTTTCCCGGGCATGAAAGCCACTGGCTGCTACCAATTTCGAGTGACTCGCAATGCGGATCTTGAAGTGGACGAAGAAGCAGAAGATCTGGCCAGCGCCCTGAAAGGCCAGCTACTTTCCCGTCGCTACGGAGACGAAGTACGCCTGGAAGTGGCTGACAATTGTCCACGGCATCTGATGCACTACCTGCTGGAGCAATTTGAGCTGGGCGAGGATGACCTCTACGAGGTGAATGGCCCTGTGAATCTGGCGCGGATGTTTACCAGCGTGGACCGGCCACGCCTGCACTACCCGCCCTTCACCCCGAAAATTCACCCCACGGTGAAAAAATCAGAATCCATCTTTGATGCCATTGACCAGGAAGACCTGCTGCTGCATCACCCTTTCCAGTCATTTCAGCCGGTCATTTCCCTGCTGGCAGAAGCTGCCCGTGATCCCAAGGTACTGGCAATCAAGCAGACCCTGTATCGCACCGGCACCAAGTCGGAAATTCTGGATCATCTGGAAACCGCAGCGCGCAACGGCAAAGAAGTGACCGCCATCGTGGAGCTGCGCGCTCGCTTTGATGAGGAATCCAACATCGAAGGGGCGCGCCGATTGCAGGAAGCCGGCGCCATCGTGGTGTACGGTGTGGTGGGCTACAAGACTCACGCAAAGATGTTGCTGGTCGTCCGCCGCGACGGGGATGGCATCAAGCGTTATGTCCACCTTGGCACCGGGAATTACCACACCAAGACCACCAAGCTTTACACCGACTACGGCCTGATGACCAGCGACAAATCTATAGGACAGGACGTACACAAAATCTTCCAGGAACTGACCGGCATGGGCAAGGCCGCCCGCCTGAAACAGCTCAAACATTCGCCCTTCACCCTGCATCCGTCACTGGTTGAATGGATCGAATTTGAGACAGTGGAAGCCCAGGCTGGTCGGCCTGCGCGCATCATCGCCAAATTCAACTCGCTGACCGAAGAAAAAATCATCCAGGCGCTCTATCGCGCCAGTCAGGCGGGCGTGCAGATTGACCTGATCGTTCGCGGCATCTGCTGCCTGAAACCGGGTATCGCCGGGCTGTCCGATAACATTCGGGTGCGCTCCATCGTTGGGCGCTTTCTGGAACACACCCGCATCTACCACTTCCACCATGCCGGCGAAGACCTGCTGTATTGCTCCAGCGCCGACTGGATGGACCGCAACCTGTTCAACCGGGTAGAAACCTGCTTCCCGATCAATCACCCGGCGCTGAAGAGCCAGATGCTGGAAGAAGGCTTGCAGTATTATTTGCGCGACAACAGCCGTGCCTGGTTACTGCAGCCCGATGGCAGCTACCAACGCGCCCAGCCGGCAGAGGGGGAAGAACGGTTTATGGCGCAGCAGACGTTGCTGGATACTTTGGGGTAGGGGCAGTCTCCACGCCGTTTATTCGCAGTGGAAACCGCTCCCACCCCTGACCGCACCGCCCCTGTCGGGCCTGCCAGCAAACGATAGGGCGAACACTCAGCTCAAGTTTAGCTCACAGCCCGCTTGCTGAAAGTACTCTTGCTCCTGCTCCAGATCGGCGAGGGTGAGAGGGTGTTCTTCCAGCCAGCCTGCCGGGAACGAGAGGGTCAGCTTGCGCTCAACCGCGGTGAGGCCAATATCGGGAATCGCTTCGTCGCAGCGGGCATGGTGCAGCCGCGCAGCGATGCGCAACACCAGGCACAGGCGCAACAGCGGCTCGCGCTCATCTTCAGGCACATCCTCCAGCGCCGATAGCGGAACCTTGCGGCGATGGCCTCGTACCAACACCGCTACCGCCTGCTGCTCCTGGCGTGAGAACCCCGGCAAGTCAGAATTGGTGATCAAGTAGGCGCCATGCTTGTGAAACTGGCTATGCGACACCGCCAACCCCAGCTCGTGCAGCAATGCCGCCCAGCGCAGAGAATCGGCCATGTCCTCACCCGCCAGTCCCCACTCGCTGGCAACCTGCTTAAGTAATGCCATGGCCGTATCGCACACCCGCTCAGCCTGGCTGCGCTCCACATGATGACGGTTCATCAAGGCCTGAATGCTACGGTCACGCACATCTTCATGACCAAACCGCCCCAACAGATCGTAGAGCAGCCCTTCGCGCAATGCCCCTGACGAGACCTCCATCTGCTCCAGCCCCAACTGTTCGAAAATACCGTACAGAATCGCCAGCCCGGACGGAAAAATCGGCACCCGATCCTCGCGCAACCCCTTGAGGGACAACCGCTCAAGGCTTTCCGCTTTCAGCACCTTCTTGCGAGCTTTCTTGAGCGCATCCAGCGTGATACCGCTCTCACACCAGCCATTCTCGACACAGACCTGGCTAATCGCCTTGATCGTCCCGGACGCCCCTACGCTTTGTACCCAACCGATCCGGCGGTAGTTGGCGTGAATCGACAACACTTCCTGTCGGGCCGCCGTGACGGCACGATCAAACGCTTTCTCGGTAAGCGCCCCTTCCGGGAAGAAGCGTTTGGCAAAACTGACGCAGCCCATGTGCAGGGATTCGGTTTCAGAAGGTTCAAAACGCTCACCGATAATCAGTTCGGTTGATCCGCCGCCGATGTCGACCACCAGACGTTGCCCGGCATCATCCGCCAGGGTGTGCGCCACCCCCAGATAAATCAGCCGGGCCTCCTCGCGGCCAGCCACAATTTCGATATCGTGCCCCAATACCTCCTCGGCACGGGCAATGAATTCCCGGGCGTTGCGCGCCTGTCTCAGGGTGTTGGTGCCTACCACCCTCACACTGCCTCGGGGAATCCCGGTAATCCGCTGAGCGAACCGCCCCAGACACTCGAGTCCCCGTTCCTGGGTATCGGCATCCAGTCGATTATCCTTGTCCAGGCCTGCGCCCAGCTGCACTTTCTCGGATAGCCCATCCAGAATCTGGATTTCCCCGTGTACCTGACGGGCCACCACCATATGAAAACTGTTCGACCCCAGATCAATGGCGGCCAGATGTTCGCCGTGCTCCATGCAAGCTCCTTCTTTCGTTGGGTCGATTCTAACCAAAAATCATGGCGTTACGATGTCATAGCCGCTAACTCTCGGGATTATTGACTGCGGTTGCTTGAAAATGCCCGGCCACACCCTGATATTATTCCCCAGCGCAACGGCCCTCGCCCGGGCCAGCCAATCCCTTTATAGCAGGAGAATTCAATGAGCGGCGAGATTATCAATGTGACCGATGCGGACTTCGAAGCCCAGGTCATCAATGCAGACGGCCCCGTGTTGGTCGATTACTGGGCACCGTGGTGTGGCCCCTGCAAAATGGTCGCGCCGATCCTGGAACAGCTGGCCGGCGAGTACGAAGGCAAGCTGACCATTGCCAAGATCAACATTGACGACAACCCTGAGACCCCCAAGAAATATGGGGTTCGCGGCATCCCCACCCTGAGTGTCTTCAAAAACGGTAACGTGGAAGCCACCAAAGTGGGCGCCCTGTCCAAGAGCCAGCTGACCGCTTTCCTGGACAGCACACTGTAAGATCGGAAACACCTTGTAACGCCCCTGTCTACTGACGGGGGCATTACATCCCACCAGACTCTAGACAGCCCCCTGTCAGAGTGGTAGATTCCAGAACCAGCTTTAAGTCAAGCACCCCCTTTTAGTAAGTCCTTCGGAACCTCTGGTTACCTTTTATTCCTGATGGCCCTCTAGGCTTGCCGGGCCAGATTCCGAAATAACCGGATTTTCATAACAACTGCGGCACCGCAGGTGGTGCATCCTCTCATTCATCCAAGACCAAAACAGACCGCCAATGAATCTTTCTGAACTGAAGCAGAAGCCGATTGGAGAACTTCTGGACATTGCCAAAGAACTCGGACTCGAGAATCTGGCAAGAACCCGCAAGCAGGACGTCATCTTTTCCATCCTTAAACGCGCTGCCAAAAATGGCTCCGACATTTATGGTGACGGCGTACTGGAAATCCTGCAGGACGGCTTCGGCTTCCTTCGTTCTGCTGAAGGTTCCTACCTGGCAGGCCCTGACGACATTTATGTCTCTCCGAGCCAGATCCGGCGCTTCAACCTGCGCACCGGCGACACCATTTCCGGGAAGATCCGCCCCCCGAAAGATGGCGAACGCTATTTCGCCATGCTCAAGGTTAACGAGATCAATTTCGACAAGCCGGAAAACGCAAAAAACAAGATCCTGTTTGAAAACCTGACGCCCCTGTTCCCCACCGAGCGTCTGGCAATGGAAATAGGCAACGGCTCCACCGAAGACATCACCACCCGGGTGATCGATCTGGTGGCCCCAATCGGCAAAGGGCAGCGCGGCCTGATCGTGGCCCCGCCCAAAGCCGGTAAGACCATGCTCCTGCAGAACATCGCCCAGTCCATCGCCCGCAACAATCCCGAAACCCACATGATCGTGCTGCTCATTGACGAGCGCCCGGAAGAAGTGACTGAAATGTCACGAACCGTGCGCGGTGAAGTGGTGGCGTCCACCTTTGACGAGCCTCCGGCCCGTCATGTTCAGGTGGCCGAGATGGTAATTGAGAAAGCCAAGCGACTGGTTGAGCACAAGCAAGACGTGGTGATCCTGCTGGATTCCATTACCCGTCTGGCCCGTGCCTACAACACCGTACAGCCCAGCTCAGGCAAGGTCCTCACCGGTGGTGTTGACGCCCACGCCCTGGAAAAACCCAAGCGCTTCTTCGGCGCCGCGCGAAACATCGAGGAAGGCGGCAGCCTGACCATCCTCGCCACCGCCCTGGTGGACACTGGCTCCAAGATGGACGAAGTGATCTACGAAGAATTCAAGGGCACCGGCAACATGGAGCTGCATCTGGATCGCAAGGTGGCAGAGAAGCGCGTCTTCCCGGCCATGAATATCAAGAAGTCCGGCACCCGTCGCGAAGAGCGCCTGGTAGGTGAAGATGAACTGCAAAAAATGTGGATTCTGCGCAAGGTTCTTCACCCAATGGATGAAATCGGTGCCATGGAATTCCTTATTGACCGCATGAAGCAGACCAAGACCAACCTGGAATTCTTCGAGTCCATGAAGCGCAAATAAGCAACACTGGAACACCATACGCAAAACCCCGCCCCGGCGGGGTTTTGTTTTATGGGCGCCGAACTCAACGATCTGGAGGGCGTCTGCGATCTTCTAAAACACGCTGGAACTATTTTGAGTTTTGCCCTCCTCGAAAGCGAGGTTCACCGCTCTCGACTCGCCGCTCACATCCAGCCTGCTATACTCGCTCAATTACTTTCCCCGGTTCCCCCTACCAACAAGGAACGCCATGAAATACCGCGATCTGCGTGACTTCATTACCCAGCTGGAACAGCGCGGGGAACTCAAGCGCATCACCGTGCCAGTGGACCCCAATCTGGAAATGACCGAAATCTGCGACCGCACCCTGCGTGCTGGCGGCCCGGCATTGTTGTTCGAAAACCCGAAGGGGTTCGGGACCCCGGTGCTGGGCAATCTGTTTGGTACCGAACGCCGGGTGGCGCTGGGCATGGGCCGGGAGTCACTGGAAGAGCTGCGAGAGCTTGGCGAACTGCTGGCGTTTTTGAAAGAACCGGAGCCACCAAAGGGCTTTCGTGACGCCTGGGATAAGCTGCCGGTGTTCCGCAAGGTCTTGAGCATGTCACCCAAGGTGTCCAGCAGCGGGCCCTGCCAAGAGAAAATCCTGGAAGGTGACGAGGTGGATCTGTACCAGTTACCGATCCAGACTTGCTGGCCCGGCGATGCCGGTCCGCTGGTCACCTGGCCGCTGGTGATTACCCGTGGGCCCCATAAGGAACGCCAGAACCTGGGCATCTACCGCCAGCAACTGATCGGCCGCAATAAACTGATCATGCGCTGGCTCAGCCACCGTGGCGGCGCCCTGGATTTTCAGGAATGGCAGCAAACGCATCCCGGCGAGCCGTTCCCGGTCTCGGTTGCCCTGGGCGCCGATCCTGCCACCATTCTTGGTGCCGTCACCCCGGTTCCAGACACGCTCAGCGAGTATGCCTTCGCCGGCTTGCTGCGCGGCTCCAAAACCGAACTGGTGAAATGCATCGGCAACGACCTGCAGGTGCCTGCCAGCGCGGAATTCGTCCTCGAGGGGCATATCTACCCGGATGAAATGGCCGATGAAGGTCCATTCGGTGATCACACCGGTTACTACAATGAAGTTGAGCGGTTCCCGGTGTTCACCGTAGAGCGCATCACGCACCGTCGCGACCCGATCTACCACAGCACCTACACCGGCCGCCCACCGGACGAGCCCGCGGTGCTGGGCGTAGCCATGAACGAAATTTTCGTGCCGATTTTGCGAAAGCAGTTCCCGGAAATCGTGGACTTCTATCTGCCCCCGGAAGGCTGCTCGTACCGCATGGCCGTCGTCACCATGAAGAAGCAGTACCCCGGCCATGCCAAGCGCGTAATGATGGGCGTGTGGTCGTTCCTGCGCCAGTTCATGTACACCAAGTTCGTGATCGTCTGCGACGACGACGTGAATGCCCGCGACTGGAAAGATGTGATGTGGGCCATCACCACTCGCATGGACCCGGCCCGCGATACCGTGATGGTCGAAAACACCCCCATCGACTATCTCGACTTCGCCTCCCCGGTGGCCGGCCTGGGTTCCAAGATGGGCCTGGACGCCACCAGCAAACTCCCCGGCGAAACCACCCGCGAATGGGGCCGCCCTATCAGCATGGACAAGGCGGTCAAGGAGAAGGTGGATGCGATGTGGGAGAGTCTCGGCATCGACAGTGAACAGTGAACAGTG